>JAFDXG010000076.1 GCA_018268105.1 Bacteroidota bacterium | reverse complement strand
TTTAATTTATCATTATCTCCCCAAAAATGCATTGGTTCATAATCGGGATAGGGATAATAACCTAAGTTTAATTGTATTGTCGCTTGCTTTGTCTGCAAGTATTGCTCTACCAGTTGTTTTACCGTAACAGGCACACCGCTACAACAGTTGATAATGCCTGTAAACTTTGTTTGCAGGGCAATGTCCACAATATATTTTGCCGCTTTCTCTACGGGTAAAAAGTCTCTGGTTTGTTCGCCGCCACTCATATTAAACACCTTGTCATTATTGTCAATCGCCTGCCGGAGTTGCGAAAGTAAGGATTTTACGTTTTGTCCCTTTCCGTACAGGTAAAACAGCCTGATCCATTTGTAGTCAAAAGAATATTTTTTGGTCAGTTCTTCTACAAACATCCTGAGCGCGTTTTTAGCCTGTCCGTATTCATTTTGAGGCAGGGACGGCATATTTTCAGACAGCTTCCCTTCCTGCATGCCATATTCAAAACAGGTGCCCGTTACATTCAGGTTTTTTAAACCATTCCTTATCAGGTTTTCAAGAAATGTTTTATGTACCGGCAGGTTTTGCAGTGTATGAAAATTGTCTTTATAATTCGGGAGCCCGGCCCAGCTTAGATGTATCGCGATATCTGGCCTGCCAAAGAACTCAAAATAATTTTCCGATTGCTTTAATTGCTTCAGATCAAGCGGGCGATAGTTAGTTTTATTATACCAGTTTTTCTGCCTGGCTTTTTCTTCGTCAACTGAACTGGTAATCACAAAGAGGTTTCTTTGCAATAATTCTTCTACCACATAATTCCCAATAAATCCCGTTGCCCCGGTTACCAATACTTTCTGCATGATTATTTAATTATTTGTAAGGCCGGAATTGGTATTACAAATGTGCCACCCCATTGCTTTATGTAGGAAAGTTGTTCCATTACTTCCTCTTTCAGGTTCCAGGGTAAAATAATAACATAATCCGGTTTGTCATTTTTTAAATGGGCTTCATTCACTACGGGTATATGGCTTGCCGGCAGCCACTTATTTTGTTTGTGCGGATTGGCATCTGCAACATAATCAATCAGATCATTTTTAATACCACAATAGTTAAGTAAAGTATTGCCTTTTGCAGCAGCGCCATAAGCGGCAATCTTCTTATTATTTCGTTTAGAGTCTATCAAAAATTCAGTAAGGTCAAGTTTAACCTTCAAGGCCTTTGCCTGGAATCCATTGTAGTACTCAGTGCTGTTCAGCCCTTTGTCAGCTTCTTTTTTTAAGAGCTTAGCTACATTTTCTGAAATTGTTTTGCTATTGTCTTCAACATGTTTGGCATATATTCTTAAAGACCCGCCATGTGTAGGAATTTCTTCCACATCAAATAACTCCAGTTCCCGGGAAGCAAATATTTTTTGTACGGTTCCAAATGAGAGATAAGAAAAATGTTCATGGTAAATCGTATCAAACTGATTGTTATCCACTAATTGCATGAGATGTGGGAATTCCATGGTGATAACGCCTTTTGAAGCCAGGAGAATTTTCATCCCTCCCACAAAGTCTGTAATATCCGGTACATGCGCCAGTACGTTGTTACCCAGCAGGAGGTCGGCAACAATATTTTTTGACACCAGTTCCCGTGCAAGTTTAACGCCAAAAAAGTCCACTACAGTTTCTATACCCTTTTTTGCTGCAACCTCTGCGGTATTCGCCGTAGGCTCAATACCCAAAACGGGAATATTTTTTTCGTGAAAATACTGCAGCAGGTACCCGTCGTTTGATGCAATTTCCACAACTTTTGACGAGGGATTTAAACCAAACCTTTCGGTCATTTTATCGGTGTATGCTTTGGCATGTTGTAACCAACTGCTTGAATAAGATGAAAAATAGACATAATCGCTATTAAATATAGCGTCAGATTTTTTGTATTCATCCACCTGCACTAAAAAACATTGATGACAGGTATATATTTTCAGGGGGTAAAAAGTTTCCGGCTCGTTCAGTTGTTCTTTTGTAAGAAAAGAATTGGAGGCAGGTGAATTGATAAGATCAATAAATACATGGCTAAGTGTTGTTTTGCAAAACCTGCATTGCATAAGTTATATCCCTTTAAAATTGTTATCAATAAATGGATGTGCCGAATCTCTGTCTGATATCATGCTCAGGGCCAGGGGCCACTCAATAGTAAAGCCTGGATCATTATATCGTACACCACCTTCTGCACCCGACGTATAGTATTCGGAATGGTGATACAGTAATTCAACGTGATCACAAAGCGACTGAAAGCCGTGCGCAAATCCCTCTGGAATATAGATCATCTTTTTATTTTGTGCCGATAATTCTACCCCAAACCAGTGCAGAAAGGTAGGCGAGCCGGATCTTAAGTCTATAATCACATCAAACACTGCGCCGGCAATACAGCGGATCATCTTGATTTCCTGATAAGGAGCTACCTGGTAGTGCATACCGCGGATGGTTCCTTTTTTTGCAGTGAACGAATGATTCATCTGCACCCACTCTTTTTCATGGCCTATCGCCCCAAATTCTTTTTTGCAATAATATCTGGCAAACCACCCCCGGTTGTCTGTATACTGCTCCGGTTCTATTACATAGCTGCCATTTAAAGGAGTAGGAGTGAAGATCATAAAGCAAGATACGTGTTGATTTGCTGTATTGTATATTCCTTTTTCCTGTTGTCGGGCTGTTTGTACCAGTCAATAGTCCAGCCAATGGCGGTGCCGGCATCTAATTTAGGTGTCCATTCTAACTGATCCTTCGCTTTTGAAATGTCTAATTGCAATAAACCGGCTTCGTGTGGCTGACCAGGTGCGGATGCATCTGTCCAGTTGCCGCTTCCCCAGGCATCAATTGATTTTTCAACAAACGCCTCAACGGTCAGGTGATCAACGGGCAGGGGTCCAAAATTAAATGCTGAAGCATACGCTTCATGATGATCGTTTAACATACCAGCCAGCAGCAAGTATCCGATTAAAGGTTCCAGCACGTGTTGCCAGGGGCGCACCGATGTAGGGTTACGTACAATAATATTTTGATTGGCCTGCAATGACCGTATAATATCTGGTATAATCCGGTCTGTGCTCCAATCACCGCCACCGATTACGTTCCCGGCCCTTGCCGTGGCTATTGCTTTTTGGTGCTCATTATATTTTGCAGCATTAAAAAAACTGTTCCTGAAAGAGCTTACCACAAGTTCTGTGCATGCTTTGCTGGCGCTATAGGGATCATAGCCGCCTAATACATCATCCTCTTTATACAGTATATGCCGTTCTTTATTCTCATATACCTTATCGGTAGTAACCACTACCACCGTACATTTTTTTTTCAATGCTGCAATACATTCAAGCAGGTTTGCAGTGCCCGTAACATTTATTTCAAAAGTTTCGGCCGGAATTTGATAGGACCGTCGTACTAATGGCTGTGCAGCGAGATGAAATACATAATCCGGTTGAAATGCTTTTATTTCCGCCTCTAATCTTTTTTTATCTCTTATATCAGCAATGATACTTTGACAAAAATTTTTTGTTTCAGCAATATTAAACAATGAATAGTCAAACTCCGGTGCCAGTGCATACCCCTTGACATCTGCACCCAATTCGCGGAGAAGCAGTAACAGCCATGCACCTTTAAAACCGGTATGTCCGGTTACAAATACTTTTTTTTGATTATAGAAGCCCTGGAGCGATGCTTTACTTACCATTTTTTCCATGTTGCGGCGTTGTTTTGCCAAAGTGTTTCGAGTTCAATTTTATCACGCATGGCATCCATACATTTCCAGAACCCTTTATGCTTATAGGCTACCAATTGATTGTCCCTGGTAAGGTTTTCCAGGGGCTCGTCTTCCCACATCATATCATTCATGTTACTACCTAAATATTTGAAAACTTCAGGTTTTAATACAAAAAAACCGGCATTGATCCATTTGCTTTCATCTTTTGCTTTTTCTCTGAATGATGCTACTGAATTGTCATCCGCAATATCCATACCGCCGAACCGGGCTTCCAGTTGCACTGCTGAAACGGTGGCAATTTTAGAATGAGATTTATGAAAGGCGACAAGATCGGCGATGTTTATATCAGTTACTCCATCGCCGTAAGTTAACATGAAGTCGTTATTTCCTATATATTTTTGTACTTGTTGTAAACGTCCTGCGGTTTTAGTATTATTCCCGGTTTCAATAAGTGTAACTTTAAATGCTTCAGAATGCGAGCCTAATACTTCCATTTTATTGTTAGCAATATCAATACTGATATCAGAATTGTGCAGGAAATAATTCATGAAGTACTCCTTAATAATATACCCCTTATATCCCAGGCATATAATAAAATCATTAAACCCATAGTGGCTGTATATTTTCAAAATATGCCACAATATTGGTTTGCCGCCAATTTCCACCATAGGTTTGGGACGTGTATCAGTTTCTTCGGCAAGTCTTGTTCCAAGACCACCTGCAAATATTACAACTTTCATGAGATTATAAAGTTGAGCAAAGCTAAATGATTTCAAATAATATCAATATTCTGAATTGGTTTAGTGAAAGTTCTTCATTCTGATAACGGTAAATATCATGCCTATGGCATTATTGCGGGTGTGTGTTTGGTAGGTTTCCAATGGTTTATGCCTGTCGGTATTTAGGGGAAAGATAAATCAGTTGTACAAATTTCTTGGTATAGTTAAATCTAAAAATCCCATACAACTATATTGAGGGTCCAATTAACAATGATACAATTGGGGTTTGATGCAAAAGATTGAATCAATCATTAACTAATAAACTCTCCAGAAATGGATAGTAGCGGTATTGTATAAACTATACATGCATAATTTATTTACATAAACGAAATGCATTTGCAGCATTCTTTGTAATTTCTTTCCAGTTGAAATGCTTAAAAAAAGCTTCGGGTACGGAAGAAGTACTTATTGTCATATTCTTTAATACGCACTCAGCAAATTCACCTGCATCATCCGTTAAGCATAATTTCCCCCCGGTCACTTCTACCGGTACACCATAGGCGCCACTTCTGTAGGATATTACCGAACAGTTTGCAGCCAATGCTTCCACTACTTTGGTTTTAATACCACCGCCCTCGCGAATGGGGTTAATAAAAACATCTGCTGCACAGAAATAGAGGTTGATATCATCAACAAACCCCGCATAAGTAATGTGTTTACTCTTATAACCGGATAGTTGTTCATAATGATCTGGCAACCCTGGTCCGCAGATGAGGATATGATAAGGGCGTTCCGACGAAAACAGTTTTGGGTTAATATCAAACAATATATTGTCTAATGCTTTTTGATTTGGCATATAATTGAATGCTGCACTAAACAGGAGTAGGGGTATATCTTCATTGATGTCATGTATTTTACAAACTGTTTTTTTTGCAGCCGCTTTTTGATTTGAGGTTGTAGATGTTTGTAGTTCAGTGCCATAAGTAATGGTGATGCAACTGTCTTTTTTCAATCCGAAATTTTGAATGGCAAATATTCTTTCTTCTTCGGTAATAAAGAAATTCATATCAGCTTTCCTGTACACCCTTTTTTCATAGTACATTAAAATACGCCACCACCATTTTCCAAGGCTTTTAAACCTTAGTCCTTCAATATTGTGGGAATGAACAATCAGTTTAACTCCTCCAAATTTTTTCAGCAAATATCCCAACCACCCATAATAGGGATGCTCCAGCAATATATGGGTGATAGCTTTTTCTTTTATAATACGCCTGAGCCTGAAAAAATAGAATGGATTAATATACCGCAGGCTGCTTTTTGAAAAGACGGGTATTATTTCATAATCTCCTTCTTTCGCATCAATGGACATATCACTAACCGAAGCACAATACAATTGTACATAACCGGAAAAATATTTATAAAACAATGCGATACCTTTCTGCCCGCCTGTAATAGCAGGCAGAAAACGGTAAGAAGCAATACCTAAAACATTTGTCATTCTTTTTCCCGACTATAAAATTTAAGCCGTCTTTTGTTTTGATTTTCTCCACCAGCCAAACGCAGCACCGGCCAATGCAATATAAAATAATGCATTACCAAAGTATATCCACTTCTGTCCCGTACTGTATGAAGCCGGCTCGAATTTGAATTCAATCTCATGCTTACCCGCAGGCACAGGCATACCCCGCAGGAGATAATCAACTTTCAGATATTCCGTCTTCTTCCCGTCAATATAGGCGCTCCATCCCGCAGGATAATACACTTCACTAAAAACTGCAAACTGTGGTGAAGCTGCCTGGGTGCTATATTTGATTTCATCATTGCCATAGCTGTTAAGTTGTATTGTTGCAGTTGTATCGGGTGTGGGATCATTGCCGGCAATGTTTTTGACATTTTGGTCAATGATAACGGTATCTTTTGGCCCAAACTTATCCAGCGATTTTATTTCCTCTACCGGGCCATTTACATATTTGATATGTTTGATAAACCATGCTGCACCCAATGCACCATCGTTTTTATATACCATTGGCTGCCCTTGCCCCTGCTGTTGCTGCGAAGGGAAAATAATGTAACGGGTATCCAGCATATCCAGCACATCCATATTTAGTGGTTGCTTAGCTAATTGTGTTTCTATCAAATCCTGGTATATTCTCAGCTTTGCCGGATGATAACCTCCAACAGACCTATGATGATAAGAAGTAATAGCATCGTTGTAGGTATCTGCCATAAGGTTAAACACTCTGTAATGGGGATCTTTATCCTGAGTTATTTGGTTGTCTATTGCAGAGGCTGTAAAATTTTGAGAATTATAACTGTCGGCATCTGTGTAATTATCACTGTTCAGATAATGATTATCAAATGCCAGCAGGTCAATGGCATTGATTACCGTAAAGATGATCACTATAACAAGTGGTTTTAGTTGATTTTTCAGATACAAATACAATAAACCAATTACTAACCCTGCAAAAAGCAATGCCCTGAATATACTGCTTATAAACATCGCCTTCCGTTCCGATTTAAGCGCATTTACAATCACCCTTTTCATTTCAGAATTATCATTCTGCGAATTGAAAATAGCAGGTAACCACCTGTCGTCAAAGGGGCTTGTAAAATCATTGAAAAGATAGATAAGCAGTGTTATGCCAAACAATCCGCCCAAAACATATAGTATTTTTTTGAATGAAGCTTGTAGTCGTTCTTTTCCGTCTGGTTCAAAAAATATCTGCTGCAGCCCCATCGCTGCGAGCAATGGCAATAGGAATTGAGGTATTACCAAAGCTGTATTAGGGGATCGGAATTTATTGTATAAAGGAAAATGGTTCAGTAAAAATGAATTAAAAGCTTCAAAGTTTCTGCCCCAGGCCATGAAAATAGTAAATACAATAGCGGCCGCCATCCACCATTTCATGTTGCTTTTAATAACAACCATTCCAATAATCGCCAGGAAACAAATAATGGCGCCGTAGTAAAGAGTCCCCCCTGTACCTTCAGTCATTCCACCCCAATATTTGGGGATGAAAGCTGCCAACTGCATTGCCTGATTTTCTGGGATATTTTTTTCTGTTAATTCCGTTACAAATTTTGAATCATCAGGGAAATGGGAGGAAGTACTTTCCCCAAAAACACCGGGCATAAAGGAAGTGAGTATTTCACTTTTGCCTATACTATACTGAAAAGCATAATCCTTATCCAATCCTTTAGTATCTACTTTTTTTATTTCAGAACCGGAAGTTTCAATGGTCTTTCCACCTCTCATGGTGTATTTGGCGTATTCGGCGGTGGTCAGCAGTGTCATAGCAGAATTGGCTATGGCAGCGGCGCCGGCAATCCCTGCAAGTACAAGAGATATTACCAGGTGTTTCCACTCTTTTTGTTTTATCCATTGAATAATATAGCCTGTAGTAATAAGGCCCGCAGTGATTAAGAAATAATAAGTAATCTGTGCGTGGTTAAACGCTATTTCCCAGGTAGCGGCAATCAAAGTTACTACCATTCCTATCCAGTATTTTTTTTGATAAATGAGCAACATGCCTGCCAGCACAGCCGGCATATACGAAATCGTCCACATTTTGGTATCATGTCCCCCGGCTATTATTAATGCATTATAAGTGGCATAAGCAAATCCAAGACTGCCGAGGATGCCGATGACAGTTCTTATGCCCAGCACACAACAAAGCAGGTAGAAACAAAGACAGGCAAGAAAAAAGAATCCGGCAGGTTTGGGCAGGCCTAATGTAAAAATTGCATGAAAATTTGGGATATAGGATTTGGCTTCCATTGCCACCTGGTAGTTGGGCATACCACTAAACAGGTGTGTATTCCACAGCGGAAAATGTCCATGCTTCTCTTTATACTCAAATGAATTTTGTGCAGCCGCTTTCCATTGTATATTATCACTCTGCTCCAGTACTTTTCCCTGCATGGCGGGATGGCAGTAAATAAGTGTTACTATCAGAAATACACCGATAGCTATCAAATGGGGTATAGCTGCCTTGAAATTGATTTTTTTCACTTACCGTGTTTTAGGGCGGCAAATTAATATTATTTTTAGTCTTCCCTTTAATTTTAATGTGTGTTATGATCCAGGAAATTCTTAAAGACAAGCCTGCCAAACTATTTATAGGATTTGCCGCTTTTTTTGTGGCAAATGCATTAATAGCAGAATGTATAGGAGGAAAAATTTTCTCGCTCGAAAAGTTGTTTGGTTTACAGCCTGTAAACTTTACAATTTTAGGGCATAGCGGATTATCGTTTAGTCTTACCTGTGGCGTATTGCTATGGCCTCTCGAATTTGTAATGACAGATATTGTAAATGAATTTTATGGCCCAAAAGCGGTAAAGAGAATCAGTTATACTGCAGTTGCTCTCATCTCCTATGCTTTTATTATGTTTTATGCCAGTATCCATATACCTCCTGCTGATTGGTGGCCGGGTTCTAAGACTCAGGATGGGATTCCCGATTTGCAAATTGCTTTCAGTGGTATATTCGGACAGGGGATGTTTATAATCCTTGGTAGCCTTGTGGCATTCCTGGTAAGTCAAATGGTTGATGTTTTTATTTTTCATCGGATTAAAAAAGTAACAGGCGAAAAAAAAATATGGCTGCGGGCAACCGGTTCAACACTTGTGTCTCAATTAATAGATAGCTTTATTGTACTGACTATTGCATTTAAATTAGGTGGCAACTGGACCTGGACACAGGTGGTTTCTATTGGCATCATGAACTATATATATAAGGCCACCATTGCCATATTGCTTACCCCCGTAATCTATTTTGTTGAGAAGCGAATCGAAAACTATGTTGGATATGAAACTGCGCGTCAAATGAGAAAAGCAGCAATGGGAGAGGGGTGAGTAACTTCTTTTATAGAATATAAGAAAAAGAGTTATGGCGTTGTTTCTACGACTACAGTTTGTCTGAGCCTCATAGCTACCGGCTGTTCCTGCCGGATAGCTGGTCTCCAGTTGGGCATGCTTTCAAATTTATTTTCCAGGGCTTCATTAATATCATCGTTACCCCCTTTTACAACATGGGCATATACCGGCTTTCCTTCTTTATCAATAATATATTCAACTACTAAATAAGCGGCTTTTTGCCCCTCATCTAAAAGTGCGGCCACGTCCTTACTGGTTTTATCCAGGAAAACCTGAAAAGCCTTTGCACCACCCGGATAAACAGGAAGTGTATTTACTACTTTGGCAATTTCATCTTCGGGAATAGGTACCTTTTTTATAGTGCGAACAGTTTTTAGCTTAACTGTTTTTTGCTGGTTAACAATTGCTTTCTGGTTATTGTCAATGATATACTGTCCATAACTATTTACCATCACTACCGGAACCTGGTGATTTTTTTCAAAATAGTTGTAAGCAGCTTCAAGTTTGTCAGCAAGCGGACGATAACTTTTGTACATCTGCATAAAACGATCAAGATAACCTATGCTTCGGGGGTTATTAAACTGAATGGGAAAAATATGAACCGGAATATATTCCTGCCCAAGCGCCCTTGCATAACTTGTAATAACATAAAGGTCTTCAATCTGATCGTTGTTGATGGGGATGCAACCTTCTGTTACACACGAACCGTGTATGTAAATGTCACCACCCGGGGCGAGAGAGTCGCTCAGCAATCTGTCAGATGCATTGGGATAATTTAATCCTAGCGATAAATAATAGGCGCTGTTCGGGTTAAATTCATTGATATAATAAAAGCCTTCAGGTACCTGATAATCGCCCTGCATCCTTTTGGGACCAAGTGACCCGGCCATGGCACAGATTTTATAAGTCTTAAAAAGTTTGAAGGATTCCTTTACACTGTTTTTTACCCATACCTCAAGTTGGCTGTCGTACTTAAATGAACGTATATACACATATTTTGCCGGCCATTGCAAACCTTTTGATTCGAATTGTCTGCGGAGAGAATCTTCTTTGCGCCTGAAGACATCGGCTACTTTTGCAAACGATTTTTGATAATCTACAAATGAATATTGCCCATTGACTGAAATTGCCAGGGCAATTGCTATAAAGGTTATGGAAATGGATTTACATATATTCATTGGATGTTATTATAACAGAGCAAACTATAGTTTTACATCTGGTCGGTTTTTACAGGGCAAATATCATGTATAATTTGCTAAGATATTTTCAAAAATCTTAACAAGATATACCCTGTTGCGATTTTGTATCTCTTTTAACGGTAAACCTGGTAATGTATTTTGCATAGTTTTTCATTTTCGCCGGGTTATTTCCTGCTCTTTGCTATCTTCACGCCACATTTATATTCAAGTTATGATAAAAGCTGGTATACTGGGCGGGGGGCAATTGGGCCGAATGCTTTTGCAGGCTGCTGCTAACTATCCTGTGGAAACTTTTGTAATGGAAAATGATCCACATTGTCCTGCCGCGCATCTTTGCCATCATTTTGTAAAAGGTGATATCCGGAATTTTGATGATGTTTACAATTTTGGTAAAGATCTTAATGCTATTACCATAGAAATAGAATCAGTAAATGAAGATGCCCTGGCAAAACTTCAGGAAGAAGGAGTAAATGTTTATCCCAGGCCGGAAGCTTTGAGAATTATAAAAGATAAAGTAAAACAAAAAAAGTATTACGAATATTTTTCTATCCCTACAGCTCCTTTTATAATCACACAGTCTGCAAAAGATGTAGCGGCAAATCAGGAATTTCTACCAGCAGTCCATAAGTTGGGGATGGGTGGATATGATGGCAGAGGTGTACAGATTATCAAATCGCCTGATGATATACCTAAATGCTTTGACGAGCCTGGAGTACTTGAAAAACAAATCAATATTCACAAAGAAATAGCCATGATTGTGGCAGTAAACGAGGCGGCTCAAACAACATTGTATCCTCCCGTTGATATGGTTTTTGATCCATTACTTAACTTGCTCGATTATCAGGTAAGCCCCGCAGAACTTTCTGAAAATATATTATGGAAGGCAGAGGCTATTGCATTAAAAGTGGTCAAGGAACTTAAAAGCCCTGGTATTTTTGCGGTAGAACTTTTTATTGATAAACAGGGAGAGGTATATGTAAATGAAACAGCGCCGCGGGTACACAATAGTGGTCACCATACTATAGAGGCAAATTACAGCTCCCAGTTTGATATGCTGTGGCGGGTGATACTTAATTATCCGTTAGGTAATACTGCTGCCATACTGCCAGCAGCAATTGTAAATCTTTTAGGAGAAGTGGGCTATACAGGAGATGCAGTGTATGATGGGTTGGAAGAAGTGTTGAGAATGGATAATGTATTCGTACATATTTATGGTAAAGCTCAAACTAAACCTGGCAGAAAGATGGGGCATGTAACCATAATCGGAAAAGACCGGCAGGATTTGATTTTTAAAAAAAACCGTATTAAAAATACACTGAAGGTAATCAGTGGAAAAATTGATAGTTAGTATAGTGTTTCATTTTGTATTTAAGCATTATTTTTTAACAAACGATCATATACAAATATGCCGGCAACAACACCTCTGGTAGGTATAATTATGGGCAGCGATTCTGATCTGCAGGTAATGCAGGGGGCAGCAGATATACTGACAACTTTTGATATCCCCTTTGAACTGACGGTTGTATCTGCACACCGCACCCCTTTGCGAATGGTGGAGTATGCTTCCAATGCAAAGAATAGGGGGATGAAAGTAATAATTGCAGGTGCGGGTGGCGCCGCGCATTTACCAGGCATGGTAGCTTCTCTAACTTCGCTGCCTGTCATTGGGGTACCGGTTAAGTCTTCCAATTCTATTGACGGGTGGGATTCGGTGTTGTCTATTTTGCAAATGCCTAATGGTATCCCCGTAGCCACAGTTGCTTTAAATGCTTCAAAAAATGCCGGTATACTTGCTGCGTCAATTATTGGAGCTTTTGACAAACCGACAGGTGATAAAATTATTACCTATAAAAAAGACCTCGAAAAGGAGGTCTTAAAAAAAGTTGACAAATTGAAAAAAGACGGTTGGCAGAATGAATTTGATAAAACAACAAAATAATATCCTGCTATTTTAAAATTTAGTTCCTTCCAGTAGCTTCAATTTCAGAAAAGCATACATAATACCATTGAGCTGACGGCGAATTGTTGCTCTTAAACCCTCAAGCAGGTAAGGTTCATTCAACACTTCACGATAAGCAGTGATCATTTTTTTCTCGCTGTTCTTACAAAATTGTAATATATTAAAATTAGTTTCAGGCTGATCGTCAACATCAGAGATAGAAGAAAGGTTGACAGAATCTTCTATTTTCTCGGGCGAGTCAATACAGTCATACACCCCAAGCGATTGCAACTGTGAGGTCAGTTCCGACACGTACTGGCTGTTCTCCTGTGCCAGGATACTTATGTTCTGCTTAAACTGTTTGTCGTGTATGGTCAATGAAGCCTGTTCGTATTTTACTTTTTCATTTTTTAAAATATCCATCAGGCGGAATAGTCTTTCAGTAATGTACTGAGGAATTTTGAATGAGGTGGCTTTTATCATGGTAGGAAGGTTTTACATGAAGTTACTGAATATAGCAGACATAAATTGTGATTGTATTGCTGCTTAACTTTTTTAAAACAATTGTTGTGCCATATATTCAAAAAGCTATTAGAATAACCATACGGCAATTGAGTGTTTATTAAAAGAAAAGAATATATTGCAACAGTTCAACCCTGAATTGATATTCCGTATGAAAATTAAAAGTTATGTTTTGTACCAGGTACCGCCAAGATGGCTGTTTTTAAAAATTGAAACAGATGTGGGAATCACTGGTTGGGGTGAGCCTGTGATTGAAGGTAAAGCTGATACGGTAAAAGCTGCAGTACATGAGTTGATGGATTACCTTATAGGTAAGGATCCCATGAATATAGAAGACCATTGGAATACAATGTACCGGGGTGGTTTTTACCGGGGCGGACCAATTTTAATGAGCGCCATTTCAGGTATTGACCAGGCTTTATGGGATATAAAAGGGAAATACTTCAATGCACCCGTATGGCAGTTGATAGGCGGAAAAGCAAGGGAATCTATCAAAGTATATACCTGGGTAGGAGGTGATCGCCCTTCGCAGGTTGCTGAGGCGGCACGGCAGGCAGTTGCAGCAGGTTTTACTGCCGTAAAGATGAATGCTTCTGAAGAGATGCAATATATAGATGCATTCTCTAAAATTGATGCAGTATTGGAAAGAGTGCAAAGTATAAAAGATGCAGTTGGAACAGAAATTGGTATAGGGGTGGATTTTCATGGACGGGTTCATAAACCAATGGCAAAAATATTAGCTTGCGAACTGGAAAAGCTTCACCCGATGTTTATTGAAGAACCTGTATTGCCTGAAAATAATGAAGCACTGAAAGAAATATCACAGCATTGTTCTATACCGATTGCAACTGGTGAAAGAATGTTTAGCAGGTGGCAGTTTAAAACATTGTTACAACATGGTATTGTTGATATCATACAACCGGATCTGTCTCACGCAGGGGGTATAACAGAATGTAAAAAAATTATTTCTATGGCAGAAGCGTATGATGTGGCAGCAGCGCCACATTGCCCGCTTGGGCCTATTGCCCTGGCTTCCTGCCTGCAGGTAGACGCTACCTGCCACAATGCTTTTATTCAGGAACAAAGTTTGGGTATCCACTATAACACCGGCAATGATTTGCTCGATTATCTTGAAGACCAATCGGTGTTTCAATACAAAGATGGATATGTCAACGTTCCATCAGGTCCCGGACTGGGTATTTCCATAAATGAAGAGTATGTAAACATGATGGCAAAAGAAGGTCATCGCTGGCGCAATCCTGTTTGGCGGCATATTGATGGAAGTGTAGCGGAATGGTAGTATGTCATCTTGTAAATGAAAAAGACTATATAATTAACCTGATTTAAAGTAATTATTCTATAATGAAAAATGCATTCGTCTTCTTATTATTATTCTCGCTTATATCGAGTTGTAACGAATCATATACAAAGCATCACCAAAAATCAGGCAAATCTGCAAAAGATAGTTTGATACAGGTTTCCTGGTATGCAACTGATCTGGAAGAGATAATTGACCTAAATGCTTCTGCACAAGTTATAGGACGGGGTTTTAATTGGGCTGAAGGGCCTTTGTGGATTGCCGATCAGCAACGATTAATTTTTTCTGATGTTCCGGAAAATAAAATTTTTCAATGGAAGGAAAGCGACAGTATAGGGGTATACCTTACACCTTCGGGTTACACCGGTAAATTGCCAAGGGGAGGTGAAATTGGATCAAATGGATTATCACTTGACAATAATGGACGATTATTACTCTGCCAGTCAGGGAATCGCCAGGTGGCACGTATGGATGCAAGAGTTTCTTATCCAACTCCTAAATTTACATCCCTGGTAAGTAAATACAAAGGGAAAAGATTTAACAGCCCCAACGATTTGATAATAGACAAAAAAGGCAATATATATTTTACCGATCCAATTTATGGATTGCCTAATGGGGAAAATGACCCGCAGCGAGAATTAAAGTTTGAAGGGGTATATAAAATTGATGTTAAAGGAAAATTAAGTCTGTTGATTGATTCAATACCCCGTCCCAATGGATTGTCCCTTTCACCTGCCGAAGATATCCTATACATAGCAAGCAGTGATGAGTATCGGCCGGCCTGGTATTCTTATCACCTAAGTAAAAATGGTGATATAGTAAGCGGGGGTATTTTACTTGATGCTACGCTCTTAAAAAAAATGGCAACCATCAAACAAGGCCCTGATGGTTTCAAATTGGATAATCATGGAAATATTTTTAGTGCAGGCCCTGATGGAATAAATATCATCTCCCCGAAAGGTGCAAGGTTGGGCCTTATTAAAGTCTTTGGACGTTCGGCTTCAAATTGTGTATTTAATGAAACAAAAGATATCTTGTTTGTGACAGCAGACGATATTGTACTGAAAATAAATCTTCATCCCAATAAAAATACTAACTGATACTACCATATTATTTGATATAGCCAAGTATCTTCAGCATACTCTGGGCTGATTGTTCTTTTGCATAGAGCCAGTCAACCAGTTTCCCGTTTTTATCATATTCCACAATTACATGCTTGGGTGATGGAATCAGACAATGCTTTATACCACCATAACCACTTATTTGATCCTGGTATGCGCCGGTATGAAAAAAGCCAAGATATAAAGGCTCTCCATTTACAATCTTGGGTAGAAATACTTCATTGATATGTTCTTCCGAATCATAGTAATCATGACTGTCGCAGGTGATGCCTCCAAGTACCACACGCTGATATTCTTCATCCCATTTATTGATGGGTAAAAGTAAGAAACGCTCTCCAATGCCCCAGGTATCCGGAAGTGTTGTAATGAAAGATGAATCAATCATATACCAGGTTTCACGATCATTCTGAACTTTTTGTCCAATCACGCTATATATATGCGCCATACTTTCGCCAACAGTGAAACTACCGAATTCAGTATATATATTCGGCATAGGTACTTTTGCCTTTTTACAGGTGTTTTTTATATTCTTTACAATTTCATTGATCATAAACTGATAGTCATACTCAAACCCGAGAGAATGTTTAATGGGAAACCCGCCACCAATATTTATGGAATCCAGTTCTGGGCATATTTTTTTGAGCTGACAGTAGAGATGAATTATTTTATTCAACTCACTCCAATAGTATATATCGTCCTTTATACCTTTATTCAGAAATATATGAAGCATTTTCAGTTGAAACTTATGCTCATTGCCTTCAATCTTATCAACATAAAATTCCAGTATGTCCCTTGCTCTTATCCCAAGTCTTGAAGTATAAAATGGAAACGTGGGTTCTTCCTCAGCAGCCACACGTATGCCCAGTTTGAATGGTACTTTTACCGACTTGCGATAAGCATCCAGTTCGTCTTTATTATCAAGAACGGGCATCACATTCTTAAATCCCGAATTGAGTAGCCGTGCAATGCGGGTGATATATCCTTTTTGCTTAAATCCGTTGCAAATAATATGGATATCCTTATTTATCTTTTTCTTTTCGTACAACCTGTTGATGATTTCAATATCGTAAGCATAAGAAGTTTCCAGATGAATGTCGTGCTTAAGCGCTTCTTCAACTACAAATGAAAAATGGGAACTTTTGGTACAATAACAATAGAAATATTTCCCTTCATAGCGGTGCTTTTTAAAGGCTTCCTTGAACATCAGTTTCGCCTTGGTGATCTGCTTACCAATTTTAGGCAGGTAGGTCAGCTTAAGCGGCGTACCATATTTATCAATCAGGGATTTCAAGTCAAGCCCATTGAAACGCAGGTAACCATCCTGTACATCAAAGCCTTCCTGGGGAAAATAAAAGGTTTGTTTTACAAGATCGGTATAAGATTTATTCATGTTCTAAACGCTACCGGTTATAAGGGTGAATAAAGAAAGATTTGCAAATGTAGTTTTTTGGAATAAATACTATAAAAAACCGGTAGTTATTTTTACTACCGGTTTTTGGGTGAATGAGATATTTGAAAAAATCCTTATTTTACTGAAGTAACCAGCTTTTTAAAGCTCTCGGGTTCATTCATAGCAAGGTCTGCAAGGATTTTGCGATCAAGGCTAATACCTTTTTGATTTAGTTTATGTATAAACTCAGAATAGGTGAGCCCTTCTTCGCGTACCGCAGCATTGATACGAGCAATCCAAAGTGCACGATACTCCCTTTTCTTAAGTTTGCGGCCAACATATTTGTATGTCAACCCTTTTTCCACAACGTTTTTGGCAACGGTCAAAACGTTCTTACGTTTTCCGTAATAGCCCTTTGCGGCTTTAAGTATTCTTTTCCTGCGTGCTTTTGATGCAACAGCATTTACTGAACGAGGCATATTATTTAGTTTTAAGTTGGGAACATCTTTTGGTGATGTACAACTGTTTTGAAATTTTGTTTATTTTACCGGTAGTTTCTTGCCGGCTAATTGTAGGAATTATTTTAAACGAAGCAGGCGTTTTACAAAATTCATATTTGATTGATGTACTTCACCAGGGATGTTCATTGCACGCTTACGTTTTTTTGATTTTTTTGTCAACAGGTGACGACGGAAAGATTTTTGATGGGTGATCTTGCCGGTTCCAGTTACTTTAAACCTTTTTTTTGCACTGGAATTGGTTTTTACCTTTGGCATATAAATGATATGTTTTTGTGATACCCGTGGGGCGGTTTCGAACAGACGAAACTCTTATGGAGCCTTTGGGGCAATCTGAATCCTGGTAATCAACCGGGACTCCCCTGAATTGGGGTCGCAAAGGTAATTAAAAACTATTTATTAAAACATTTTTATTCTCTTTTTGGATTTCTCTTACTATCTGCTAATTTCGCATCCTAATGCAACTGAGCTCAAAACATCTGTTAGGCATTAGAGACCTCACTCCACAGGATATCACTCTTATTTTAGATACAGCTACCCAATTTAAGGAAGTATTACAGCGCCCGATTAAGAAAGTGCCCACATTGAGAGATGTTACCATCGTAAATCTCTTTTATGAAAGTTCAACCCGAACGAGAATTTCATTTGAACTGGCTGAAAAAAGACTCAGTGCGGACACTATTAATTTTACCGCAAGCGGATCTTCCGTATCAAAAGGAGAGACCTTACTTGATACTGTCAATAATATTCTTTCTATGAAAGTGGATATGGTGGTGATGAGGCATAGTGCAAGCGGAGCACCACATTTCCTGGCAAAACATATACCTGCAGCTATAGTAAATGCCGGCGACGGAATCAATGAACATCCTACACAGGCATTACTGGATGCATTCTCTATGAGGGAAAGGAAAGGGAAACTGGAAGGTCTTAAAGTTGCTATTATTGGCGATATCATGCATTCAAGAGTGGCTCTAAGCAATATCTATCTTCTCAAAAAAATGGGAGCGGAGATAATGGTAGCCGGTCCTCCAACACTGATACCCCCACATATTGGTCAGGCGTTTGATATTAGAGTTGAATACAACATAAATAAAGCATTACAATGGTGCGATGTGGCTAATGTATTAAGAATTCAATTGGAAAGACAAAACCAGGTATTGTTCTCATCTCTTCGGGAATACAATATAGCTTATGGCATTAACAAAAGAATGCTTGACACTTTGGATAAAGAAATAATAGTAATGCACCCGGGACCTATTAATAGGGGGGTTGAACTTGATAGCGATGCGGCTGATTCAAAACAATCTATTATTTTGCAACAGGTGGAAAACGGTGTAGCTACACGTATGGCAGTGCTATATCTACTTGCTGGTGGCAGGGAACAGGCAAATTAAAACCGTAGCCATATTAATTCTTGCTATTTCCCTATTATTGACCGATTAACCCTTAAAGATCAGTATTATGCAACGAATTGCTTTGTTCCCCGGAACTTTTGACCCGGTTACAATCGGACATCTTGATATTATTAATCGTTCCCTCTCTTTGTTTGATAAACTTATTATTGGTATAGGCAGAAATGCCAGTAAAATATCCATGTTTTCAGAAGAGCAAAGGTTGAAATGGATTAATGATATTTTTAAAGAAGAATCCAAGGTTTCTGCCCTGGTATATGAAGGACTAACTGTGGATTGCTGCAAAAAAATTAATGCAAATTTTATTTTAAGAGGCATTCGATATGTCAATGATTTTGAATATGAAAAGGCAATTGCAGATATGAACAGAAGCTTATCACCTGATATTGAAACCATATTCCTGACCTGCCTTCCCCAATATACATCGGTAGCTTCCACATTAGTAAGAGATGTGATAAGAAATGGTGGTGATGCTACGGCATTTCTTCCCGGTCCGGTTGCCAAAGACCTTGCAAAGTAGAGTAGTGAAAATAAATCATAGAAAATAGCTGTTGTTTCAATAAATATTAAAACGAGAGCGATGCCCTCATCTTATTAATAACGAATACCTCATTTTTAAATGGGGAACATTTTTTTCATTTACATGGTATTTTAGATTTAGTTTTTCCTCTGGTTATATATCCCAACTTTAAATAAACGGGAAAAAATTTCAGCTTTTATGAATATAAATCCCGGGCCTCCACTATCAGAAAAAAAGGGAATACATCCACTAATAATTATAGGTGTTTTATTTTTTGTATTTGGCTTTGTTACCTGGTTAGGCTCAGTGCTTATACCTTATCTCCGTATTGCCTGTCAGTTGGAAGATGTCGTTTCTTCGTATCTCGTTGCCTTTGCCTTTTACATCTCTTATTTTATAATGGCACTTCCTTCTTCTGTTGTTTTGAAATATACGGGTTATAAAAAAGGGATGGCGTTGGGATTATTAATTATGGCTGCTGGCGCATTACTTTTCATTCCCGCTGCACTTTCCAGGACGTATAGTGTCTTTCTGATAGGTTTATTTGTTCAGGGTACCGGATTGTCAATTCTTCAAACAGCTTCCAATCCTTATGTAACTATCCTGGGTCCAAGGGAAAGTGCTGCTAAAAGGATCAGTATTGTAGGAATTTGTAATGGAATAGCAGGTGCCGTAGCTCCGTTAATTTTAGGTGCAATTGTTCTTGGTGATGCAGATAAATTACAAAACAGTATAGATAAAATAAGCGGAGTTGAAAAATTAGCCGCATTAAATGCATTAGCCCATCGAGTAATAATGCCTTATACTATTATGGTTGTACTACTGGCGCTGCTGGCTGCATTGGTATATTTTTCAAAACTGCCCGAGATAGACACCAGTCTGGAAGATGAAGCGACAGGCATTAGCAATAAGCACAAAACAAATATATTCCAGTTTCCTCATCTGGTCATTGGAGTAATCACTTTATTTTTATATGTGGGTGTTGAAGTAATTGCGGGAGATACCATTATTAACTATGGTGCATCTCTGGGTATTCCAATGTCAACGGCAAAGTTTTTTACAAGCCTCACCCTTGTCGGTATGCTCATTGGGTATATTGTAGGGATAATATGCATACCTAAATATTTTTCACAACGACAGGCATTAAAGTTTTCAGCATTTTGTGCCTTAGCCTTTGCACTTGGAGCTTTGTTTACTTCAGGTTATACTTCTATATGTTTTGTTGCATTGCTTGGATTTGCCAATTCTTTGATGTGGCCTTCTATATGGCCTCTGGCAATTGATGGTCTGGGAAAGTTTACCAAGGTTGGCTCATCCTTACTAATAATGGCCATAGGAGGCGGTGCCGTTCTGCCGCTTATTTATGGTAAACTTGCAGATAAATATTCCTTTCATCAGGCATACTGGCTTGTTGTTCCCTGTTATGTAGTAATTGCATATTATGCAATCAGGGGGTATAGGGTAGGAAAATAAAAATGTGGCAATGCAGAAACTTTGAAGGCGTACTACAAATATTGCATTTATATTTTGAGTAATGCATGATAGAAATTTAAAAAAGCCGAATTAATCGGCTTTTTTAATTTCTGTAGTACTATTTCTGCAAGATCAATTAAAGATATATCTTAAACCGATTTGCATACTCCATGTTGTTGCCGTTGTAGTGATATCCCGAATAGCCGTTGTGGGTAAAATGGTTTCTCCATTTACCGAAACCGTATTCATGGTAAATGTTGGAATACCTTCGCCGGATATACTTTTTTTACGCAATAAGGTATTTGCTCCGGTAATTAATCCCTGCCTTACCCCCCAGTGTGAATTAAGCAGGTTGCCAAAATTAATGATGTCAACACTGAATTGCAGGGTATTTTTTTGTTTCCCAATGTTTGCGAAAATATCCTGTAACAGTTTAAAATCGAAACGATGCAACCAGGGTAGTAAAGCGCCATTTCTTTCAGCATACATCCCTCTTCTTTTGCTCAGGTATTTATCATTATCAATAAACGCATCAAAAGCAGATCTTTGCTGGTCTACTGTAAAGGGAGTGCTGCCGGTAATGGGAGCAAAATTCAGTTCATTTGCACTTTTAGGGACATATAGCAGGTCGGCGGCTATACCATCGCCATTAAGATCACTAATAAGACCATACGAATATCTTCCCTGATTTGCCCCGTTGTAATAAAATGAAATAGTAGTAGCAAGGAATTTAAGGTATTGCACTCTGTAAGATATATTCCCAACAATTCTATGGGGTAATGCATCTTCTCCCGAATAGAGTATCAAATCATTAGGGCTATTTATGTTTGGACTATTACCCCATGCCGAACTTGCATTAGAGCCGGGATTGTCGGTAGTGGTGTTGGCGAGCGTTCCGCTGTAGAATATTGATCCAAACAATCCATTGCGCACCGGAAGACTTAGTCCAACAGACAGGTTCATAGAATAACCTTTCTTAGTGTTGGTGAGCACACTGCCTGAATTGCCCCCAAGTTCATTATTATAGGTATACGAATCCTGGGTAGGGAAGAAATCTCGGGTATCACCTGCATAGCTCATGTGCTGTGTGGCAGGTTTTCTATTGGCGCCAAACTGGTAAACCGCCTGAATATCTTTAGTAAAAATGAAATCAGCCGTTAGTGTTAGTGGCGAATTGCCTAGTACTTTATCAAATCCTATACTGCTTCTCCACACTTGCGGCATTTTAAAATTATTGTCGACCAGAGCAAGGGTAGATGGTACGCCGTCTTTAGGACTCTTGATAAAAACATCCTGAGCACTTGACGGAGTATGGTTCAACCAATAATATTTGTCGGGATTGAAACGGATATCACCAATCCATCTGGCTGAGGCAGCATAACCTCCGGGCTCTACCGTATTTTGAATTACTCCAAGGTTAGATGGCATGTTCGTTAGCCATACAAAAGGCACTCTTCCTGCAAATATCCCCGTTCCTCCCCTTATAATAAGTGATCGGTCTCCTTCAACATTCCATCTAAAGCCTATACGCGGAGAAAGCATAAGCCTTGTTTTTGGCCATTGTGTAGCATACTTTCTGGGCGAACCATTTACATCCAGCAATTCGAGATTATCTACCGAAGGATTAGGCGTAAGTTTGTTCATGAAAAACGGAACTTCGGCACGCAGTCCCAAAGTGAGACTGAAATCTTTTGTGAATGAAATCTTATCCTGAACATAGGCAGCAGGAAGTGCATATTTTACTTTTGAGAAAGGTTCCTGTCCTTCATAAGGATAAGTAAGCCCGAATTGAATAGGGGCAACTTCATCCGGGGTTCCTGTTTTCAAAAAATCTTCCACAGATGCATATCTGTAATAGGATGTTCCTTCCCTTAAATAACCATTAGCAAATTTTTGGATTTCAAAACTGGCGCCAAATATGAAATTATGCTTATTGGTCACATAGGTTAGGTTGTTGAAGAAATTGTAATTATCATTTTTCACTTCATTATGATAAGAAAATAACTCATAACCGGCACTGATATAATTTACATAGCTTGATGATGTACCTGTACCGTCACCAATATCTATCATTGGGAACTCCGCACTATTGGAGCTCCGTCCTGCATATATCTTGCTGTATGTAGCCAGCAACTGATTTGAAAGCCTGGAACTAAGTTTACTATTGAGTTCAAGAGTTACAGAGTTAACTTTATTGGCAGTGAAATACATCGTGTTTGCAAATGCCATTGATTTTGAGCTTACCCTGTATATGCTTGACCTTGGTGAAGGTCCTGAGTTATTATTCACCAGTTGGGGAGTATTATTTTCAACCTGATTATAACGTATTGCAAGTTTATGGTTTTTGCTGATATTCCAATCAATTCGTGCAAGTATAGATGTTGTTTTATTCTTAGAATTTGTAGCATAACCTTCATAGGCGCCAGGATCATAATTCCATTGATTTAACAGATGATTACGTACGGCTTCCATGTCAGTTTTTGTGGGTTTGGCAATATTCTTATCAGCATTTCCTATACCATCGTTGGAAGCCGTCCAGAGGTTTACTGCACCCCCGAGGGCGCCCCCTTCTTCAATTTTTTCTGCATTTATGAAAAAAAACAATTTATTTCTGATAATGGGGCCTCCAAGTCTGAAGCCCTGAGTTTTGCTGGAGCTCTCAGGATTAGTGATTTCTTCACCGTTTACTTTATGTCCGGTAATTCCCTGATGACGAAAATAATAATAAGCAGAACCGGAAAATGTATTGGTACCACTTCTTGTAACTGCGTTTATACCCGCACCGGTAAACCCTCCCTGTCTGACATCATAAGGGGCAATGTTCACCTGAATTTCCTCAATTGCATCCAATGAAAGTCCACCACCACCCGGTAGCGGATTATCATTTAAACCAAAACCATTATTGAAATTAGCACCATCTACCTGTACATTATTATATCTGCCATCGCGACCAACAAAAGAATTACCATTAGATTGTGGGGTAAGCCGGGTAAAGTCGGTAATACTTCTGTTTATGGTGGGCAATTGCATAAGTTGCCTGCTGCCAATATTGGTTGACGCACCTGTCTTTTCTATAATATTTTTTCTTTGCCTCCCTGTAACTACAAGAGTTGACAAACTCTTTATATCAGTACCCATTAGTGCGTTCACTGTATAAGGGTCTCCGAGAGAAAGGAAAATTCCATCCAAAATCAGAGGAGTATATCCCACATAATCAATTTTGATTTGATAGGGACCTCCAATTCTTGCATTGGCAATATTAAAAAAACCTCCTTTCCCGGAAATTGTTGTGTAAATAGTACCAGATGGTTGATGAGTGGCAACGATTGTAGCTCCATCTAGAGCACCACCCAAAGAATCTGAAACAGTTCCATTTAAGCTGCTGGTTGTAACCTGGGCAAAACTATTGGCAAATGCAAAGATTACAAATGTAATAAGTGTTAGTTTTTTCAATGTTTGCATAATCATGATAATTTTCTCGCCACAAAGAAAAGCCAAACCTGTTAAAAAGGTTTGAAGATGGTTAACATATTATTAGGATTTTTGACACATTTAAAATACGGTAATGTGTTCATGGTGCTTTTCAACTATGTATTGCTACTTACTGAATACGTAACTTTGCAAAAAATATTAGAATGTTCGACACTATTGAGAGTGCAATTAAAGACATAAAGAATGGAAAATTAGTGATTGTGGTAGACGATGAAGACCGCGAGAATGAAGGCGATTTTATAACAGCAGCTCAAAATGCAACTCCTGAGACTATTAATTTCATGACAAAATACGGAAGGGGTCTCATATGTGCACCCCTTACTGAAGAACGTTGCGTAGATTTACATCTCGACATGATGGTTAACAGCAATACTTCTCTCCACGAAACACCATTTACTGTATCAGTTGATTTACTGGGTCATGGATGTACCACTGGAATTTCGGCACATGACCGGTCAAAAACTATATTAGCCCTGGTTAATCCAAAAACGAAATCAGAAGATTTGGGACGCCCGGGTCATATTTTCCCATTGAAGGCAAAATCAGGTGGGGTGCTGAGAAGAGCAGGACATACAGAGGCAACAATAGATTTAGCCCGTTTAGCCGGTTTTGATGCTCCCTATGGCGGAGTATTAGTGGAAATAATGAATGATGATGGTACAATGGCAAGGTTACCTGAGCTTCAGGAAATTGCAAAGAAATTTAATCTTAAACTTATTACTATAAAAGACCTGATTGAATACCGGCTCAAAGCTGATTCTCTGATAGAAGAAATTGTTAGGGTAAATATGCCTACCAAATTTGGAGATTTCAAACTTGTAATATTTAAGGAAAGAAATAACTTGTCCAGCGGGGAGCACATGGCATTAATAAAAGGTGAATGGCAAAAAGATGAACCGGTACTTGTAAGAGTACATTCTTCATGTTTTACAGGTGATATATTAGGGTCACTCCGATGCGATTGTGGAGAACAATTACACGGAGCCATGGAAATGGTTGAGAAAGAAGGGAAGGGGGTAGTATTATACATGAATCAGGAGGGAAGAGGAATTGGCCTGGTAAATAAACTTAAGGCCTATAAATTACAGGAAGAAGGAATGGATACCGTTGAAGCAAATCTTCATTTAGGATTTAAAATGGATGAAAGAGATTATGGGGTTGGGGCACAAATCTTACGTTATCTTGGGGTTAATAAAATGCGTTTGATAAGCAATAATCCACGCAAACGTGTTGGCTTACAGGGATACGGTCTGGATGTAGTTGAAAATGTTCCCTTGCATATATGTCCCAATCCTCATAATGAAAAATACTTAAAGACTAAAAGAGATAAGTTGGGACATGAAATTCTGAAATAAGGGATTAATTTGTTTTAAAGAATCTGTTGTCAATCGGTACTTTCCTTGTGTAGTTGACTTTCACTTTTTCAAAGTCCTTATGATTTGGATTGATAAGAACATTATAATCTTCAGGCATAATTGCCGAAGGAATTTTCATTGCGAGATATTTATTTTCCTTCACGAACTTATCACCGATTATTCCTAAAGATGAGTGTGCAGGGTGTTCTGACCAGTACGAAGGAAGCCCGGTAATATTCATTACTATTATATTTTCATCCGGTATTTTTAATGATATCATGCAGTAATCAATTAGTGGTATACCGGAAATATGCACTACACTTTCAAGTAAAGCCAGCGAAGCTGTTAAAGCAGTATACAAAATATATGTTCCTTTGCTATGCCATCTTCCGGCATAAGAAGCTGCTCCCGTGCCTTTCAGATCATTTATATATTGGCATTTGCTGATACGGTAAACGTCTGTCATTATGCAAAAATTCCATGTTCTATTTTGCCTAATTCATTCATTAATAAATCAATGCCAATTGAAGTATCAAGAAATTCTTTGGGCTTTTTATTGCCAAGTGCCATTACAGAACTATCCATCCATGCTTTAAACAAATCCATATTGCCAAATACTTCTTCACCGCGGCTGTAAAGCTTGGCCAGCTCTATAAGTCTTTCAGATTGTTCAGCATTAAGTTTTTGTGAGGGGGTGTATCTTCTTAGGGTACGATCTGATGTTCTGATGATCTGAGACATTTCCTGAACAGTAATTCCGGTATTATTTACCAGGTTATCAAGTGCTTTTTTAGGAATACCATTTCTGATAACAGCTATAAAATCTGAGGTACTGCGTACATTAGAAAATGATGCTATTCCATTCATTCCGAGTAAATGAATGGAACGTGTAATAAAATTTTGAAGAGTAGCAGCAATTCCTGAGGTATAATAGATTGCCACCGGTTCTTCAACTATGTTATTTTCAGTATGACCATGAGATCTTTTGGAATAAGCCATTTTCTATTTTTTTGTCTCTTGTCCCAAAGATACGGTCATTTGTCCGTTTTTTTATCTTTTTCTAAATTTTTTTAAAATAATCTTGTGGATTTGTTAGTAACCCGAATCCGGCTGTAATCATAATGAATATCATGAATAATACTAACAGGATAGAAGGTATAAGACCCACTAAAGCGCAAATTCGTCCTGCCCTAAGATTACTGTATGAGGATGAAGTAAATAATTCAGGATTCGCTGTATATAGTTTTGCATCCTGGGCATAGAGGATTAGTGCAACTATAGCACATACAAGTCCTGGTAATCCGTAACAACAGCAACCAACAATAGAGATAATACCTAAAGCCAGTACGGCTGAAGCATTAGGAAGTGATCGTTGGGTTTGCGAAGCAAATATTGATGTTTCTTCTTGCATATTGCTTAAACAAATACAAAGTGGTTAAAAATCTTATAAATATAGTTTACAACTACTGTTGAAACTGTAATAATTTGCAATGTGATAATAAATTTTGCTCCGTTGGGAAATTTGTAAAAAAAATGCAACAAAGTATAAACCATAAGAAACACAAGAGGGAATAACGCAGGATACAGGGTAAAAGAAGATGCAAAATTCCCTCTGAGCAAGGCAATAATACTTCTTTGCATACCGCAGCCCGGACACTCTATGTGAAAATATTTCTCAACCGGGCATTTAAGTGTATGCTTTTCCAGCCAGTCAATCCATATTAAATATTGACTATTAAGAGTGAGCATCAAAATTAATTTATAAAGATTTGGACTAATAAGCCTGAGCAAACAATACTCTTTTCCGGCTTGGCTTACCAGTGAGAATGCATTTTCCTTCTTCTTCTATTCCTTCTAAAGGTATACATCTTATAGTAGCTTTAGTCAGTTCTTTAATTTGCAATTCTGTTTCATCAGTTCCATCCCAATGTGCAGATACAAAGCCCCCTTTTTCATCTAACAATTTTACAAATTCATCCCAGTTATTTGCTGGCGTTATATGTTCCTCCTGGTATTTTTTTGCCCGGTTATACATCTCCTGTTGTATTTGATCAAGCAACCCGGTTATTTGATCTGATAAATTATCCATGGGCATCGTTTGCTTTTCGCGGGTATCTCTTCTGGCTACTTCAACAGTATTATTAGCTATATCTCTGGCACCAATAGCAATTCGTATCGGAACACCCTTTTTTTCGTATTCCGCAAACTTCCATCCTGGTCTGGAATTATCGTTGTCATCATATTTTACACTTACTCCTTTATCTTTAAGTTCCCGAATGAGTTCCTTTACTTTAACATCAATCAATACTTTTTGTTCATCTCCTTTATATATAGGAATGATAACTACCTGTAGAGGGGCAATTTTTGGAGGTAAAACCAATCCTTCATCATCACTGTGTGCCATTACTAATGCACCAATCAATCTGGTAGACACTCCCCACGATGTTGCCCACACATATTCCAGTTTGTTGTCCTTATTTAAAAACTGCACATTAAAAGCTTTCGCAAAATTTTGTCCGAGAAAATGAGAAGTACCGGCCTGTAATGCTTTGCCGTCCTGCATAAGTGCTTCAATGCAGTAAGTGTCAACAGCTCCTGCAAATCTCTCGTTGGGTGTTTTTATACCTTTTACAACAGGAAGTGCCATCCAGTTTTCTACAAATTCAGCATACACGTTCAGCATCTTAACCGTCTCTTCCACTGCTTCTTCAGAAGTGGAATGGGCAGTATGTCCTTCCTGCCATAAAAACTCTGCTGTTCTTAAAAAAAGCCTCGTCCTCATTTCCCACCGTACAACGTTAGCCCATTGGTTTACAAGTATAGGTAAATCCCGGTATGATTGTATCCATGTTTTATAAGTATTCCATATTATGGCTTCACTTGTTGGACGAACAACAAGCTCTTCTTCCAGTTTAGCTTCTGGATCTACTATCAGTTTCCCCTTATGTTCCGGATCTGATTTTAGCCGGTAATGTGTTACAATTGCGCATTCCTTTGCAAAACCCTCTGCATTTTTTTCTTCAGCTTCAAAAAGGCTTTTGGGAACAAACAGTGGAAAATAGGCATTTACATGACCGGTAGCTTTGAACATCCGGTCTAATTGATCTCTCATATTTTCCCAAAGAGTAAATCCATAAGGTTTTATTACCATACATCCCCGTACGGCTGAATAATCAGCCAATTCTCCTTTAATGATTAGATCATTATACCATTGCGAATAATCCTGTGATCTTGCTGTTATTTCTTTACTCATGACTTTCTATTGCCTTTAAATTTGATTGACTCTTGTTAATAAACTCTTATTAATAATTTTTAATGTATATGAACAACTATTTTGAATATATTAACAAGGAAATTGCGCAAATGTAGTAACTTCATATTGTAAATTTAAAACCCTGTTTTATGAAGTCAAGAATTTTACTTTTGAGTGCTGCTCTAATAGGTCTGGGTAGTTGCTCAACAATGTATAAATCTGGTCAAACACCTGATGACGTGTATTATTCTCCTGCTCCTCAGTATAGAACGGCTTCATCCGATAATGATGAAAACGGCAACTATTCCGGCAATGGAAATGATGAATATGTAAATGTGCAAACAGATCAGGATCGTTTAGCTTATAATAGTGAAGATAATTATCTGAGAATGAAAGTAAGAAACCGCACTTTATGGTCAACATTTGACGCATATTCGATGTATGATGGATTTTATTCTCCCTATTTTGGTGGTGGTTTTGGAATGGGGTACTATAATCCCTATTCATATTATAATTCTTTTTACAACCCTTATTCTTTTTATTCCCCCTACTCTTATTATGGAAACCAGTGGGGTTTAGGTTTAGGATGGGGTGGATTATACAGTGGTTGGGGTAACTTTTATAACCCTTATTATTCTTCTTTTTATAATCCATATTATGGCAGTGGTATTTACTATCCTGGTACAGGGAAACCCGGAACTGTTACAAGACCGGCCAACTCTTATGGACCCAGAACATATAATTTAAGCAGATATGGTACAACCAGCAATGGTGAACAAATAAATGGCAATAACGGTAACAGACCAAGAAGAGTTTTTGGGAATAATAACAACAATTATGTGACTCCGGGCAGATCTTCTTCAGAGAGTTACAGCCCGCGCAGATCATCTGGTTCGGGGAGTGATAGCAGACCTTCAAGAACAATTTTTGATTCTCCAAGAAGCAATAACTCTTCCCCCAGTTATACACCAAGTTCTTCAGGAAGTAGCGGCGGCGGCGGTAGCGCTCCTTCACGTCCTGGCAGACATTGAGTTTAAATACAAATAGTTCGGTTTGAAATTGAAAATAGACTAAAGAGCGGCATACCGCTCTTTTTAGTATGATTAAGTTTTCTATTGTTATTTAAATATCTTGAAAAATGAAAGTAATAGTAACGTTAGGCTTTATTCTTTTCAGTTCAGTTTTGAAAGCACAAGAACCATTGGATGCAATCAGATATTCGTGGCTAACTCCGCAAGGAACTGCCAGGACACAATCAATAGGAGGAGCGATTACAGCTTTAGGTGGTGATATTACGGCGTTATACACCAATCCAGCCGGACTTGGAATGTATAAAACTAGTGAGTTAGTGCTAAGCCCGGGCTATTCATTTTCAAATAACAAAACCTCATACCGTGGTTCAACGGCAACAGATGCCAAAAGCAGTTTTAATTATGGACCAATCGGTGTGGTATGGGGAATCCCTTCTTACAAAAACAGCAAATGGAAAAATGTTAGTATAGGACTCGCTTTAAGTAAGACGGCAAATTTTAAGAATCAGATATTGACCGAAGGCAAAAATAATCAAAGCTCTTTTTCTGAAAAATACCTTGATCAGCTTTTTAACAATGGAAGCCCTGTTAGTTTACATTCTGCAGAAAATGATTTTCCTTCTAGCGCCAGTCTGGCCTATTGGACATTTCTGGTTGATACTGTAGCTGATGCCAATGGAAATATTGCAGGGTATTTCAGTAATGCTTCAGTTAGTACTGGTTTAAATCAACGACAAACAATAACTACAAGTGGAGGTATTTCAGATTTTAGTATTGGGTTGGGGGCGAATTATAATGATAAGTTTTATATCGGCGGTTCTATAAATATTAATACTTTAACTTTTACACGTACAAGTATTTTTCATGAATCAGACGCTACGAATAATCCAAATAATAATTTCAATTATTTTGATGCTGAAGAATACCTGAAAACTGATGGAGTGGGTGCATCTGTTAAGTTGGGAATAATATTTAAACCCGTTGATGCTTTAAGGGTAGGAATAAATTTCCACAGTCCCTCATGGTACTCATTTAAGGATACATATACCGGAACTATTACTGCAGATACCGAGGGGTATGCTGGTGTACATACCAAAAATTCTACTGATCTTACGAATGGATACCCAGGTGAATACAACTATCGCTACAGAACACCTATGCGTATTGGAGCGGGGCTTGCCTATATTTTTGGAGCAGAAAGCGATGTGAAAGCACAAAAAGGGTTTTTGAGTGCAGATGTGGAATATGTATCATACAAAGGCTCATCGTTTAATGCTCAGGATAAAAGCAACCAGGACGATCTATCTTATTTTTCAAAGTTAAACAGTACAATTGATAAAGTTTTTAAAAGTGCCCTGAATCTTAGAATAGGAGGGGAGTTGAAATTTGAAACACTAATGCTAAGAGCTGGCTTTGGTTATTACGGTAATCCCTACACGAATAATTATTTTGACAACAAAACTCAGGATATTACTAAAGGAAGCCGTATGAATATCAGTGGCGGTTTAGGCTGGCGCAATAAAGGTGTGTTTGTTGACCTTGCCTATATTCACCAGATTATAAGAGATGCATATTATCCTTACAGGATTGACGTCAATGAGTATAATGTTTCAAAAGTTAATAGCACTGTAGGGAATATAATACTTACTATAGGATTTAAATTTTAGATATTTGAATTATCAACTGGCTGAAGATTCAAAATAACAATAACATTTTTCTATGCTTTGCTTAACAAATTACTCTGAAAATCAGTAACAAATGGAATAAGACTTGTTATAATTTCAAGTAATTAAAACCTCAAAGTATGAAACGTATCTTATTGTCTTCTGCCTTCCTCGCAGCTATTTTCATGATAGCTTCTTCCTCTTCTGCCCAGGGATTCCGCTTGGCAATTCATGCCGGAGGTAATATGGGTAAAATAGATGGTCAATCATTCAGGGATGAGTATAAACTTGGTTACCATCTGGCTGTTGCTCCTGAAATTATGTTTACAAAAAAATGGGGAATTCAGCCGGAAGTAATGTTTAATCAGGTCAACACAACTACAACAACTGCCTTTGAAGATCTCTATAAAATTTCTTCAAAAGAATTACAGGATGTACAACTAAAATATTTAAGTATTCCTTTATTGTTGTCTTTTCGACCGGTATCTTTCTTTACTTTACAGACAGGTCCGCAGTTTAGCATTTTGATGAATGACCACAAAAACTTCCTTGAAAACGGAAAAGAGGCTTTTACTAATGGTGATTTTTCAATGATTGGTGGTGCCCAGATAAATATATTGAGACTAAGGATATATGGCCGTTATGTTGTGGGACTAAGTAATATTAATGATATTGATAACCAGGATAAGTGGAAAAGCCAGACTATTCAATTAGGAATAGGATTTGCTTTATAATTTCCAAAAGTTTCGGGGTAAAACTGAGAATCCGGATCATTTGATCCGGATTCTCAGTTTACTGGCATCAAACTTGACCATTGTAGAGGCAACCTTTTCAAAGTCTGATTATCTTTGAAAAAGTGTCAAATTGACTTAGAATAGAAGATTATGAAAACCAGGGAAATATTTTTAAGACCAGAAGACGAAATGGAGTTCATGCCTATTATACCCTTGAATGAAGAAGACTCCGAAAAGAGCGATGAGCTTGATATTCCTTCAGAAATCGCTCTGTTGCCTTTACGAAATACAGTTTTGTTTCCGGGAGTAGTTTTGCCTATCACCGTGGGAAGAGACCGTTCTATAAAAGCTGTAAATGATGCATACAAGGCTGACAAATTGGTAGGTGTAATTGCTCAAAAAGACAGTTCTGTTGAAGAACCTCTTATAAAAGATCTTGAAACTGTTGGTACTGTAGCAAAAATTATTAAACTTATTAAAATGCCAGATGGTGGAACTACCATCATTATTCAGGGCAGAAAACGTTTTGTAATAAGTAGGATTACTGCTGAAGATCCTTATTTCAAAGCAAGTATTGAACTTTTGGAAGACGAAAAGATTAATCTTGACAATGATCAGCATTTTGCCGCAACAGTAAGTTCAATTAAAGATCTTGCGTCTCAAATTATTTTGCTGTCGCCCAATATGCCTTCTGAAGCATCTGTAATACTGAAAAATATTGAAAACCCATCCTTCCTTATTCATTTTGTAAGCAGTAATATCAATACCGATTTAAAGGAGAAACAAAGCCTGATTGAAGAAAATGATATTAAAGCCAGAGCAGAAAAGTTGATGCATTTGCTCAATAGGGAATTGCAGTTTGCCGAATTGAAGAATCAACTAACCACTAAAACTAAAACTGAGTTAGACAAACAACAGAAAGAATACTTTCTGCAACAACAGTTAAAAAGCATAAAGGAAGAATTAGGCGGGGACTCTAATGAAAGAGAAATTAGAGAGATGCAGAAAAAGGCTGAAACAAAAAAATGGCCGGATGCTGCAAGAGAATTATTCAAGAAGGGGATTGAAAAACTTGAACGTATGCACGTTTCAACCCCAGATTACTCAGTGGTTTATAATCACCTCGATTTGATGCTTGAACTTCCCTGGAATGATGGAACAGAAGACTCCTATGATCTTATAAAAGCAAAAAAGGTACTTGATCATGATCACTATGGAATGAATAAGATCAAAGAAAGACTGCTTGAATACCTTGCAGTTTTGAAACTTAAGGGTGACATGAAAAGCCCCATTTTGTGTTTTGTAGGACCTCCGGGTATAGGTAAGACCTCTTTGGGACGCAGTATCGCTTCAGCACTTGGCAGAAAATATGTCCGTCTTAGCCTTGGTGGTATGCACGATGAAAGTGAAATTAGAGGACATCGTAAAACATATATCGGCGCAATGCCCGGGCGGATTATTCAATCTATACGTAAGGCAAAATCTGGGAACCCTGTTATTATTCTTGATGAAATTGATAAAGTAGGAAAAGATTTTCATGGTGATCCTTCCTCTGCATTACTGGAAGTACTTGACCCGGAACAAAACCATGCTTTTTACGATAATTATCTTGAACTAGAATATGATTTAAGCAAAGTTCTCTTTATTGCTACCGCCAATGATTTGCAGCATATTCAGCCTGCACTGAGAGACAGGCTGGAAATTATTGATTTGAATGGCTATGCTGTTGAAGAAAAAATCCAGATTGCAAAACGGCATCTATTACCTAAACAAAAAGATTTGCATGGGCTGAAAGATGTTAACTTAAAAATGAGTGATTCAGTTTTGGAGAAAGTTATTGAAGATTATACAAGAGAAAGTGGCGTACGGGAACTGGATCGTCAATTAGCTTCTATTATGAGAGCGTTCGCAAAGGAATATGCAACAAAGGGAAAGTTGAAGCCTCAGGTAGCTCTTAAAGATATAGAGAAAATATTGGGTCGGGCAAGGTATAGTAATGAAATTTACAAAACAGCCAATATGCCAGGTGTGGCGGTGGGGCTGGCCTGGACTTATGTTGGCGGAGATATACTGTTTATAGAAACTTCAGGCAGTGAAGGCAAAGGTGAATTGAAGCTTACCGGAAACCTTGGTAATGTGATGAAAGAGAGTGCAGTTACAGCCTTAACCTATCTACAGTCTAATGCAAAAAAATATGGAATAGACAGTGAAATCTTCAAAAATGAAAATATTCATGTACATGTACCTGAAGGGGCCGTTCCAAAAGATGGTCCCAGTGCTGGTATAACCATGATGACTTCAATAGCCTCTGCACTTACAGGTAAAAAAGTTAAACCCTATCTTGCTATGACGGGTGAAATAACACTAAGAGGGCAAGTTTTACCAGTAGGAGGAATCAAAGAAAAAATTCTGGCTGCCAAACGGGCAGGAATGAAGGAAGTTATTTTATGCTGGCAAAATGAAAAAGATGTTCAGGAGATTAATTCTGATTTTATTAAAGGCATAAAATTTTATTATGTTAAAACTATGCAGCAGGTACTGGATATAGCATTGGGCTAAGACAATTAACTTATGTCAATTAATTTGCTGAAGCGCTGAGTTTTTATCCACTTTTAGGATTTTTACCACGTAATTTTACGAGTTTTACTTCGTAATTCGTGCAAACCCTAAAAGAGATGATTAAAATTATTATTGCTGACGATCACCCTGCAGTAAGAAGTGCCTGGAGTATGTTTTTAAAATCTCAGGAAAACATACAGATACTTGCTGAATGTAAAAATGGCCGGGATGCCGTAAAAAAAACTGTTGAACTTTCTCCAGATATTGTATTGATGGATATTAATATGACTGATATTTCGGGGATTGAAGCTACAAAAATGATAGTTAATCAAATTCCGGAAATAAAAGTTATCGGAGTTTCTTTTCATACAGATCCTGTATATATAGAGCGAATGATAGGGGCAGGTGCACGGGGTTATGTATTTAAGCACTCAGTAGCAGAACAATTGATACAGGCCATTAATCAGGTTTATAACGGGAAAATATTTATAGCCAAAGAAAAAGTATGAATTCTGAAAATTCTATTTTTCAAATTCTTTTACAAGAAGACCAATTTTTTCACTGACACCAAAAAAGGCTGATACTTTTTGAATAACTTTTTCTACTATCGCATCCGGGCAGGAAGCGCCACTGGTGAGGAGGATACTTACTATATCTTTTTTAGGTAAATACTCGGAGGTTAGTTTCTCTGTTTTGGTGTGCAGATCATAATGCAAAATTTCTGTTCTTGAAAGAATCATATTTTCATTTGCTATAAAATATGTTGGGAGATGTTCTTCACATAGCTCTACAAGGTGTGAAGTATTGGAACTGTTATATCCTCCTACTACTATAGCTATATCGGCATTTGCTTCGAGCATACCGCTAACTGACGTTTGATTATCGTTTGTAGCATAACATAAGGTGTCTCTTGTATCGGCAAAATGTTCAGCTATAGTTTGGTCAGTTAATTGATAATGGCTGATCATTAATGCTTTGAAATAATCGGCTATTGCCTGCGTATCACTGGCGAGCATGGTTGTCTGGTTAACAATGCCTATTCGTCTCAAATTCTTTTCCGGGTCAAATCCTTCAGAAAATTTTCCTTTAAATTCTTCTTCAAAGTCAGCCAAATTACTTTCTCCTGTTATGTATTTTCCAAGGCAAATAGCCTCTTCCATATCTTTTACAATAACTGAGGGTGCACCAGCCGCGCTGTGCGAAAATGTTGCTCTTGTTTCCTCATGTCTTGGTTTACCATGAATAATAATGCTGTATCCTTTTTGGGCAATCTGTTCTGCTTTGTTCCACACTCTTTCTACAAAAGGACAGGTTGTATTGTAATTAAGTACATCAATACCTTTTTTCAGTAATAAATCTTGAATCTTAAGTGTTGTGCCAAATGCAGGAATAATGACAATATCGTCGTTAGTTAATGTATCAAATGGGATAATCACATTTCCATGTGTGTCCTGAAGAAATCGAATACCATGTGAAAGTAAATCTTCATTTACATGGGGATTATGAATCATTTCGCTTAATAGAAAAATTCGTTTACCCGGGTTTTGATCTATAGTTCTGAAAGCAATTTCAATAGCATTCTCCACTCCGTAGCAAAACCCGAAATGTCTTGCCAAATGAATTTGTAAGGGACCAAAATCAAGCCGTGTGGGTGTAAAATCTTTTTTCAATTTATCCTGTGCTTTTCTGTATTTTTTTATCGCTGAGATTAGAGGGCTGCGATAAAATACCGGGACATCAAATTGTTTCATACTGTTATTTCAATCCTGCAAAGGTACAAAGATTGGGTAATGTAATATGGACATGATTCAGTGCAAAAATGTATTACCTTCCCGGAAACAAATGAGATAAAGTTCATGAGTAAAGCTAACGATGTATTAAAAAGAAGAGTGCAATGGATGTATAACACTAATATATATGAAGTAAACCTTCGGCAATATACCCTGGAAGGAACATTTAATGCATTTTTAACTGAATTGCCACGATTAAAAGAGATGGGTGTGGAAACATTGTGGTTTATGCCTATTACTCCAATTTCTAAAGCGAAGTTGAAAGGTACTATGGGAAGTTATTATGCATGTTCAGATTATACTTCTGTAAACCCTGAATTCGGTTCTCTAGATGATTTTAAAAATTTGGTGAAGCAATGTCATCAACTTGGTTTTAAAGTCATTCTTGACTGGGTGGCTAATCATACCGGCTGGGATCATGTATGGACAACTGAACATCCCGAATATTATGAGAAAGATGAACATGGCAATTTTAAAGCTGCCTCAGGCATGGATGATATTATAGAATTAGATTATAATAACCCTGATCTTGTAATGGCTATGATTAAAGCAATGCGATTTTGGATTGAAGAATATGATATTGATGGTTTTAGATGTGATCTTGCCGCATGGGTTGAATTGCATTTCTGGAAAACAGCTAGACCTGAATTGGAAAAAATAAAACCATTGTTTTGGTTGGGTGAATTTGATGCGTTGGATAATCCGGATTATATGCAGGTATTTGATGTAGCCTATGCCTGGCAATGGATGCATAAAACAGAAGCATTTTACAAATCCAGTAGAAATGTTGATGTCCTGAAAACATTGTTAAAAAATTATTCCGATTATTATCCTCCACAGACTGCCGCTTTATATTTTACAACAAATCATGATGAAAATAGCTGGAATGGAACTGAGTTTGAAAAGTACGGAGATATGGCTTTGGCGTTGGCTGTATTTAGTTTTACCTGGCCGGGTGTCCCGTTGTTATATAGTGGTCAGGAGTTACCTAATGAAAAACGTCTGAAATTTTTTGATAAGGATGTAATTGAATGGACTAAGAAGTATGAATTATCTGAATTCTATAAAAAACTTTTACACCTTCATACTGCAAATCCTGCTTTGTCCTTTTGGAGAAAAAACAGCATAATTAAAGTGTTGACGATACCCTCCGACAATCATATAATTGCTTTTTATCGGAAAAGTGGAAATAATATAGTGTTGGTATTATTAAATTTTTCTCCATATCCATCCGCTTTCAATATTTCTGACCAGGAGATCAGGGGTACATTTTCAGAATTATTTACCGAAGAAAAAATAATACTCCCTGACAACGAAATGTTTCAGCTTAATGAATGGGGATATAAAGTATATGTATGTGGGTATAAGGGTATATAAAATAAAATTTTGCTGTTAATAAAGTGATATGCAGTTATTGCTCCACAAGTATTACAAACTTTTGTTCAAAAGTGGCGGAGTTTTCGTAAAGGAGGTTTAAAAAATCTTTTCCATATCGGGCATAATATGGCAATATATTTTCAATTCTTTCCTGTAACTTACCATTGGGGAATAGCCTTGATTTTAGTTTAGTAAATTGTTGTGTTTTATCGGTATGCTTTCTTTTTTCTGCCCTGATCATTTTTTTTTCTAACTTATCAATAGTGTTTCCGGCTCTCTGTTGTAAGGCACTTACATGTATTGTTAGAGTTGGGTCAATAGGTGCGGTAACAGATTTTAAACTTTCATAAAAATCGAATAGTTGTTTTTTTTCAGAGGTAAGTGTGAGTTGCATACTGCTGTTTTTTAAAATCAATTCATTTAACACTAAAGATTCTTGGGTGAAAAGTTGATGGGCAGAAATGCCTAATTTTTTCATCAGTATAGCTGATTTTTCTTCAATTATCTGGAATGAATTACGTAACAATAGAACTGGGAAAGGTGTTTGATAGTAGTTAAACATGTTTTTTAATTCGAGCCAGTAACCTATTTCCGATCCGCCGCCAATAAAAGCTATGTTTGGTAAAATTGTTTCCTGATATAGACCACGAAGTACAACATTAGGACTAAACCTTTCCGGAAATTCCTTCAACTCTGTTTGCATCTCTTCCCGTGTAAATTTTATGCTGGTATTATTTACTCTGAAGATTTCATTTTCTAAAATAATCCTTTCTCTCAGGTCATCTTTCAAATAAAAGAGATTGATTTCCCTGGGGTTTACCTGAATATGATATTTTGAAGAAAGGGTATCTATTGTTTTAGCCACAATATTAAATGGTGTATGTCTGAAAAGATCATCTTCAAATACTGTAATCATTTCTTTTTTTAACAATGGAGTATCTGCAATTAATACCAACAGCCCATAATTGTTAAACAGGTTGTCAACAAACCTGAAAGTCCCCTCCTGGATGCTGGTAGCGTTTAAGTAAGAAGATTCCAAAAGCTTAATTAATTCTGTGCCATGTTCATAAATGGTCAACTGCCCTTTAATACTTTTAATGATTTCTTCTATCCCTGAAGTTTTCATCCTGCCAACAGCACCATTTTGGCTGGTTTGCCAGACTAATTTCTCCCCGTTCAGATAAATCCTGTTCAGTTCATCAAGGTCATTATCCTCGCTCCCCATATAATATACTGGTACGAAATCATATTCGGGAAAGTCAGCTTTCAATGTATCAGCAACTTTTATTGCATGAAGAATTTTATAAATAAAATAGAGGTATCCTGTAAATAAATTTGGCTGATGAGCAGTACAGACTGTAAATGTTGAGGAAGCATTTAATTTACTGATATTTTTCAATACCTTTTCTGAACTGCTGATTCTTTGGTATTGAAGTTGTAATGTTTCCACTAATATCTTTCTGTTGACTGGCAGGAGCATTCTTTCTTTTATGGCCGAGGATATTCCCTCCAAAGTAGGTGGATGTTCCTGAAACCCGGTTAGTAAATCGACCTGATCAATATAGTCTGAGGCTAAAGAGGAAAAGGCATTTGTACTCCTGTAACTAATCTGTTGAGCTGAATACTTCATTATTATCGTCGTGATGAAGAGGCAAATTAATTATTTAATGCAATAAATGACTGCTAGAATAATCAATACACATTGCAATTTCTGTGAGGAGAACGTTAAAAAAGATACAACCTCCATATAGGAGGTTGCTCTTGAAGTTGATTGACACTAACCCACCACATTAGAGATGATTACTTTAAATTTTTTCCTGATCAGGGAAAATAGTATGGGTTTAAATGTTACTCTAAATTAATAATTCAATTAGCGAATGTCAATACCCTATAGTGGTTAGTTTTTGTTAATTTATTGAGTATTAAATAAGTGGAAACCTTTATATATTTTATACTTCTTATTATTGATTAAAATGTTTTTAAATTATACTATAAGAATTTAATGTTATTATTTTGTGCCTTTAAAGAAATTAGTTCTTTCACCTATAATACCGGGATCGGCAGAAAATATACCTCCGCTCAATGGATATTCATTTAATTGTTTTGGGGTCAATCCTTCTCTTGCCGTAGAAATATATAATATATCAAGATTTTTACCTCCAAAAGCACAGGAGGCTACATGCGGAGCGGGAACTTCAATTTTTTGTAAAAGTTCGCCCGTTGAGGGATCAAATCTGCAGACACAAAATCCACCCCATAGTGCCACCCATAATTTCCCTTCAATATCTATTGACATGCCATCAGGATCACCTAAACCTTCAGGAATTGAAACTACAATTCTTCTGTTGTTAATTGAACCGGATGCATTATCGTAATCAAATGCATCAATCCTTCTTAAAGGGGAGTCTATATAATACATGGTTTTTTTGTCCTGCGTCCATACAATTCCATTAGAAACGGTTACACCATTCAAAACCTCAATTACTGATGTATCGCAATTCATGCGGTAAAGAGATGCTGCTCCCTTTATTTGAGACAAGTGCATGCTTCCCACCCAAAACCTTCCTGCCGGATCACATTTCCCATCATTAAATCTTATGTTTATCTCTGGTAAAGGATTATTTATAAAATGGAATAAGCCGGTAGATATATCAAAACTGTATATCCCGTCTTGTAATGCCGTTAAAACACCTCCTCCGGCTACCGGCACAACAGTACCTATTCTTTGATTTGTTTCAAATTCAATATCACAACCGTTTTCCGGATTATAAATATGTAGCTTTTTGCCCTCTATATCTACCCAGTATAAAAGATTTTCGTCGGGGTGCCATATTGTACCTTCTCCTAATTTAGCCTTTGCATCCAGTTCAAGTTTTGCTTTAATCTGATCTTTGCTCATATAATAAGATTTTTCTGTTTTGAAGAGCCGTAAATTAAATCAAAATACCAGCTTAAGTGGCAATTACAATCTTATTTTAACTTATTGAGGAATATTGATTGCCTGTGCAAATCCTATTTAGGTTAGTTTCTTTATTTTCGCAACTCAAAAAATGTGAATTGTACATTAATACCATAAATATATGAAACCTACACTTGTCATTATGGCTGCCGGAATGGCGTCCCGCTATGGAAGTTTAAAGCAGATACAACGTTTTGGACCTTCAGGCGAAACTATTATGGATTATTCAATTTATGATGCTATAAAAGCAGGTTTCGGCAAAGTTGTTTTTATCATCCGTAAAGATTTTGTTGATGATTTTAAAGAAATATTTGAAACAAAACTCAAAGGGAAGATAGAGATTGACTATGTTTTTCAGGATTTGAAATCTTTTGCAGAAGGATATGATATTCCACAGGAAAGATCAAAACCATGGGGAACAGCTCATGCTGTCTTGTGTGCATCGGGTAAAGTGCATGAGCCTTTTATTGTGATTAATGCTGATGATTTTTATGGAAGAGATGCATTTGAAAAAGCATATAAATTTTTAACTACTGAAGCGAATGATCACACCTTTGGGCTTATTGGATATGAGCTTGTAAAAACTTTGTCGGAAAATGGTTCAGTTAGCCGTGGTGTTTGTAAAGTTGATACGGCAGGAAACCTTATCGAAATAAAAGAAAGAACAAAAATTTTTGCTAAAGGCAACAAGATAGTTTTTGAAGATGATGGAGCAGAAGTTGAAGTCTCATCTGATTCAAAGGTGTCAATGAATTTTTGGTGCTTTACACCTTATGTTTTCAGCATTTGTAAAGATTTGTTTGATGATTTTTTAAAATTAAACCTTAATCAAATTAAGTCTGAAATATACGTTGTCGATGTTGCTGCCAGGTTTATTACAATGACTGATAATGTTTTAAAAGTAATCCCTACCAGTGCAAAATGGTTTGGAGTAACTTATAAAGAGGATGCTCCTGATGTTGAAAACAATATTAATGCATTGATATCCAAAGGAGAATATCCCGTGAGTTTATGGTAATCTACAAATTGTCATAGATCAAAATTGTGTAAGTATTGTGAAAACTTATCACTATATGAAATAAATTGACTTATTTTGAATTTATGGCAATCTATTTGCCAAATCCAGATCTTAATATCCTGTCCCGTTGTTAAAACATTCATTTAAAAACATGACAGTGAAACAGATTTTATTTAGCATCTCATTGCTTTTAGCTTCAGTTGCAACCCAATCCCAGAACTTTTTATACCAGGTTATCGAGCGTTTTAGTTTTGAAGGCTTCGCAGGGTTTGCAAATTATCAGGGTGAATTGCAGGAAAGTGTCTATACTTTTTCTCAGGCTAAACCTGCCTTTTCTTTAGGTGGAAGGATTGAACTTGCCGACAGAGTTTTCTTAAGGGGGCTTGCCACATATGGCAAGATCAGTGCTTCAGATAAGTATGCCCGGAGCCTTGAAAAACGTAAAAGAAATCTTGATTTTAGTTCTGCCATCTATGATGCAAGTATTACGGGTGTGTACGAAGTATTTAACATTGCAGAAAAAAGATATACTCCGTATATTTTTGCAGGTGTATCATTATTTCATTTTTCTCCTTATACTTATGATTCAACCGGAACATTGCGTTGGTTAATGCCTCTCGGGACTGAAGGACAAGGCTTAGCTGCTTACCCTGATCGTAAATTGTATAATCTTAACCAGTTTTCCATACCTTTTGGTGCCGGAATAAAATTCGCCGTTAATAAGAATATTGCCATTGGCTGGGAATTTAGATTTAATAAAACTTTTACTGATTATTTAGATGATGTTAGTACTACTTATGCTGACTACAATATCCTGATAACAGGGAAATACGGTGTTTCCAGTGCAGAAATGGCCTACCGTGGAGATGAATTGAAAGGTGGAAGTCAAACATATCCTGCCGCAGGTACAAAAAGAGGTAATCCTAAAACTAAAGACTGGTATTACTTTTCTGGTATTACAATAACTTATACTTTATTTCCTAAAGAGAATTTTTCCGGCAATCAGAAAGCACTTCGGGATCTTCGTTGTCCTGTAAATGTTTTTTAGCCTTTGCAACGCTATCTTTGCTTCCTGAAGAATCAAAGTATGGCCTATCGCAATCAGGATGATTTTATTAAAGCTTTAGAAAAAGCGGGTGAGCTTATCAGAATAAAATCTTTTGTAGACCCCCGACTTGAAATAGCCGAAATAACAGATCGGGTAAGTAAAAGTGGAAATGGTGGCAAGGCCCTTCTCTTCGAAAATACCGGATATGACTTCCCTGTGCTGATGAATGCCTATGGAAGTGAGAAGCGTATGTGTATGGCGCTTGGTATAAAGCAACTTGACGATGTTGCTTTTGAAATTGAACAGCTTTTTAAATTACTGACTAAGCCCAAAGAAAGCATACTGGATAAACTCAACCTCCTTCCCAAACTCAGCGAATTTGCTTCCTGGATGCCTAAGATAAAAAAAGGGAGAGGAGTATGTCAGGAAATAATTTTTTCGGAACCTGACTTATCACGTTTACCTGTAATAACCTGTTGGCCAAAAGATGGCGGACCTTTTATCACATTACCTATTATTCATACCAAAGATATCAATACTGGAATCCGTAATGTAGGCATGTACCGCATGCAGATATTTAATCGTAAAACAACGGGTATGCATTGGCATAAACACAAAGTTTCTGCCAGGCATTATAATGGTTATAAAACGGCTGGTAAAAAAATGCCTGTTGCTGTTGCGCTGGGCGGTGACCCGGTATATGCATATTCAGCAACTGCTCCCCTCCCGGAAAATGTAGACGAATATATGCTCGCAGGCTTTTTGAGAAAGAAGAAGGTGGAGCTTGTAAAATGTATTACACAGCCGGAACTGGAAGTGCCTTCTGACGCAGATTTTGTCATTGAAGGTTATGTTGATCCTGGTGATGAGCTAATATGGGAAGGTCCTTTTGGCGATCATACAGGCTATTATTCATTACCCGACTGGTATCCAAAATTTCATGTTACCTGCATTACACACAAGAAAAATCCAGTGTATCCGGCAACTATTGTTGGAATACCTCCACAGGAAGATGCGTGGCTTGGAAAAGCTACTGAACGAATTTTTCTTGCTCCGATAAAAATGATGATGGTGCCGGAGATTGTTGATATGGATATGCCGGTTGAGGGGGTCTTTCACAACCTGGTAATAACCCAAATTAAAAAAGAATATGCAGGACAGGCACAGAAGGTAATGAATGCCATGTGGGGTGCAGGTCAAATGATGTTTAATAAAATTCTTATAATTGCTGACGAGCATACAGATATCAAAAATTATTACTTGCTGGCAAAAACTATTTTCAGGAATTTAAATGTTGCAGCTAATATTTTTTTTACTACTGGTCCAATGGATGTATTGGATCACAGTTGCAGTAAATTAGGCTTCGGAGGAAAGATGTGTATTGATGGTACTAATCAGTTAGAAGAAGAATATGATGAAAGGTATATGATCCCTGAGACTGAGTTAATAATAAAAGAAACAGATATTATTGATGCTTTCCCTGAAATAAATAAAGTCAATGTGTTAACAGGTAGATTAGGTATTCCCTGCATAATCATTTCAGTGCAGAAAAACCGGCAGGGGCATATACGGGAGCTTCACAAAAAGATTTGCGAGGAGATAACGGGCATTGAACAAATAAAAATGATACTTTATATTGAACAATCAGTTGACCCACATAAATTAAGTACGGCGCTTTGGCGATTTTGCAACAATCTTGATCCCAAAAGAGACCATATATTGTTCGAAGCCCCTTCTAAAAGTTGTAGGGGTAAAATATTTGCCTGTATTGGACTTGATGGCACAAGGAAGATAAAGGAACTTGATGGATTTGAACGAGACTGGCCAAATATTATCGTTGCTGATGATAGAACTATTGAGTCAGTGGACAACAAATGGAATCAACTTAATATTGGACCATTCATCTCTTCTCCCTCCCTGCAGTTTAAAGAACAGATGTATGGTGAGGAAGCAGTAGTAAAATAGATCAGATTTATTTTTTCAACAAATTATTGTTTTCGGGTAATGATTTCTTCAGGAAATTAATCCAGTTGTTATGCATAATATTTGATAAGTCAGTTGAATTGTATCCACGCCGTTCAAGTATCCCAACAAACTTTTGCAGATCGGCAATCGTATCCAGATCGTATGGTGATTGTTCTCGGCCAAATGCACCATCAAGATCGCTACCTATGCCCGAATGAAGCGTATTACCGGCTAACTGACAGATATAATCAATATGATCGGCTGCTTTATCCAGACTACAATTCATTTTTAACGGGTCTGAAACCCGTCTTTCCCATCCGGGAACTATCATCCATGCATCTAAGGCACATCCAATTACTGCATCTTTACTTATCAAAGTTTTTATCATCTCGTCACTAAACTGGCGGTTGTGATTTACAATTTTTCTGCAGTTATTATGACTTGCCCAAACGGGTCCATTATATATATCCATCGCTTGCCAAAATGCATCATCACAGAGATGTGTTGCATCCAGTATCAAATTTAGTTGTTGCATTTCTTTGAGTAGAGCGATGCCATCTTTATTTAATCCCCCGGTAGCATCTGTTCCATTAGCATACCTGCCGGGTCCATAATGGGCAGGACCCACCGCCCGAAGTCCATAGTTATAGGCCAAACGAAGATTATCAACTGTAATCAAAGAGTCTGCACCCTCAAGACTTAATATGAACCCAATAGGTTTGTTGTCATTGTTTTTGTCATTCATCCAAAGGCTGAGATGTGCCTCCAATTCCTGACGGGAAGTAATCATTTTCATTTCACCTGCATCTTCCATCGCTTTATACCATGCCAGTTGTCCCTGGGTTTGGGCCCAGGCTTGAGCCGGGGAATGCCACCCGGGTAACTTATTATCGGGGGCAACAAACCTTGCAATCTGTGTAGCAAAAACCAACCCGATATTTCCCTTCCGTAATTCCGGCAAACTTACTGTACCTTTTCCCCTGTCGGGCTTGTCGGTAAAGTGTTGTTCTCTTTCACGGATTTGGAAAATAGATTGAGTAATATCTCTGTTCCATTCCATTGCATTCATACTAAGGTCGAGGTGGGCATCTACAATAAACATTGCAAAATTGTTTGATTAATATGTTAGTTTAATAAATTTTATCAGGTATAGGATTTAGGGGAAATGGAAAACCGAAAATACGATTTGGTTGATAAACATTTGGAATTTGATATTAGCCCTTCTTTCAACAGAACCTTTCAGTATATTAACCGGGTAATGTAAATTCCACTTATCTTTGCCCGCACTTTCAAAAAAAATCAATATGGCTAATACAGCAGATATCAGCAGAGGCATGATCCTAAAATTGGATGGCAGCCTATACAGCGTTGTAGAATTTGGTGAAAATAAAACAGCCCGGGCGGCCGCAAAAGTTTGGGCAAAATTGAAAGGGGTAGATAATAACAGGAGTATTGAGAAAACCTGGAACTCCGGGGATAATATCTATCCTGTGAGGGTAGAGAAAAAGAGCTTTCAGTTTTTGTACAAAGATGACTCCGGTTATAATTTCATGGACAATGAAACATTCGAACAGATTGCCATTCAGGAGCAATTAATTGATGCGCCACAGTTTTTGAAAGATGGTCAGGAAGTAGGGGTATTGATAAATACGGAAACAGAACAACCGATGAGTGTGGAATTGCCTGATAAAATTGTAGTATTAGTCACCTATAGTGAACCTGGTGTAAAAGGCGACACAGCAACACGCACTCTAAAAGCAGCAACTGTAGAAACAGGGGCGACCGTAATGGTTCCCCTTTTTGTTGAAGAAGGTGAATTGATAAGGATTAATACCAAAACAGGAGAATACGTAGAAAGGGTAAAAAACTGATTTGGGTATTTTTAGTCTGAATCATTATCTTAGCTCTCAGTTTTCTTACTTTACGGTTAAAAACCTTAAATTATAACCACACATGGATTTTAAACAAATTCAGGAGTTGATAAAAATTATCAACAAATCCAATATTGGTGAACTTACTTTAGAAGAAAAGGATTTCAAAATTACCATAAAGCAGAAAGAAGAACAAGTTACTCAACTTGTTTCACCTGCAATTCCTTCTGCGACATACTCTGCACAATACCCAATTACTCCTTCTGTTTCTTCAGAGCCGGGAACCGAAAAACCGAAAACGTCAGCAACACCCAAAGCAGATAATCTCATTACTATAAAAAGTCCGATGATCGGCACATTTTATCGCCGAGCTTCCCCTGACAAACCAATATTGGTTGAAGTTGGTGATGAAGTAACACCAGGTAAAGTAGTTTGTATTATTGAGGCAATGAAGCTTTTCAATGAAATTGAAAGTGAAGTTAGTGGCCGGTTGGTCAAAGTTTTGGTAGAAGATGCCAGCCCGGTTGAATACGACCAACCTTTATTTTTGGTAGAACCTAATTAGTTTCAAATTGACTGCATGTTCAAAAAAATTCTGATTGCCAATCGTGGTGAAATTGCGCTACGCATTATCCGCACCTGCAGAGAAATGGGTATTAAAACCGTTGCAGTATATTCTACTGCTGATAAAGATAGCCTGCATGTTAAGTTTGCAGATGAAGCGGTATGTATTGGCAGACCTCAAAGTGCTGAATCTTATTTGAATATCCCACACCTGATGGCTGCTGCTGAAATTACTGCTGCAGATGCTATTCATCCGGGTTATGGCTTTCTGGCTGAGAATGCAAGATTTGCCCAGATATGTGGCGAACATGGGATAAAATTTATAGGTCCTACCCCGGAGATGATAAACGCCATGGGCGATAAAATTACTGCCAAAGAAACTATGATTAAGGCAGGCGTACCTGTGGTACCTGGTGGTGAAGGGTTACTCTCCGGTATTGAAGAAGCGAAAAAACTTGCAAAAGATATTGGATATCCGGTTATTCTAAAAGCAACGGCAGGTGGTGGTGGAAAGGGTATGCGGGTGGTATGGGAAGAAAGTGAACTGGAAAGAGCATATAGTACAGCTAAAGCTGAAGCAGGTGCATCATTTAAAAATGATGGTCTGTATATAGAGAAATTTGTGGAAGAACCACGGCATATCGAAATACAGATTGCCGGAGACAGGTATGGCAAAGTTTGTCATATGAGCGAAAGGGATTGCTCCATTCAGCGTCGCCATCAAAAACTGGTAGAAGAATCTCCTTCTCCGTTTATGACAAATGATCTCAGGGAAAGAATGGGTGAAGCTGCTGTAAAAGCTGCTTCGGCTATTAACTATGAAAGTGTAGGTACAATTGAATTTCTTGTGGATAAACACAAGAATTTTTATTTTATGGAGATGAATACCCGCATTCAGGTAGAACACTGCGTCACTGAAGAGGTTACAAATTTTGATCTTATTAAGGAACAGATAAAAATAGCTTCCGGTGAGTCTATTTCAGGACGAAACTATTATCCTGAAATGCATGCCATAGAATGCAGAATTAATGCGGAGGATCCTTATAATGATTTTCGCCCTTCACCAGGAAAAATAACAGTGCTGCATCAGCCGGGGGGGCATGGCGTAAGAATTGATTCTCATACTTATGCCGGATATATTATTCCGCCTTACTACGATTCGATGATTGGAAAAATAATTGCAATAGCCCGTACCCGCGAAGAAGCAATCAATACTATGAGCAGGGCATTGAGTGAATATGTTATAGAAGGGGTAAAAACTACAATTCCTTTTCACCAGCAGCTTATGCGAAACGAAGAGTTCCGTAAAGGAAATTTCACAACAAAATTTCTTGAAAATTTTACTATGCTATAGCCACTGCTATCTGTTTTATATTAAAAACCTCTGCTTACAGAGGTTTTTTTAGTTTTTTAGAGATTACCCATAAAAAAAATCCTTTAGCATTTACTAAAGGATTTTTGGAATATATTGTACTGATTCTGATTATCTGAGGAATAACATTTCACGATATTTAGGTAACAGCCAGTACTGATCGTCTACCAGCAATTCCAACTTATCAACGTGATAACGGATAGTATCAAAAAAGGCATCCTTCACCTGGCTTTGATAAGCGATAGCTTTTGTGCGGGTATCAGTAATTTTATTTACCACTTTCCTGGCTTCAATCATCTTTTCCACTCCATCTGCTACTTTAGCAATATGTTCAGATATTTTTTTAAGGATCTGTAACTGGTTGGCATAAGCAGATTCAGGAAGACCTACTTCTTTTAATCCTTTAATATTGTTGATAAGGATATTTTGATATTTAACAGAACTAGGGAGTATATGGCTTGTACAAAGCTCACCCATTATACGGCTTTCGATTTGCACTTTCTTAATATATGCTTCAAGTTCTATTTCATGACGTGCTTCAAGTTCAACATGACTGAATACGCTGGTTTCTTCAAAAAGTTTTTTTGCTTTATCTGTCACCATTGCATCCAATGCAATGGGTGTGGTTTTCAAGTTAGGCAAACCCCTTCTTTCTGCTTCATGGTGCCATTCTTCACTATAACCATCACCTTCAAATAATACTTTTTCGGAGCTGGAAATATATTCCCGGATAACATGCATGATAGCAATTTCTTTTTTATCTCCTTTCTCAATCAGGGCATCAACTTCATTTTTAAATTTGGTGAGAGTAGCTGCCATTATTGAATTCAGTGTTGTCATCGGTATTGCGCAGTTAGCAGTGGAACCTACTGCACGGAATTCAAATTTATTACCGGTAAATGCAAAAGGTGAGGTACGGTTGCGATCTGTATTGTCCAGCAACAGTTCTGGTATATTTTTATGAATATCGAGTTTCAGCAAAATCTCATCCTGTTCAGAGAAATTATCACCAACTCTTGTTTTGATTTCATTAAGTACTTCACTAAGGTATTTGCCAACAAATACAGATATTATAGCCGGAGGTGCTTCGTTGGCGCCAAGGCGGTGATCGTTACCTGCAGATGCTATAGAGGCGCGAAGAATATCTGCATAATCATCTACTGCTTTTATTACATTTACAAAGAAAGTCAGGAACATCAGGTTCGTCTTGGGTGTTTTGCCGGGAGCCAGCAGGTTTACGCCTGTATCGGTAGACATGCTCCAGTTGTTATGCTTTCCACTACCATTAATGCCGGCAAAAGGTTTTTCATGCAATACAACGGTAAGATTATGATGTCTTGCTATACGGCTCATTATATCCATTACCAGCATGTTGTGGTCAACTGCAAGATTGGCTTCCTCATATATGGGGGCGCATTCAAATTGTGCGGGTGCTACTTCGTTATGACGTGTTCTTAAAGGAATACCAAGCCGGTATGCAGCCTCTTCAAATTCCCTCATAAAAGCATAAATCCTTTCTGGTATAGACCCGAAATAATGATCTTCTAACTGCTGCCCTTTGGCAGGTGCATGCCCAAACACGGTACGTCCAGTCATTATAAGATCCGGACGGGCATTTGTCAATCCTGCGTCAATTACAAAGTATTCCTGCTCCCACCCTAGTGTTGCAATTACTTTTGTAACATTCTTATCAAAGTAATGACAAACATCTACGGCTGCCTTGTTTAAAGCCTCAATTGACCTTAATAAAGGAGTTTTAGTATCAAGCGATTCCCCTGTATAAGAAACAAAGATGGTTGGAATACATAGCGTGTTGGCATCTCCAATGTTCATTATAAAAACCGGAGAAGTAGGATCCCATGCTGTATAACCTCTTGCTTCAAAAGTTGCCCTTAAACCACCAGAAGGGAAAGAAGAGGCATCAGGTTCCTGCTGTATTAAAGCTGCACCGTCAAATTCTTCAATAGGAGTACCATCGCCTTTAAGGGTGAAAAAAGAATCATGCTTTTCGGCGGCAGTTCCTGTCAATGGCTGAAACCAATGTGTAAAATGGGTAACTCCTTTGCTTTCTGCCCAATGTCTTAACCCGGCACCTATCTGATTACCCATATTCCGGTCAATCTTTTTTCCTGTTTTAATGGATGCAACAAGGCTTTTGTAAGCTTCATCACTAAGAAACTCCCTTGCAGTTTGTAGTGTGAAAACATTTTCACCGAAAATTTTAGTTATCTTTTCCGATCCTTCTACTGATATTTCTTTTCCAATGGTGGATAAATGATTGAGTGCGTTAAAGCGGAGTGATTCCATTTAATAAAAATTTAATATAATTGATTTTGTGTAAAATTTAAAAAAATCGCTCAAAATTATTGAATATTTTGAATGTGCAAATATTTTATGCAAAAAAGATGGCGTTTTTTTTAAAATACTTCTTGTTTTGCTGAAAAAGTTGATGTAAATATAATATGAAAATTAATTTTTATTATTAAGCCTTTGTTGTTGTTTTTGTGTTAAAAAAACTAATAAATGGAAGTATAAAAAGCATGGTGTAAAAAGCTTTATAACGAATAATTGCCCCGGGGAACGGTACAATATATCCAATAAGCAGTAAACCGGTAAATGATACCGACCAGAGAAACAAATTAAATGTTGTTGGCATTTTACGGACTCTTCCTTTCTTTTTCCAAATTATAATAAAGAAAATTAGAAAAATAAGGCTGGTATTTTCTAAAAATACCATTAGGTGAAAAGGAGAACTGATTTCTGTTATATAAGGACGGAGGAAAATATGATTGAGCGCTTCGGGGAATACCTTTATATAACTGGTAAAATTTGGATCAAGGGCTGATAATGGCAACCTGGTATTTGCTTCGAGAGATAAAAACTGGTGTTGCTTATTTGCCACTTGTTGTAAAAGGTTTATGGGAGAGCCATCCAGTCCTGATAAAAAAAATAAAAAGAAAGCAGTTGAATACACTAAAAGAAAAATTTCAAAACGTTTTTTATACATCCTGGATGCTGCCCACCAACATACTATTGCAGGGATGAACAAAACCGCATTGACATTTCGAATTAAAAAAATACCAGCGAAACCTGTTATACCCAACGAAAGGAACAGAATTAACTTTCTTCTTAAAATACAATTATAAGTGCTATATATTAAAATACCTGAAAAAAATACAAGCAATCCATCTTTATCAATAGCACTGTTCCAAAAAAGACAGGATGGCCAAAAAAATATTAGCAGATAAGCCCAGCTTTCTTTCCCTGGAAGGTATTGAATGGCTACTTTGTACACAAGATAAAGTCCCCAAAATGAAAAGGCATTGAAAAGGACTACGTCTGTATAATAATTCCCAATGCTGAATACGTTTAAAACGGCAAGCAGTTTAATCAAAAAATTTTCTCCGGTATTACTCCAGAATGCATTGTCGGCTGTTGAGAAAAAATCGGTTAAATGTTTGAATTCGCTGTTGATTGTAAAAAATTTCGCCGGGTTATTTATCAGATCATGGTAGTCACTTAGTGATTCATTGAAATATGACCAACTGTCACTAATCATATAGTAATGTGAATAGATATAGCCGTAAATGATTCCTGCCGTAACCTTCGCCAGAAAAGCAAAAGCTATCCATTGCCAGGGGAGAGTCTTCCCGTTATTGCGGCAGCTACGGGTAAATATTAAAATTAATAAACTGGCGTAGGCAACGGCCATTAAAATATATAATACTTTTTGCAATACTACTGATATGAATAAAAAAAGCAAATATCAGGATATTTAGGTATTGTAATGATGAACCCTTATTTTTATCGGTATGCCCAAAATATTAATAGGTGTATCCAGTTCGTTTTGTGCAAATTTTCTTAAGGGCCAAATAGCATTTTTAGCAGCGAATGGTTTTAAAGTTGTTATTGTAAGTGCTCCTGGCGAAGAAATTAGTATGCTTGCCAAAAAAGAAAATGCTGAACTTATCACTATTCCATTTACCAAAAGAATATCTCCGGTTACTGATTTTTTCCAGTTGATTCGTATTGTTCGTATCCTTCGCAGAGAGAAGCCGGATATTGTTAATGCCGGAAATCCTAAATCAGGTTTTTTGATTATGATTGCCTGTTTTCTTACCGGGTTTAAGCATACCGTTTTTACCATGCATGGATTGCTGTCAGATAATCAAAAGGGTCTTTTGAGGAGTATTATTACACTAACTGAAAAAATTTCCTGCCGTATTCCAGAAAAGGTGATTGTAGTTAGTCATTCCCTGAGAGAGCATGCCATTCAAAGAAAAATCATAAATGCTGTAAAGGCAATTGTAATAGCCAAAGGAAGCAGTAATGGAATTGATCTTAGTGAGTTTTCAAAGAGCCTAGATCTGACGGAACAAGTATTGGAGATGAAGGAAAGATTTGGACTAACTGATAAAAATATAGTAGTTGGGTATATTGGCAGGCTATCGAAGGATAAAGGAATAGATATATTATTTGAGGCATTTAATATTTTAGTTGCAAAATACCCGGTTCTCAGATTGGTTATTGCCGGTCCCTTAATACCAGAGCATCCATTTTCAGCCCGGTATCTTGATCAGTTATATCACGATGAAAAAGTGATCTACCTGGGAAAATTATTAGATGTAAGACCCGTATATGAGTTGATGGATATGCTGGTATTACCATCATACCGCGAAGGATTCCCCAATGTACTGATAGAAGCTGCAGCTATGGAAGTGCCTGTGATTGCTACCAATATTGCAGGTTGCAGGGATGCAGTAATGCAAAATGTAAGTGGTGAACTTTTTGAAAAAGGAAATGTTACTCAATTGACTTCGGCTATAGGTAAACTGATTGACTCCCCGGATTTGCGTAAAAATTATGGGCAATCCGGTAGGGTATTTGTTGAAAAAAATTTTGCAAATGAAAGAATTTGGAAAGGACAACTTGAACTATATTCGAGTTTGCTACAGTAAAGAGGGTAGGGGAAAAGTTATAAGCTTTTATTTATTATTCAATTTCAAGTACTTGTTTGTGTTTGTAGTTCCATGTTTATAATCTCACATCCTATTCCCTTCTCAGTATCTTCATTTCAGGAAATCTTTTTTGTAAAAAATCCAATACACCTGACTTTACTATTTGATTTTCCCAGGTATAATATTTTAACTCCGGCCGCACAAATTGAAACTGATTGATATTATCCCAGCTAAAGTTTTCCAGTTTGTCTGTCAGGAAAAAAAAATTTCCACCATTAATTTTTTGAAACTGTCTGATCCAGGCATAATCTGTTGTAATAATCTTTGCTCCGCAAGCTGTATAGTCAATAAATTTTGCAGACACCTGCTGGTTGTAGGGGGAGATATCAGGAATATAGTTTAAAGCAAATCTACATTTCCTTATATATTTGTAAACCTCGGTATAAGGAACCGGACCTTTAAAAATAATATTGTTATAAGCAGTTAATCCGGCGGATACAATCTGGTAATTTTTGCTAAGTACCAGTAGCGTTTTGCCCTGCATACTTCCTGTGGTAAAACAGTTGAATAGTGCCGAAAGGTGTCTTTGTTTATCTACTGAGCCAACATAAATAAAATCATATTTTTTTTCTGAGTTGGTTTGTATTCCTGCTTGTTCTAAAATACCATGTCCACGGTAGCCATAAGGTATATTGTCCCTGAAATTAAATTGATCTTTTACATATTCACTATAGAAAAGCCTGTAATCCGGCAGGCAGTTAAGTGCTTTTTTTAGCCTGTTTTTTAAATTGGCAAACGGAGGTGTGGATGCTGAAGCATATTCATGGATAGTGACTGCTTTATTATTTTTTTGTTTGTGCATGCCCATAAAATGCCATTCTACATCAGCAGGTACATCATCTTTTGTTTTGGCAAATGCAACTTTGGTGTTAACGCCAGGGTATTGCGAAAAGAAAGAGATATATGCTTCGATCTCTGGTAAAAGTGCATTGCCACCGGTGATAAATAAAATTGTCATTTTGAATAAATAAAATATGCCGATTGAATGATGACCTGTAAAGGATATTCATTACGAAGAAACAAAATTTTAACCGGATATAAGATAAATGGATCCATTCTAAAATGTGGTTTAATTATTATTTCAACTGCACATCATCAATATAAAATGTAGCCTTTTCTACACGCTCATCTGCACCTGGCATAGGCGGTTCAGGTGTTTCATTTGGCGTATGACGGTTGGGGAGGTTGCGATAAGGCCCTGTTCGAAAAGATATACGTTCAACAGATTTTACAGTTTCCGCTAAAGGTGCTTTTACTATTACATGTTCTTTATTTAACCAAACATCAAAATAACCACCGTGCAGAGTAGCATTCACTGTTATTTGAAAATCATACCATCTTTTAGGAAGATATTTTTTCACAGTTATTTCCTTAGTTCCATCATTCATCAGAATGGTTCCTTTATTACTTAATGTCAGTCTTACCGGACGATTGCCAAACTGATCGGTAACATCTATTGAAAGCTCACCCAAATTATTTTGCACAGTATAAACCCGAAACCTGAGATCAGCATTTGACGTTTCTTTAAATACCCGTATTGCTCTTGCATAATCATAAGGGTCCTCATCAGAAAGCTGCAATACTTTGTTGTGTGTTTCTTTAAATGTGGCTATGGTAACCGGCGCCCATTGCGGAGAGTAAGTATTCCAGTTTGAAATCCTGTCGCCGGGATTGAGGTTGTCAAAATTATCATGTACAGGTTGATTTACTTTGTAAGTAACAGGTACCTGTATTCTGCTGATCCACATATCTTCTTTGTTCATGCTGTAGGTTAGCCACATATCATTACCCGGTGGATTACCATTACCTTCAGCAATGCCGCGCATATAGCAGGGGCCAAAATCTTTCCAGCGACCGTAAAATCGCCTTGGCGGTACTTCACCCTGAACCAATAGCATATTATCGAATATTATACCATCCTCACCCGTAACAATGATTAACGGATACCGGTATTCGGAATTATCTATAGGATTATAGCACATTGCATATCTGCCATCTTCGGTGCATTGTCCCCAGTTTTTGCCTCCCGACATTAGCAGTGTGGGAACTTTTACAGGATAGGAAAAAGTTTTTCCATTATTGTCTGACAGGGCAGCTTTCGATTTTTTCCAAAGCATAACTACCTTTCCATCTTTACGATGAAAATAAGATAGCGCTGACAGATGATCATCATCCCTGTTTTTTGCATATAAGGTATCGCTTTCATCATCCTCATCCCGCCATTGTAAGGTTTTAAGGCGATCATTCAGTAATGCATTACAAGCAGCCACAAAACCTGTATCAGTAGATGTTGTATAAAAAGGGTAGGAGGTATTTGAGGCATTCCACAGGGCATGGCTTTCGTATTTTATAAAATAAATAGGGCCAAAGCTACCGTCTTTATAAATCTCCCTGACCACTCTTCCAATACCACCTTCCTGGAAAGGGTCTTCAGTATGTCCATAAAATGCAAGTGTGAGAAGACGCCCGTTTGGGGCTGTATAGAAACCCATACGCTGATGCATCATATATCCGTGATAGCCCTCGGGTATAGTTACACCGGGTGGCGCTTTGTAGGGTGGAAAAATAATAACCGGATTGCTCCAAAGTCTGCCATCTGCAGAAGTTACGAGCAGTGTCTGCCCCGGAGCTATATGTTCATCCACCGGGTTACTAAGATATTGAAGATAAAATTTATTATTCCAATAGGCTAAATTAGGTGCATGATTATAGGTCCAGCCAGTGTCGGTGTCTATGCCCCCAAATTTTCTGTTGGCACGCATTACCTGGATGTTTTCTGTGCCGATAGCCCAGCGTAACCTGCCTTCATGCACAGAGGGATCAATTGTAACTCCGCCAATATATCTTACAGGCTCACCCGCTGTACCAGTCTGGGCGTATATGGCTGTAAAGTGTATCAATGCAAATAGTAAAAAGAATGTATAATTACCTGCTTTTAACATAAGCATGGTTTTACTTTTGTAATAAAATTTATGAAATTTAAGGTATCTATTATTTAACAGAGCGCCAAATTGCCTGAATATACCGGGTATTGATAATAATTATCATTATGGATGTAGAACAAATCAGAACATATTGTCTTTCTAAAGAAGGAGTAGAAGAAGCATTGCCTTTTGGACCTGATGTGGTTGTTTTTAAGACCAATGGTAAAATCTTTTTACTGCTTCCTTTGGATGCGGAACAAATCCAGTTCAATGTAAAGTGTGATCCGGAAAAAGCTGAAGAGTTAAGGGAAACTTATACCTGTGTTATACCGGGTTACCACATGAATAAAAAACACTGGAATACTATTATTGTTGATGGATCAATTGCTACGTCTATTTTACGGTCCTGGATAGATGACTCTTATGATCTTGTGAATATAAAGAAGTAACTCAAAGCAATTATTATACAATAATTCTATAGGTCGGTCTGGGATAGCCGGGCTTAAATGCGGAGACTATATATTCCGTAATCTTACCCGCTGTTGCATTTTCTGTTTCAATAATAGCGTTAGTAACAATTTCCTGTAGCTCCTTTGGAGTGGTTTGTACTCTTGCATTGATGAGTAAAACAACCCTCTCAGATTCTTCCATATTATACTGATCTCTGTTTGCAATATCATCAAATGAACTGAAGCTAATCTTCGTTTGATATTGTCCGTTATCTAATAGGAATTTAAGATGACCAATGGGATAATTGCGGGTCTTGATTTTGTTATATATCGAATTTGCCAGCAGTAATGCTGTCTTAACCGCATTTTTGTCCTGAGTAATTATACCAACTTCCTCATCCAGCCAGGCCAGTTCAGCCTCGCCTGCTCCATATTTATCATAATCTATATTGAGAGCTTGACGTAGGTCCGAATTACGGTAATCCTCACAGGCGGCCAACCAGTTTTGTATCCCATCTTCTGAAAGTGAATTTTGGTAAAGGACAGATTTATCAGGGTATGCTGCAGATATTACCGACTTTGCACGACTCAGTTCCTCTGCAGATAAAAGATCTGTCTTGTTGGCGATGATAATATCCGCTTCGTCTAATTGTTTTTGAAAAATATAGCCGACACTCTCATTAAAAACCGGTTGCTCTTCTTGCAAAAAAGCTACCAATAACCTGATATCGGCAAATACTGACAGCACAATATCATATTTGCCTTTCTTCAGGGTAAGCAACGGGTTGATTATTGTAGCAGCAAGATCAGTACATGATCCAACTGATTCGGCAAAAATCACATCCGGTTGATTTACTTCCAGTAAATTTTGTATACCGGTTGCCAAAGCATTGAAGTTGCAGCAAAAACAACTGCCCGAAACTTCCTCATTAGGAATTCCATTGCTGCGAATGAATCCGGTATCCACCTGTTGTTTTCCCTGATCATTGGTAAGGACACCCACCTTGTAACCCTTAGCTTTTAATTGCTTAGTCGCACCATAGATGGCTGTTGTTTTTCCACTTGCCAAAAATCCTCCGACTATTAGTAGTTTTAAGTGACTCATTTATTTCCCTGCATTTTAGGTAACAGTAATATTTAATGTCTCATTTTCAGCAATATTCTGCCTTTGCTTAAAAGTGATTACACACTGCAATCCCGTCTGGGTATAAGTTGCAGGAACATCTTTTTCTGCAATAAGCACCTCGGCTTTACTCACCTTGTGACTGTCTGACAAACTGATAGTGAATTGTTGTATGCTTAATGATCCATACACAATTTTTAATTGTGCGTTGAAAGATTTAACAGCCTGCTGCTGACTATATGTTCCCCATCCTTCTGCAGCAGTAAATGGAGCTATAAAATTTTCCGGGTTGAGTTTTGGTGCAAATCCAATTTGGCCTTTAGGTCCATGATAAGTGAATCCACATGCGCTTATGAACGCGCCATAACTCGCCATTGCCCGCCCATAGTGATCGCAACATTCAATTTCGTTGAACGGATTCCGTTTATAGGCATGGTAACGGTCATGAATAGATTTTGTAAGTACCAGTGATTCTTCAGTCATCCCTTCAGCCATCATGTGAGCCGCTACCTGGTATTCAAAACCACTCATACATTCATTAAAATAACCAACCTGCCATGCCTTAGCATTGCCGTAAGGGTTTTCTTCATTTCGGGGATTGGTATTCATCACCATACCACCATCACCTGCCAATGCATAAAACCTGCCACCCGGATGCTTTTTTATATACGGTCCCACATCAGGCATATAGTTATATTTCCAAAGCGCTTGCAAGGCGCTCATGGTTTTTTCTTTACTAAGGATACGACCGAGGTTTACCTGCCAGGCCCAACTTTGTCCGTATACCTGGTCTATATGACAGGTATTGAATGAACCGATTTCTTTTTTTCCAATTTTCGGATCAGCTCGATGAATAAAATATTCACCGTTGAACAGATATTTTTCCATATTGCTTCTACCTTTGGCAACATAGTCGGCACATCGTTCGGCAAAAGATTTATCCTTCATTTCTTCAGCCATTGCCTGACCGGCACGTACGCCAGCAATACATAACCCGACAATCCATGCAATTTCTCCATGCCATTGGGCATCGAGTGTGTTTTCCATGGGAGTATCTTCCATTCCGTCATTATTCTTATCAAGATTCATTATAAAAGTCACTGCCTTCTTAATTTTAGGCCAGTTCTTTTTCAAAAAACTATCATCCCTGCTCATCTGATGTTCCCGGTAGATACGCAGTATAGTGCCTGCCTGCCCGTCTACTGAAGGTCCTGTATTTTCTCCCCTTATTCGGATCATTCCGTCTTTCTCATCGTATCCAATACCAAGGTCAATCCTTTCACGGGTATCTCTTTCCAACTCCGGGAAAATACGTGAAGCTGCCTGCGCATACTGGTAAACGTGAGTACAGTTGCCGTGACAGCAGCCTACTCCTTCCCAGGCATAATAACGTCCTGACTGAAAACGATGAGTAGTAGTAGTGGCAAGTGTTGAGATATTTACAAATGTCCTTTCAAGGAACCACCAGGGAAGGCTGCTGTTGTACCAGGTCTCTTTCCAGAGCAATGTTTTACTGCTCAGTCTGTCAAAATGTTTCGCAATATATTCAGCCACCTCCCCTGCACTTTTAAATTGTGTAGTATAGAAATGTGTGGCAGCGTCTTTTACGGTAATTCCATTCAGTTGCCAGGGCCTGCTGCCTTCCGGAAGACAGTCAAAACAAATATTAGGAGTGTACCACGAAATAATGAAATCTGCATTGATCTCTTTTTGTGGTTGTAAATGGTAAGTCTGTACGATACCACCTACCTGAGCATTACGGTTATTATTAACCAGGTATTTGATCCGGCGGGCTTCTTCCTCCTTTCCTGAAATAACATCGGCTATACATGTAGCTTCGCTTGTAAGCGAGCCAAAAAACATATCTCCAAAATCAGGAGCCTGTTTAAGTTTTTCGTTGCCGGTATTGCAATGCAGATGGATGCCCTGGAGATGATCTCCTTTTACTGTTGAATTAACCCTGTTAAAATCTTTTTCCGTTTTTTCGGCATAGCATAGCATTTTATTTTCGAGCCATCCCAGTATATCCACTGCAACCTCATCGCCGGATATATTTTTTATTGTTATTGACTGTATGGTGGCTGGCAGCCCACTTTCAAAAGCATTACCGGGTATAAATGGAGAAAAAGCACACAATGTGACTTCCACCGGAAATCCGGGTTCGCTATAAGTGATGGTGGCTACAGGATATGTAGCTTCAAAACATATTTCAGCCCAGTCTGTTTCTTTCAGTTTTTTAATATAGGTGGTACCATTTTGTGTAACGGAAATAGCAAATCCCTGCTGTAATACCGATGTTTGTGTGGATGGTTCAAGGTAAAGCGTGCCATCTGTATTGTTTATCGTTTCTTTATTAAAATCCTTTAAGGGTATCGGCAGTGTCTTAGGTACGGCGCCTGTTTGGTTCTGATTGAAAATATCCCAAAGCCAAAGTCTTCCGTCACCACCGAGGTAAACACCACCTGCGCAAATGCCTCCTACAGGCATCCCTATATATTGCAACTCGTTTTTGCTTTTTTTATAGGTGGTGGCATTGCCTCGTTCATATAGCCCTTGCAACCAGGCCGGGTCTAATTTTTTGTCGAAAGGAAAATGAGTACCAGCAAACTCTTCCTCCTTAAATGGCCCCGCAACAATTGGTAATGCGGGTGAAAAGAAGCCCGCAGCGGCAAGCATGCTGCCGGATCTTAAAAAATGTCGTCTCTTCATTTTGGAAATATAGTGTTTTGCTTTTCAAAAAAATCATTTCTTTATTCAAAAAAATTGAGGCTGCCTGATACAGACAGCCTCGCCTTTCACTACTATTGGATTAAACGGGCCTGAAAAATTGACTATGAAAACAATTTGATTGTTTATCTGCGAGTTGAATTCAGGCGTAATGCCTGATTGGTATTATAAGGTTTAAGTTAATGGTTGTTTCTGCTAAAGTTAATGACTGAAATTCAAATGTCAAAAATACAGTTTATTTAACCTGTCATTTTGCACAAAAAAAGTGGCCGGTTGACTGGCCACTTTTGTATAATGATGAACAACTTTACTGCTTTCTATCGATGAAGATCAAACCGGTCAAGATTCATTACCTTATTCCAGGCAGCTACAAAATCTTTCACGAATTTATCTTTAGCATCAGCACTTGCATATACTTCCGCAATAGCTCTTAATTCTGCATTAGAACCGAACACCAGGTCAGCGCGGGTAGCTGTCCACTTCACATCACCGGTCTGCCGATCAATACCCTGATATAGTTCTTTGTCATCAGTTACTGCTTTCCATGCTGTTCGCATATCAAGCAGATTAACAAAAAAATCATTGGTAAGTGTACCCAAACGATCGGTAAAAACACCATGTGCAGAGCCGTCAAAGTTGGTATTGAGTACACGCATGCCACCAATGAGTACGGTCAATTCCGGCGCTGTTAAGGTTAATAATTGTGCCTTATCTATCAGCAATGTTTCAGTAGAAGCAGGCGAACCTTGTTTGCGATAGTTGCGGAATCCATCTGCTGCAGTCTCCAGGTGCCCAATAGATTCAATATCAGTTTGCTCCTGGGTGGCATCCATACGCCCGGGAGTGAAAGGAACGATAATATTATACCCGGCATCTTGTGCTGCTTTTTCAACAGCTGCACAACCAGCCAGTACTATCAGGTCTGCCAATGAAACCTTTTTGCCATTCTTTTGAGTCTCATTAAATGTTTTTTGAATCCCTTCTAATATACTCAGCACTTTTGTTAGCTGTACGGGATTATTTACCATCCATTGCTTTTGAGGCAATAGTCGTACCCGTGCACCATTAGCTCCCCCACGCTTGTCAGAACCACGGAAGGTAGAGGCAGAAGCCCATGCTGTTGACACTAATTGTGAAACGGTAAGTCCGGAATTTAAAATTTGAGTTTTTAAAGCAGTGATATCCTTCGCATCAATCAGGGGATGATTAACCTCGGGAATTGGATCTTGCCAGATCATTACTTCTTCAGGTATATCATTACCTAAATAACGGCTACGAGGTCCCATATCGCGATGGGTGAGTTTAAACCATGCACGTGAAAACGCATCTGCAAACAAATCAGGATTTTCCAGGAAGCGTTTTGAAATCTTGCCATATACCGGGTCATACCTTAAAGAAAGATCAGTGGTTAACATAGTAGGCTTGTGTTTTTTACCGGTATCAAATGCATCGGGGATGATATCATCGGCGTCTTTTGCTACCCATTGATGAGCTCCAGCCGGGCTTTTCGTAAGTTCCCATTCATAGCCAAAAAGGTTTTCAAAGAAATTGTTGCTCCATTGGGTAGGTGTCTTTGTCCAGGTTACTTCCAACCCGCTTGTTATAGCGTCAGCTCCAACACCAGAACGATAATTGTTTTTCCATCCCAAACCCTGCATTTCAAAATCAGCAGCATCGGGTTCTTTTCCTATATGATCGGCTGAAGCCGCGCCATGTGTTTTACCAAAGCTATGTCCTCCTGCTATCAGTGCCACTGTTTCTTCATCATTCATTGCCATACGCCCAAAAGTTTCACGGATATCTATTGCTGCCGCAATAGGATCGGGGTTAGCATCAGGGCCTTCCGGATTTACGTATATTAATCCCATTTGTACTGCGGCAAGAGGGTTTTCAAGGTCACGTGATTGAGCACTGCTACTGTTAATATTATCTTTGCTTTTCCCATTCGATGCCTGGGCATAACGAACATCACCGCCAAGCCATGTGGTTTCAGAACCCCAATACACAAGCTCGTCAGCTTCCCAGGCATCTACTCTGCCACCTGCAAATCCAAATGTTTTAAATCCCATTGATTCCAAGGCTACATTACCGGTAAGAATGAGCAGATCGGCCCAGGAAATTTTGTTACCATATTTTTGTTTAACCGGCCAAAGCAACCTGCGGGCCTTATCAAGGCTTGCATTATCGGGCCAACTGTTTAAGGGTGCAAAACGTTGTAATCCCTGCCCGGCCCCACCTCGTCCATCACCGACACGATATGTACCAGCACTATGCCAGGCCATACGTATAAACAAACCACCATAATGACCAAAATCGGCTGGCCACCAGGGTTGTGAATCTGTCATCAATGCGTGAAGATCTTTTTTAACTGCTGCAAGATCGAGGCTTTTAAAAGCTTCTGCATAGTTAAAATCTTTATCCATCGGATTGGATAAAGAAGAATGCTGTCGTAGAATATTTAACCTGAGCTGATCGGGCCACCAATCGCGGTTTTTAGTTCCGCTGCCTCCAACATTTTTATTTTTTGAACCATTGTGATATGGACATTTGCTGATCTCGGTTAAGTTACTTTCCATGTTTAATGATTTGTAATATGATGAAAAATAGATATTTCCTGACGGTACAAATTTGTAACAATAAGACAAATAAAACTAATTGATATAAATTATTATACTATAGATAAAATCTATTTTAATTTTCATCTGTTCTTATGATTAATCATAGTTCAATAAGTATTTCTGCTTATTTTTTAAAAGTCATCATATAACTATGACCAAAGATTTAATAGATAGATAAACTTTTAGGTACTCTCTAAAATATTCTGACTGAATAAAATAGTTTTTTACTACATTTATGATATCTGACAATCAAACATTATATCGGAAGTAAAGTATTGGTTATTGAACTGCATGGATTGTGATGAAATAAGTTTTTGTCAGGTTTTATTTTTCCATACTCCTGAAAACATAAGAAATTAATTATTCCGGATATTTTTTGAATAAACCATTGTTGTATGGGATTGAATGTATTCCATTCACAAAAAAGAAGTTGGGGTTCTTTCCAAATTCTTTCGCTTCAAAAAGGGTTGCCATTAGTAATAAGCCTGTTATTAATAGGTGTAGTTATTTTTTTCAGCCTGGTATCATACCTTAGTATCAGAAAACTTGTATTGCAGGATAACAAACAACGATTGTCTGGCCTTACCCTGCAGGTTGCTGATATGCTCTCCGAGTCTATACACGATGACTTTAAAAGTACCGGACGATTATTTGCAGGTAGCTCCCTACCGGCATTTATAAAAAGTGGAGATGAACGGGCTAAAAAGAGCGCTATTGATGTAATTGGACAAATTAGCAAAGGAGGTTCTTCTGTATTTGCCGAAATACTTGATACAAATTATCATTCCCTGCTCATCGCCGGAGATCCTGCCTATCTGCCTTCTGAACGTCATTACCACAATGATCACGATAATATATTAGCAGGACCCTTATACAGTTTTCATGATTCTGTATTTTATAGTATTATCATACCTGTAATAGAATCAGGTAGGTTGTTGGGTTATGTTTCGCGTTATCGTTTTGTAAGGGTAACATCCAAAATGCTTGCACAGTTTTCTAAACTTGCAGGGCAGGGAGCAAAATTATATGTGGGCAACAAGGATGATAGTTTTTATACTGACCTTGTCAGACCGGTTCATTACCGGTTACCCGTAGCGGATCATGGAGCAAACAGTGATTATAGTTATGTAGATAACAGAGGTACAAAGTTAATAGGTGCATTTAGGTATGTACCCGATACCCCCTGGGTGGTTTCGCTGGAGTTCCCCTATAAAATTGTAGTGCAGGGAGCTTCGCGATTTCTCTTTTGGATGATCCTGCTGGGTCTTGTAGTAGTAGTTTGCGGGTTACTTGTAACCTGGATAATTAGTCGCAATCTCATCCGCCCCCTAAATCAGTTGACTAAAGCAGTAGATAAACTGTCTTCCGGAGAATTTGCAGAAGTACCGGTCACCCGCAACAATGAAGTAGGTAAATTAGCCCGTTCTTTTAATGAAATGTCAGTACATCTGCGTGATGCCAGAAATAAGATGGAAGAGAAAATAAATGAAGCGGAGAATTTGAATATACAATTAAGAAAGCTTACAGCACATTTGCAGGATGTGCGTGATGAAGAACGAAAACGTATTGCGCGGGAGATGCATGATGAACTTGGGCAACTGCTTACAGGCTTTAAAATGGATATTCAGCTTCTAAAGAACCAATTAGCCGGGAGTAATAATGAACGGGTTGCAGAATATATCCAGTCGATGACAGGAATTGTTGATGATGCTGTTAGATTTGTAAGGCGTCTTTCATCTCAGTTGCGGGAAGGACCATTGGAAGATCTGGGATTAGTTTCCGCTATCAAATGGTATATTGAAGGCTTTACCAAACGCTTTAATATTCCTGTAACCTTTAATTCGGTGCTTGAGAACTTTGGTTTACCACAACACGTAAGAACAGGATTATTCCGGATATGCCAGGAATCGCTTACCAATATAGCCCGTCATGCTCATGCTACAAAGGTTGACATTAACATTGACATAATTAATAAAACATTGTTACTAACGGTTAAGGATAATGGATGGGGATTCAAAATAGATGATCATAAAAATACCGGCACACTTGGACTATTGGGAATGAAGGAGCGTGCATTAATGATTGGGGCCAATTTTTCTCTAAAATCAGAAATAGGGAAGGGGACTGTTGTTGAAGTTATGATGCCGATGGGATAAAACAATTGAGTTAAATTTGGAATTAAGCTGTATGAGTTCCTAAATAAACGGAGATTTAAATAAAGTTTATAAAAGTCATTTCAGCAAATAAATTCCAGATTTCAATTGATTATGTAATACATATTTTTAATAGAAATCACCCCACAGTAATTAGGTATGTTTGAACATATCCCTGTACAATTTGGCAGATAACTAAAATTTTATTTTACTTATCAAATGTTCATGTATCTTGCGATTAAAAGTATCTTTTGAATTCAATGAGTATAAAAGAATAAATTTTTTCTTTTACCTTGAAAGCGAATTACCAGAACAACGGGAAAGGATAATATTTGATATTGGTGTAGTCGTTTTTTTTGTTATTAGACCTCCCGAAAAATGCTGCCATAGCTATGCATAACGAAAAAGAATTGTTGTCGCTTACTGCCAAAGGAGACAAATCGGCATTCACCACATTATTTGATATTTACGCTAATAATATTTATACCATCGCTGTTAAATTTACCGGCTCAGCCCATCTGGCTGAGGAAACAGTGCAGGAAGTGTTTCTGAAAATATGGCTTAGACGGGAACAACTTGAAAATATAAGAGATTTTAGGTCCTACCTTTTTATCGTTGCAAGAAATTATTTATACAGGATGATGCGGGAAAATGCTATCAAGTATAAAAAGAAAATGGCGCTTACCGCAACTGTTCCTCTTGCAAATAATAATGTAGACACAAAGGTTCTCGGGAAAGAATGTGATGGACTACTTCAAAGGGCAATTGAACAATTACCGGGTCAGCAAAAAAAAGTTTACTATTTAGTTAAAGAAATAGGTCTAAAGCGTGATGATGCCGCAGAATTGCTTCACATTCAACCAGAAACTATCAAGTATCATCTCTCCGAAGCCATGAAAAATTTAAGAACTTATTGCCTTCCTTATTTTGGAGTCCTACTTTTATTGTTTTGTGTTTTTACCTGAATATTCAATAAAATTTTTATTTGCTCCCCCCCAAAAGCTATTTTACAATAATCTATATATATGCAGTTAACTTTTGCTGAGTAAATATTGGGTTACTGTATTTATGAAGGGTATTGGAAATGGTGAGCGATATTATACAGTACTCAGCATCTGTATTATTTATTTAATCCAATTATTAAAGTAAAGGTGTGCCGACAAACAACAATTGCGGGATTTTCAGAATTTTCCTTTTGAGTTGTATAATAGAGGGGAACTAATTTTAGAAATCTGCACATTTGAAGGCTATCGGTTTTAAGTGTATTATGTATCCATCCCGGCTGGAATATCTTTTAGAACGTTATATTATGCATCAATGTGATGAAGCTGAAATGGCTGAATTGATGAATATTATAGAATTGAAAGAAAATGAAAGCATCGTAAAACAGGTGATGGAAAAGTACATGGAGTTAATTGGGGATGAAGTGAAACTGCCAGGGAGGACATCCGGTTCAATATTGAAAAAAATTTTTGATGAAGATAAGGGCTATGACATTGCAGTTAGATCAAAAACAATACAACTTCGTAAATGGATGAGTGTTGCTGCTGCCGTGGTAATAGCAGGAATTGGAACCATTTTTATACTTCCAAAAGCTAACCATAAAACAAGTCAGGTGCTAGTGGCAGAAAAAGAGAAGTATAAAATAAAACCAGGCGGCAACAAGGCATTACTTACACTTGCCGACGGATCGGTGGTAGACCTGGATGGAATGACTGATGGGATTTTACAACAACAAGGGGTAAATATAATTAAGAAAGAAGAGGGTGTATTGCAGTATGATGCATGTAAAATGGTAACTAAATCCAAAGGTGTCAACGCTTACAATGTATTATCTACTCCCAGGGGTGGGCAGTATCAATTAACCCTGCCTGATGGGAGCAAGGTGTGGTTAAATGCTGAATCTTCTTTGAAATTTCCGGTGGTATTTGACAATGAAGAACGGGATGTTGAATTAAGTGGTGAAGCATATTTTGAAGTAAAGCAGTTATGGTTGAAAGGTAAATCCGGGAAAAGGCCTTTCAAGGTACTTGTTAATCTTTCTAATGGAAAACAGGCGAAAGTAAACGTACTGGGTACGCATTTTAATGTGAATGCTTACCACAACGAAAAGGAGATGAAAGCTACCCTGGTAGAAGGCGCCGTAAAGGTAGGCAACGGGGTAAATGACATTTCACTAATACCTGGGCAACAGGTAAAACTTAGAACAGACGGCATCATGAAGATAGATCGCCAGGCGGATATAGAAGAGGTGATTGCCTGGAAGAATGGTCTGTTCTATTTTGACAATGTAGACATTCGTACCATAATGCGTCAAATAGGGAGATGGTATGATGTTGATATAACCTATACACATGAGTTATCGCCCCGTCATTTTGTAGGAAAGATCAGTAGACGTGCAGAACTTTCTGATGTGCTCGAAATATTGAGACTAAGTGACATTGATTTTAAAATTGAAGGGAAAACAATTGTAGTAATGTAGTATTCCGGCTGATAAACATGGTTATGTGACTTAGAATACGAAAGGAGAAAATTAAACAGACAATTTAATTTTAAGAATAAATAAAACAATTTAAACAAAGAGTTTTTTCACTCAATCATTTATTTATGACTTCAACCAAAAAGTATAGGGGGGAACCCTATACCAGGTTCTTAACGAACAAACTATTGATTATGAAACTCGCATTTGCCATTTTAACTTTATGCACGCTGCAGGTAAGTGCGCACAGTTATGCGCAAAAAACCAGCATCAACGGGGAAAGCATTCCCCTTGCGAACGCTTTAAAAGCGATTGAACAGCAAACCGGTTATTTATTTTTTTACGACAAGGAAGTTGTAGAAAATACAAAACCAATTAAAGTTCATATTAAAAATGCTTCAGTTGATGAAGCATTACTGGCTTGCCTCAGAGACTCAAAGCTGACTTATGCTATTGTTAATAAAACAATAGTAATAAAGAAAGCAAGGTTCGTGGATGCTGCAATAGATAAGGATGAATCAACGGTAACTGCACCTCCACCTGTAGTAATCAAAGGTCGTATCACTAACCATAATGGTGAACCGCTGCCAGGGGTATCTGTAATAGTAAGCGGAACTAAAAATGGTACTGTTACCGACAGAGACGGAAGATTTTCCCTGAATGTAAATACTGAAGGTAAAGTTTCTCTTGAAATATCAAGCGTTGGATATACTACACAAACTATTCAAACAGATGGCAGGTCTGATGTCAATATCATTTTGTCTGAATCTGTTTCTGACCTGAGCGATGTGGTAGTTGTTGGTTATGGTACACAAAAGAAGAGCGACTTAGTAGGCTCAGTTGCACAAATTAAAGCCGATAAACTGGTTGACAGGCCTATTGCTAACGTAGGGCAGGGGTTGCAGGGTAAAATTGCAGGGGTGCAGGTGGTAAACCAGGGTTCCGGTGTTCCGGGAGGAAAACCTATGATCAGGATCCGCGGTACAAATTCAATTAATACCAGCAGCGACCCACTTTTTGTGGTGGATGGAATTATCGGTGTGGCTAATGCCTTGTCAACTTTAAATCCTGAAGATATTGTTTCAATGGAAGTGTTGAAAGATGCTTCTGCAACTGCTATTTACGGGGCACGCGGTGCTAACGGTGTAATCATGATCTCTACTAAGCGCGGCGTGAACGGCAAAACACAGGTAGACTACAGTGGAAGTGTTTCACGAAATATATTACAACGTCACCTTTATGCAATGAATGCAGATCAACTCATGTATGTATATGAGCAGGCTATGGCGAATGGCGATAAGTATGGAACCATTAACCGTGCAAAGGATTTTCGCGGACAGTATGCCTCAGGGTTATCTTATTCTGAAATGCCCTGGTTGTTCGAAAAAGTGAACAAGGGCGGATATTTATTGGACCTGATAGGTAAAGATGGCAATTACTATAAACCTATTTATAATTCTGATTGGGAAGACATAGCCTTTAATCCTTCAACTTCCAACAATCATCATATTGACGTTAGAGGGGGGAGTGATAATGCTAAATATTCTGCATCCCTGGGTTATACCGATCAGAGAGGTTTAATGCAGGATTCCTGGTTCAAACGTTACAGCGCCAGGATTACCGGTGATGTGAAAATTACAAAGTGGCTGGATATGAGTACGAATATTTCGTATGCCCGTAGCCAGGAAACTAATGATGATGGTATTACGCGTTCTACCGCGGAAGTTTGGAGTATTTTGCCAACTCAATATCCCAATGATCCCAACCTGGGTATCTATGCTAACCGGTGGGGAACAAATTCTGATTTTAACGTAGGTGAACAATGGTATAATATCGTGTTCAGAAGATCTCAGATTTATGGACGTACCAACCGCGACCAAACTACAGGAAGCATTGCTTTAACGGCTAAAATTACCCCTGACCTGAGCCTTAAAACAGATTTCTCTGTAGACTACAATGCATATAAATATAATGCATACAGCGGTAAACTATATGGTGGAAACGGTAGCGCCAACATCAATACACAAAATACTTTTTACTGGCAAAACCAATACTATTTTAACTATGATAAATCTATAGCCAATTTGCACAAAGTAAATGCAATGCTGGGTTTGGCGTGGACACAGTTTAACTGGGAAAACCTTAATACATCGAACTCTGTATTTTTCTCCAACTTTTATGAATGGCATAATATCGGTGCAGGCGCACAAACCCGTCCGGTACCTTCCAGCAGCGATGGAAAAAGCTCGCTCAACTCCTATTTTGCGAGGGTAAGTTATACTTTCAATAATAAGTACCTGCTTACTGCAACTGGTCGTATTGACGGTTCTTCCAAATTTGGTCCTAATACCAAATATGGTTTCTTCCCGTCAGCAGGGGTGGCATGGAGAGTATCCAAGGAAAATTTCATGAAAGATATTGAGTCAATCAGCGAATTGAAATTAAGAGCCAGCGTAGGTAAAACAGGTAACCAGGAAATCGGTAGCTATGTATCGCAAACCTATGTGGGAGTGGGAAGTGTTGTTTTGGGTAATTCCTCACAAACCGGTATTTATCCCAGTACAATGGGTAATCCCGATTTGAAATGGGAATCAACCACACAATATGATGGAGGTTTGGAGTTGGGATTGTTTAACAACAGGCTCAATCTTACGGTAGATTATTACTACAAGGTTACCAAAGACATGTTGCTGGATGTGCCCCTGCCATATTCAACTACTACCGGAACTGCTAAAATGAACTATGGTTCGGTTGAAAATAAAGGATGGGAATTTGGGGTGAATGCAGCAGTAATTGATGGTGCAAATTTTCAATGGAATACTGAACTTTCAGTAAGTCTCAATCAAAATAAAATTTTAGCATTAGGACCAACAGGTGCATCAATCTATGTTTCCACAGGTGCAGGTAACGGTACTTCTATATTAAAAGTAGGAGAACCCATTGGTTCGTTTTTCGGACTAACCCGTCTTGGAACATATAGTACCGAAGAAGCTTCGCTGGCAGCACGTTATGGCATGTTACCCGGCGACCTTAAATTCCTCGACAGAAACAATGATGGAAAAATAGACCTGGTTTCTGATGGTGGAGTTATTGGAAGATCTTTTCCAAAAGTTCTGGCTGGCTTCAACAACTATTTTAAATATAAAAGATTTGATGCAAGTCTTAACATCCAGATTGTAACAGGTGTAAACAAAGCTTTCGTACATGAATCAGCCGAAGACAGACAGTTAGTATCCGGTGGTTTAAACAGCACCCTGCAGGCATGGAGACCTACTGCTCAAAACAGTATGATTGCCCAAATGCGTCCGGGTAATGGTGGAGCGTACTATCAGTCGTATCCTGATACCCATATGATCAGTGATGCATCTTATGTGCGGGGCGGATCGGCAACTATTGGTTATTCATTCCCGGTAAAAGTTTGGAAGTTGCAAAAAATCAGGGCTTATGTTTCAGCAGCTAATTTCTTCCTGATCACAAATGTAGAAGGATATGATCCCGAAGGAAGTTCATTGGATAAACAATATTCACTGGTACCAAACGTGGATAAATATCAATATCCTACTCCTTCTATATACAGCTTTGGTGTTAATGTTAGTTTCTAATTCTTAAAGTGTATTATTATGTATTCAAATAAGAGAATCATTCAGTTTTTTAAATACCAGGCAACACTTGCCCTTATCGTAATACTGGCGGGCAGTTGTAAAAAATTCCTGGAAGAAGTGCCTACGGGCAATATGACCGATCAAACACAATTTACTACTTCGCAGGAAGGTACAGCATTGGTTGTCGGACCTTACCGTTCCTTAGCTTCATGGACAGGCAGCGCAAACGACTGGGGTAATTATCTGCCTGCTACATTAGAATATCCTACAGGTAAGGCCTATACCTCTGATACGCATGTGCAATTTTGGAAATTCCAGACCAATCAGATTTCAGGTGATATGCTTGGAGATTTCAATAATCAGTGGAATAACTGGTACCAGGGGGTGAGAGATTGCAACTTTGCAATAGCAAAAATTCCCGGGATAAAAGAATGGTCTGATGCTGATATTCAAAAAGCACTTGCAGAAGTAAGGACGCTGAGGGCATGGTATTATTTTTGCCTGGTGCGCTATTTTGGCGATGTGCCCCTTACAACAACTGTTGTGAGTACTTTAGATAGTGTACAATTGCCACGCACATCCCTTAAGCAAATTTATGACGAAGTGATTATACCCGATCTTGAGTTTGCAGTGAACAGTCCTTTACCGGATTCACGTTCTTCTAATGGAAGAGTAACTAAACACATATCCCGGGCAATTCTGGCAGATGTTTATCTAACCTGTGCCGGATATCCTTATCAGGAAGTAGCCACTGCACCTGATAAAAAATGGTGTGTTGATGGTTCATGGTCGGCCAGCACTTACCCGGTGAATTCTCCTTCTGCTAAAGATTTCCTGAAAAAAGCACAATCTAATTTAAATGTGCTTTATGGTGCATACACACTTGGTACTTATGATGATTTGCATAATCCAGCTAAAAACAATAGCGGAGAAGCTGTTTTTCAGGCTCAATATCTGAGTGGGGTAACCAACAACAGTATTATTCCGGCAGCATTACCTGGTCTTAGCCATGTCTCCATGTTTGGTGATGAGTATGGTACTTTTATTCCAAGCATTGGTTATTTTAATTCTTATAACCCGGCTGATAAACGTATCAAAGACAGGCAAATGTTTTATTTTTCCGACACCAGGTCTACAAAATATGATCCTTCACAAGGACCTGCAGAAAAATTTAATATGCCTTATCTCTACAAATTTTATGATACAGACGCTATCAAAAAAACTGGACAGTCGGGCTTAAACTGGAACTTCTACCGCTATGCTGATATTTTATTAATGCTTACTGAAGTGAACTGGACACTAAAGCAATTGGGCGAAGGTGTGTCTGATAATGATATTATCAAAGGGATAAATGAAGTAAGGTCCAGAGCTGAATTACCTGCCTACAGGGCTGTAGATGTGAATCTTTACACCATAATGAGCGAGCGTGCTTACGAATTGGTATTTGAAAATAAAATGATTTGGGATCAGCGCCGCACACGTATGTGCCTTGTTGATGGTGATGGACAGTTTTCAGGAATTGAATCTTTCATTGGGCATCGTCCTGCAGATTTCAGTTTTGAATTTGGCCCGATGAATTTATTGGCGCCGGTTTCGGGAACTGAAATTATTAATAATGCACAGTGTATGCAAAATTTTGGATACCTGCCTAAACAAGTTGGTCAGTAAAAAAATTGTGTTATCTATAATTACGATAAAATGAAGACATACATAAAAAATATATTCATAATGGCTTCGGTGGTTTCTGTATGGAGTTGTACCAAGCAGCCTTATTATGACATACCAAGAGATGAAAACGGGAATGTAGTTATTACTGGTGTAGCCAAAACAACATCAGCAGGCATTACCACTCTCGACGATAACTTTACCGTTACTTCGTATCTCCCCAATGCTAAAAGCGGAGACGTGATGAAGGTTGAATTATTGCAACTTCAAACTCCAACCAGTGGCGGGTCTTTACAATTGCTCCCAATGGCCGGTACCCAAAAAGAAGTAACGTTGGGCAGTGACCTGAAGGCAACGGTTAACTATACCCGCAATGAAGCCAAACTGGTAAATGTGGGCGACTACGTTACCGTTACGTTTGCCGGTAAAACAGATGCAGCTACTTTCAGGGTAAACCTTAAAGAGGCCGCTGCGGTATCTAATCCGCAGTTTAATGGCAAAGACGTGGATGTTATCAGGGGTGCCGGTACCGCCAGCTTCAAGGCAACGGTAACGCCTGCCTCTGGTGCTTACGCCGGTAATATAGTGGTAAAAAAGAAAAACGGAACAAATGAACCCTGGCAGTCCGTAGGCAATTTTGCTTCCGGCGATGCAGTGCCGGTATCCGGTGATGACTTTGCCATAGGCAAAGACACAATGTTCTATTCATTTACCAGTACACAGGCCGGATATACTGATGAAATAGTGAAATCGGTAGTGGCAAGTGCACCTTACTTTTTACTGAAAAAATCGGGAGTACTGGATGTAACAGCCGGAAAAGATGGTTTCAATCTTTTGAATGGTAAAGCCGTAGCAGCTACTGATACTAAGGGCGTGATCACTATTGGAACTAATCCGTTGAGTATTAATCAGGGTGCTGCATGGGCTACCGGTGGAAAAGGTATTTCTTTTGTAGCGTCTTCCGCAAATACCTATAACTTAAATAACTTAACTACCGCTAAAAATGAATTTATGGCGGGAATACCAGTTACTTCCATTGATCCTTCCAGTGGAACAGGTGTATACGTATTTAAACTTGTGAATGGTGGTTCGCCCTCCGATGTATTGTGGGGAATGGTAAAAGTAAATAAAATCACTCCTGCAAGTTCAATTGAATTTGAATATAGAATTGGGAACCTTTACGATCATTTGGCTGTGATTCAGTAATGTTTGGATGCCATTAGGACGAGGCTTTGCAAAATGATAGAAAATACTGTCAGTTTAATGAGTAGACTATCATTTGTAAAGCCTCTGTTCTTAATTGGAATGTCATCGTTTTAATGCTTAAAAACATACTTATGTCAGAAATGAAAAAAAAATCGCGTCGTAATTTTATTAAAAATACAGCTATAGGTGCAGCGGGATTTATGATTGTACCACGCAATGTTCTGGGAAAAGGATTTATAGCCCCGAGCGACAAACTGATTGTTGCGGGCGTGGGAGTAGGTGGTAAAGGACGCTCTGATCTTGCAAATTTTTATGAAAGCGGAAAGGCCGAAATAGGTTTTCTGTGTGATGTGGATGACCGTATGTCTCAGGAATCAAGAAAAAGGTTTCCTAAGGCAAAATATTATAAAGACTGGCGGGAGATGCTGGATAAAGAAATTAAATCTTTTGATGCCGTTTCGGTTTCTACACCCGACCATACTCATGCCGTAGTAGCAATGGCAGCCATGCGCAGAAAGAAACATGTATATGTGCAAAAGCCATTGACACACGATATATGGGAAGCCCGTATGCTCACTGAAGCAGCTGATAAATACAAAGTAGTTACACAAATGGGAAATCAGGGATCTTCAGGTGACGGAGTACGTCAGATGCAGGAGTGGTTTGATGCGGGCATTATTGGAGATGTACATACTGTATATATTTTCACCAACAGACCTATTTGGCCTCAGGGTATTCCCTGGCCTACAGCAAAACCCCCTGTACCATCGGAACTAAATTGGGACCTTTGGCTTGGCACTGCACCCTATAAGGATTATGTAGATAATCTTATACCGGGTAGCTGGCGTGGTTGGTGGGACTATGGTACCGGAGCATTAGGCGATTTGGGTTGTCACCTGATGGAAGCTCCATTCAGAATATTGGGAATTGAATATGCATTGGATGTGCAGGCATCTGTGACCAGTGTATTTACAGCTTTTGGTAAACGTGGCTATTTCCCCGAAAGTTTCCCGCCTTCAAGTCATGCCACACTTACGTATCCCAAAACTGCAAAGACCCAGGGACCTGTGACTATGCACTGGATGGACGGAGGTATAAAACCGGAACGCCCGGAGGAACTTGGTCCGAATGAAGTATTTGGCGATGGCAATAGCGGTATTTTATTTGTAGGCACCAAAGGAAAAATGATGGCAAGTGAGTATGCGGCTAATCCACGATTACTTCCTCTTTCCAGAAATGCAGAAGTGAAAGTACCCCAAACACAGCCCCGCGTACCAGGTGGAGCAGACGGGCATTATGCACAATGGGTTGAGGGTTGTATCGCCGGTTATGGTAATATGGAACTGAGCTCACCATTTAAAAAGGCGGGACCGCTTACAGAGGCAATACTCATGGCAAACCTTGCTATAAGAGCAGCCGATACCCCTAAACCTAGAGCTAACGGTCGTGGCAACGATTATCCGGGTGCAAATATGAAATTGTTGTGGGACTATAAAAACATGCGGGTTACCAACCTGGAGGAAGTAAACCAGTTTGTTAAACGTGAATACCGCAAAGGCTGGACAATAGATTTTTAATTTCATTTCGGCCGCAGATGGTTTTTTGCGGCCGCTTTATTACCTTTCATCTAAATTTTGATCGTGAAAAAAAATATTTTCTTCCTCGCGGTAATGATATTACTTGCCGCCTGCAGCAGCCAGAATAAAATTAAAGGTAGTGATGAAAATACCGGTAATAGAAATGGGAATGGAGGATGGATCAGCCTTTTTGATGGCAAGTCACTAAACGGATGGAAAGAAAGTGAAGGACCATCCTTCAGTATTGAGGATGGAGCTATTAAAGTTGCAGGAAAACGGTCGCATTTATATTACGACGGCCCGGTAAACAATCACGATTTTAAAAACTTTGAACTGAAATTGCAGGTGATGACAAAACCCGGCTCTAACTCGGGTGTGTATTTTCATACAGCATTTCAACAAAAGGGTTTCCCCGATAAAGGGTTTGAAGTACAGGTGAATAATTCACATACCGACTGGAAGAGGACAGCAGGCTTATATGATATTAAAGATACTGCAGCTACTTTTGTGAAAGATGATGAGTGGTTTGAATTGTATATAAAGGTAGAAGGCAAACATGTAATTACTAAAATCAACGGTCAAATTGTTACAGACTGGACAGAACCCGATGGTGCTTTAGCACCCAAAGGCCACCCCGGCCGTGTGATTTCAGATGGCACTTTCGCCCTGCAGGCACACGATCCTAAAAGTGTAGTGTATTATAAAGATATTATGGTAAAACCTTTACCCTGATATTGACCTGATATTTATCTTCTTAATTGATACTGCAAAAGCCTGTTGTAATTAGCTTTTTGTAGTATCAATTTTTTAATAGGAACCGAATGAAATTCCTTTTGTCATCTTTGACTCTCATTGCAGGAACAAAATTACTATTCATTCAACTACGAACTATTTCATTTTGTAGTGCCGGATGCTAATTATACAAGGGAAGGCATTAGTTATTATAAAGGAAACTTTGACTGGAAAGATTGTTTTATACCGGAAGATCATTTAGCATGGTTGAGAGAAAAATTGAGTACCTACTATAGTATTCGTCCATTAGCAGTTAGATTGTTCAGGATTTGATGCTGCACATGCTATATATTGTCCGATATTGCAAACCAGACAATCGCAATATTAGACCGTAAGTCAAAACAGCAGTAATGTAGCTTATAGCGATTTCCCCGGGACTATTGTTCTTTCTTTATGAGCTTCCCTAATGCTTTTCCGGCCGTTGCATAAGTTTCGGAGAGCCTTTCTCCGGTATCAAAATCGTTGCCCCAATAGGAGTTGCCTGGTGCTTTTTCTATAGTCACTTTAGCTACTACTTTACTTTTATCTGCAGTTTCTACTATGAGGGCTTCCCCGTTGATATATGCATTTTTGCGGGTAATGCCTATGTTAAACCCAGGTTCCATAAATTGAGTATGAAATATAATCGTGTATTTCGCATTTTTATTGAGCGTGAGTTCACCGTATTTGGATAGCAACTCATCAAATTTTGGCTGAAACCGTTGTTCACGGTCATCTTTCCATTTTATAGCCCAGCTATCACCTTTGCCAGGTTCTTTTTTATTGTATTCGTCTTTTTTGGCTTTTATATAATCTTCCTCTTTGTCATATTTCCCAATACTGATATTATCATACGTAAATTCTGTATTCACATCTTTCATAGCCGGAATTTTTCCCTCTATTACTTTGATACGTTGTGCCATACCGTTCAGCCCCCAGAAAAGAAGGCAAACCAATAATAAATGAGTCTTAATGTATTTCATTTTTTTATTTATTAATACCAAAATAAATCATTTTTTGTTGAAAGTTATTTTCTGTTATGCTTTTTCCTAAAAAAAATTCTGACTTTACCCGGTTAACACAATTTATTATTGAAATAATTAGTGATGGTAAACGAGCAATAGTAGCTCTTTTCATATCTCAGGTACTGTAGCTCCATAGTCTCTATCCAATTTTCAGTGCTTTTCGTTAAAATTTTACAATTTACAGCAGCGGTCGGGTTACCCATCTTGTCTATGACGTATCAAAATATTGGAAAAAACGTTTAATTTTCGATATTAATTGCTGAATGGATTTGATGCGCCGATCATATTACAGGATTTTCCTAACTGTACTCTGTGCTGTACTGTTCTCTGCTGCCCGCAGTCAAAGCAGCTATGGCCCCAATGATACTATTATAGTGCAAACAATAATATATCAGGGCGATACTATTTCATATAGAGAGCTTTCTGAAGTATTTGTTTACCTGAATCTCACCCCCGATCAGCGCAGGGCATTAAAGGAGTGGACAAGGCTTAGAAATGCAGTGTATGTTACTTATCCTTACGCAAAAAAGGCCGGAGCTGTATTTAATGATATCAGTGCACATATTACTAACATCCCCGACAAACATAAAAGAAGAGACTATGTAAAGAGCCGTGAAAAAGAACTTCGCAGCGAATTTACAAAGCCGCTTACTGATCTTTCGGTATACCAGGGTAAGGTACTGATGAAGCTCATTGCACGGGAAACGGGGAATACCTGCTATGATATAATCCGTGATTATAAAGGCAGCTTTTCTGCTGGTTTCTGGCAGAGTGTGGCATGGGTATTTGGCAGCAGCCTCAAGCAAACCTACAATGGACTGACTGATGATTCACAGATTGAAAGCATCGTACAGGATGTAAGAAGAATGTATGGCTATTACTAAACTATGAGCTCTTAATTCTTTTAGTGTTTATTTTCTTGACAAATTCTTTATCTTAATACTTCTAAAGCTCACATCGTCGCCATGATCCTGTAAAAGGATATACCCCTCTTTATCTTCTCCAAAATTTTTATGGGCTTTGTATTTACTGTTGGCTACAAGTTGCCTGAAAGCCTCCGATCCTCTTTCATATTCCAATACTTTCTGCCCGTTGAGATAATGTTCCACATGGTTATCGGGATACACAATTACCCTTCCCGTATTCCACTCGCCAATTGCATGCTGGGCATTACCAGGTTTGTGGGCCGTAATCAGATCGTAAAGGGATGCCAGTGTCCGGTTGCCATCTCTTCCCATTTTAGCATCGGGGTGAAGTTTGTCATCAAGTACCTGGTATTCCAATCCTAAAGCAGACCCTGTATTACCGTTTGATAAAAAAACAAAATATTTTACACCACTGTTAGCGCCGGGAGTGAGCCTGAAATCAAATGACAGATCGAATGCACTGTATTTATCATTGGTGATAATATCCCCTCCGCGGGCAGATTCATCACCATGAGAAGATAAAACTGAAAGTATCCCATCTTTTATCTCCCATCCATGATCCGGGAAAGTAGTAGTGCGGGTGCTTCTCCATCCATCATTATTTTTTCCGTTGAAGAGCAACTTCCACCCATTTGTTTTTTCATATTCGGTCAGCAGGTTGGGAACATTGTTTTTTACATAAACACCTTTTGGAAATACCGAAGGTTGTATACCGGAAGTTTTAATACGGATATTTTTCCAGAAAATAGTTTTACCGGGCGTCCCCGAATTTCCTATACCATGCACCTGCAATGCAATAACGCCGCGGGCATCCGCTTCATCTACAAGATAAGCCGCCGGCATACCGTTAATCCAGGTTTTAATGGTATTGCCAATGCATTCTACTTTCACTTTATTATATACTCCCTGTTTAAAAGCTTTTTTAGCAGCAGGGTTGAGATCAAGGGGATACAACCATCCCCGTCTTCCCTCATCATATATGCCGGCTGTCCATGCCCGTGCCGAGCCGTCAAGTTCATACTGATAGCCATACACTCTCCCTTTGCCGTCATTAACTTCCGGGTTAAAATGGCTCCTGAATTGTATGCCGGAATTGGTGCTGCTGTCTGGTAGTTTTACTTCAAGCTCCAGCACAAAATCACCATATTCTTTTTCAGTTACCATGAAACTGTTAGGTGTAGCAGATACTGTAGTGCCCGTTATTGCACCATTTTCAACAGCATATTTTGCCATTCCTCCCATTTGTTTCCAGCCATTAAGAGTTTTCCCGTCAAACAATGAAACCCATCCGCCGTTTTGCGCAATAATAGGCAGGGTATACATGAATATGGCAATAGAAATACAAAACAGAACTTTTTTCATTGTGATATTTTTTTTACGGGATAAATATATCAATCTTTCAACGATTAAACAGGGTATGATTTTGGATATGATATTTTATGTACCGGCTGCAGGTTTACTATCAGGCTGTTGTTGTGTCACTCTCTTGTACGTTCATATCATTATTGAGCTGATCTATACATCTTCCTGAATGTTGTAATAGTTTAATCAGGAAACAAACGTTCAAAAAAATTAACTTACACTTTGACTCATAAGAATGAAAATATATTCATCTCTTTTTACCGTATTAAATTTGTAAGTTTTCTTCAGGTTAGTAGAATGGTTTTACAATTCCTTAATTTTGTCGGCTTCTTTGATGAATATGAACTACAGGCAAACCATCGCATATCTCTACCAGGCACTACCTATGTTCAGCAGGGTGGGGGATGCCGCTATAAAAAAGGACCTTACCAATGCCAGGAAATTATGTGAACGTCTCGGCAACCCGCACAAAAATTTTAAATCAATACATATTGCAGGTACTAATGGCAAAGGTTCTGTGAGCCATATCCTTGCGGCTGTTTTACAGAAATCAGGTTATACAACCGGACTTTATACTTCTCCGCATCTCCACGATTTCAGAGAGCGGATCAAAGTAAACGGTAATATGGTGGATGAGCAGTTTGTTATTGATTTTACTGACCGTGTTAAACCATGGATTAGCGATATACAGCCATCCTTTTTTGAAATTACTGTTGCAATGGCATTTGAATATTTTGCAAAAATGCGGGTAGATATTGCTGTTATTGAAACGGGTTTGGGCGGTCGTCTCGATAGTACCAATATTATTCTGCCTGAATTGGCGGTGATCACAAATGTCAGTATGGATCACATGCAAATACTTGGCGATAGTCCTTCAAAGATCGCAGTTGAAAAAGCAGGTATTATAAAAGAAAATACTCCGGTGGTCATTGGCGAATCAAATGAAGAAACCATGCCTGTATTTTTACAGGCAGCAAAAGAAAAAAATGCCCCGTTGTACATTGCAGACCACGAAAGGTATACAGATGCATACCGGCATATTGAACATGAATTTGAAGTAACAGTTGTAAAATTGCCAGGCAATGAAAAGCGAATATTCCGGCTTGACCTTACAGGAATGTACCAGTCAAAAAATCTGCTTACGGTTTTATCCGCCATTGACAGGCTGAAGGAAAAAGGGTGGCAAATACCTGATGATGCAATGCTGCAGGCTTTGCGTAATGTAAAAAAACTTACAGGACTGCATGGCAGGTGGGAATTAATTCATCATAACCCGGCAGTTGTGCTTGATGTGGGGCATAATGAAGACGGCATAAAGCAAATTTGTATGCAGATTGAAGCTATGGATTATCACGATCTGCATATAATTATTGGAATGGTAAAGGATAAAGCAATTGATCCGGTTTTGCAACTGTTGCCAAAAGAAGCAAAATATTATTTTACCAAAGCACAGATACCCCGGGCGCTACCCGAAGATCAACTGGCAACTAAGGCTGCCTCTTATGGGTTAAACGGTCATCATTATCCAAATGTAAATTCGGCAATGCAAACAGCACTCGAACATGCTGCTAAAAATGATCTTATCATTGTTTGTGGCAGTGTATTTGTTGTGGGAGAGGTGGATTATGGTGTGGTGGGGAAATAGGAGCTATCAGCAGTCAGCTATGGGCATTAGGCTATAAGCTATGAATGGGAGGCTATGGGTTAGCAATTTCAAATCTCAAATCTCAAATTTCAAATCATGTTACATTCCCGCTTTTTAGAACATCTTCAGCAGCGGTTTACTGATTTCTTTTCTGATGCAATATCTGTTCATAACTATTTCCCGGTTTATGGTGGCGATATTAACCAGGTTTTTATGCTTGAAACCGGTAAAGGAAATTTTTTAATTAAAATAAATGCTTCATTATTTGGGTTGGATATGTTTGAAAAAGAAGCAAGGGGTTTGATTACTTTGGCAGACAAAGGTTGTATTAAAGTACCACGCCCATTATTCGATGGAAAATTTCATCAGCAAATTTTCCTGGTAATGGAATATATTGAAAAAGGAAACCCGGTTGACAATTTCTGGAATGACTTTGGGGAGAGATTGGCCTGTCTTCATCATCAAACAGGAGTGCGGCACGGACTTGGATACCCAAACTACATAGGAAAACTTGTACAACCGAATTTTGAACATGATAAGTGGCCGGACTTTTATACTAATGAACGGATTTTACCTCTCGCGGTAAAAGCATTATCTAAAGGGCTTCTTGAGGCAGAACAAATGACCGAAATCGAAAAACTGTCTGCAAAATTCAGTGAAATATATCCTGAAGAAAAACCGTCTTTGTTACATGGCGACCTGTGGAGTGGTAACTTTATGGTAGCTTCCAGCGGACTTGCTGTAGTATTTGATCCTGCCATATACTATGGCAACCGGGAGATGGATATCGCCATGAGCCTGCTCTTTGGCGGTTTTGATAAAAAATTCTACGAATCATATCAGTATCATTTTCCGATGCAACAAGGTTGGGAGCAGCGGGTGGAGTTGTGCCAGCTTTATCCGCTTCTGGTACACCTTATACTATTTGGAGGTCATTATCATCAACAGGTGATGGATATTATAAAAAAATACAAATGAGCAGTCAATTAATGTTTTACATCAAACCATACGGGCTTTTTATCATTCCAGTTACCATTGTAATTGATTGTTAATTCCTCATCGGGTTCTACTGTCCGCACTGTTTTTATACAAATGGTTTGATTTCCGTAATCCATAAAATATTCGCAGTTTGCCTGGTAAGAATGATTATAGATGGAGATATACCCCAAAGCCATGCAACACTGATCGTTATTTTTGCCCCATATAAAAATATAATCATGCAATAAAGTCTGATCCAGCAGTTCTTTTTCTTTCCCGCTCATAACTACTACGGGAGCGATTTCAATAATAGTATTCGGTTTTATTTTTTTTCGCGTAAAAACACCTCGTCCTTTATCTTTGATGGCATCAATGTACAGGAAAGGCGACAGCATAGTTGACTGATATGTTTTGTGTATTGATATTACTTTAGGTGAATACTCAAAGCTATTTTTAATTTTGCAACATTAAAATAAAAATCATGTCGCTCGATCAGGAAGAAATAACATTACAGGAGCGGTTTGAAGAAGTTATTGCTTCAAACGATAAATTGCTGATACAGGATTTTTTGAATGATCAGAATATCAGCGATGTTGCACAGCTTATCAGTGATAATGAAGAATACGAAACCCAAATTATTGCAACACTGTCGCTGCACCGGGCTGTAAGTACCTTTAAAATACTTGATGTCCCTGAACAGAAAAGGATTATTCAATCTCTTCCGCCCCTAAAAACGGCAGAATTAATGAACGAGCTTCCTGCGGATGACCGCACTGCATTCCTGGGAGAGTTGCCAACCAATGTGGTTAGGGAACTGATCAAACTGCTAAACCCTGAAGAAAGGAAAGTTACCCTTTCATTACTTGGTTATCCTGAAGGCTCGGTGGGCAGGTTGATGATTCCAGATTATATTTCGGTGTACGAAGACTGGACAGTTGACGAGGTGCTGCAGGAAATAAGAAAGGAAGGGAAACACATGGAGACTATTGATGTAGTATATGTGATTAACGAGAAGGGTGAGTTTATAGATGATATACGCATTCGTGAAATAATTTTATCTAAACCTGATAAAATTGTTTCGGATATTATAGATCGCCGCTTTATTGTATTGCATGTAGATGACGGGCAGGAGGAGGCCAATAACATTTTTAAAATGAATAACAGGGTAGCTCTTCCTGTAGTAGATGATAATAATATACTTGTAGGAATTGTTACTATTGATGATATGCTGTGGGTAGCCAACGAAGAATTTACCGAGAACATGCAACGCATGGGGGGTACTGAAGCACTGGATGAACCTTATCTGGAGATCCCTTTGTTTAAGTTGTTTAAAAAAAGAGTAGGGTGGCTGGTTATTCTTTTCATTGGTGAAATGCTTACGGCAACGGCTATGAGTTTTTTTGAGGATGAAATTGCCAAAGCCATTGTGCTGGCGTTATTCGTTCCGTTGATCATATCAAGCGGTGGTAACAGCGGGTCGCAGGCGTCCACACTCATCATACAAGCAATGGCACTCGGTGAAGTATATATAGCCGACTGGTGGCGGGTACTGCGCCGCGAAATTTTATCGGGGTTGATGCTGGGTACAGTACTGGGTATAATTGGCTTTTTCAGAATTCAGATATGGTCTCATTTTTTTCCAAAGGTATATGGAGAACATACGCTTCCTGTTGCTATTACTGTTGGTATCTCCCTTGTTGGTGTGGTGCTTTGGGGTACGCTCAGCGGTTCTATGTTACCAATATTGCTAAAAAAACTAGGCGCTGATCCTGCCACTTCCTCTGCACCTTTTGTAGCTACTCTGGTGGATGTGACAGGACTGATCATTTATTTTTCGTTCGCATACCTGTTTTTGAGGGGAGTGTTGCTGTGAGGATTTGAACCACCGGGGCACTAAGGTGTAGGAAGCAATTTTCTGGGAAACACAATTTCTCGCAGCGGTCGCAGTGGTGCAGTAAGCGCTGCGATGTTTTCTTTGCGGCGCTGCTCCTTTGCGTGCGTTGCGTGAAACCCTTTGAATATATATGCTATAACCCTAACTTCGGAACATGGTTTTATTTTCTAAATATTGTTATATGAAAAAAGTTTTGATAGCGATGGTATGTATCTGCCTTGCCGGAACTACGGTATTGGCACAAAAGAAAAGATTGTTTAATGAAACGCCTGTACAAAAGCAACAGCGTATGCAGTGGTGGGAAGATGCCCGATTTGGTATGTTTATTCATTGGGGGCTTTATGCATTGCCGGCACGGCATGAATGGGTCAAAAACCGGGAACGTATAACTACTGAACAATACCAGAAATATTTTGATCTTTTTAATCCTGATTTGTTTGAACCTAAAAAATGGGCAAAGGAAGCTAAAGCCGCAGGAATGAAATACGCTGTACTGACGACCAAACATCATGAAGGATTTTGTTTGTTTGACAGCAAATACACCGATTATAAAGCCACAAATACACCGGCTAAACGTGACCTGGTAAGGGAGTTTGTGGATGCTTTTCGTGCTGAAGGCATTAAGATCGGATTTTATTATTCTCTTATTGACTGGCATCACCCAGATTTTACTATAGACCGGGTGCATCCGCAACGCCTTGATGAAAATGCCCCCGAGGCGGAATGGGAGAAAATCAATAAGGGACGCGATATGACAAAATATCGTGAATACCTTTTTAACCAGGTAACTGAGCTACTAACTAATTATGGAAAAATTGATATCCTCTGGCTTGATTTTTCTTACCCGGGCAAACATGGAAAAGGAAAAGATGACTGGAATTCTGTTGCATTAATTAAACAGATCAGGAAACTGCAACCTGGTATTATAGTAGATAATCGTCTTGATCTTGGGGACTATGAAGATGGTGAAGATTTTGAAACTCCCGAACAGGTAAAACCGACAACCCTCGTAAAATACCGGGGTAAAACCTGGGAAACCTGCCAGACATTTTCCGGATCATGGGGATATTATCGCGATGAGCATAGCTGGAAATCAGATAAGCAGTTGCTTGACTTACTCATTACCTCAACTGCCAATGGCGGCAACCTTATTCTAAATGTGGGACCTACAGCACGCGGTGAGTTTGATTACCGCGCTACAAGGGCATTGGATAGTCTTGCCTTATGGATGCATGGCAACAACAGGTCTATTTACAACTGTACTTATGCACCTGATGAATTTTCAGAACCTGATGGAGCCAGGCTTACTTATAATCCTCAAACAAAACGATTGTATGTACACCTCTTTGATTATCCATATTCAAGGCAGTTGGTACTTAAAGGATATGGGGGCAAAATCAGTTATGCACAATTGCTGAATGATGCATCAGAACTGCGTACCATTGATAACTCAGCTATTGACAGTGCTGCAACCGGCAGCGATATCATTTTATCATTACCTGCAGATAGGCCACCTGTAGAAGTTCCGGTGATAGAATTGATTTTGAAATAAACAACTCTACTTAAAAATTATACAATGAATAGTGTTTGGATTAAATTTTTTGCAGTGATTTTCCTGCCGGTATTTGTATTTATAATATACAAGGCAGGGGGTGACAAAAACAATATAAAGAATGAGATGGTGGAAAATGCTCCTGCTCCCTATGGTGCTCTGCCTTCTGAAGCACAACTCAACTGGCATGAAATGGAGATGTATTGCCTGATTCATTTTACCCCCACCACTTTTGAAAATAAAGAATGGGGATATGGTGATGCTTCTCCTTCAATATTCAATCCTGCACATTTTGATGCCAACCAGATAGCTGCGGCTGCTAAGTCCGCCGGTTTTAACGGGCTTGTGTCTGTTGCTAAACATCATGATGGGTTTTGCTTATATCCCACAAAGGCTACCAACTATAATATCAGCAAAAGTCCCTGGCGAAATGGTAAAGGAGATATGGTAAAAGAGTTCATGGAAGCTGCTCATAAACAGGGAATGCAGTTTGGTGTGTATTGTTCTGCCTGGGACAGAAATGATGCATCCTATGGTACACCACTCTATGTACAACATTACCGGGAAGAGCTGACAGAGCTATATAGTAATTATGGACCACTTTTTATCAGTTGGCACGATGGTGCAAATGGTGGTGATGGGTATTATGGCGGGGCAAAAGAAAAAAGGACTATTGACCGTTCTACATACTATGATTGGCCTTCTATCTGGCAAATAACAAGAAAGATGCAGCCGGGGGCTGTAATCTTTAGTGATATTGGCCCCGATGTGCGCTGGGTTGGTAATGAGCGGGGTACAGCAGGCGAAACCTGCTGGGCTACATTTTCACCGGTTGGACCGGATGGCAAAAGCCCGGCGCCCGGCTTTGTAGACGACAGGTTTCTTACAACAGGCCAGCGTGATGGTAAATACTGGATACCTGCAGAATGTGATGTACCGCTGCGACCAGGATGGTTTTATCACCCCGACCAGGATGATAAAGTAAAAACACCCGATCAATTATTTGACCTCTATTTAAAAAGTGTAGGCCGCGGTGCATGCCTCAACCTGGGACTTGCCCCTGACAGGGATGGACTTCTGCAAAATAATGATGTCCTGTCTTTAAAAGCCTTTGGCGATAAAGTACGCAAAAGTTTTAGTGACAATCTTGCAAAGAATGCCGTATTTCATGCTTCCAACATTAGGAATAAGAATGATAAAAATTTTGGTACAGTCAATTTAACCGACAACGATCGCTATAGCTACTGGGCTACTGACGATAAAGAAACTCATCCTGAACTGACTATAGATTTGAAAACCCGCAAACGCTTTAATATTATCCGTCTCCGGGAGAATATTAAATTGGGTCAAAGGCTGGATAGTGTGATTATAGAACAATGGCAAAACAATCAATGGCAGCGGTTGGCATCAGCAACCAGTATCGGATCAACAAGATTAATACGGTTGCCGGAATTTGTCACAACCCAAAAACTAAGAATTCATTTTTACGCACCGGTATGCATTGCGCTCAGCGATGTGGGATTATTTGCAGAAGCAAAAGCTGATTATACTGCTATCAATAGCCTGCGCCATTCTATTAACAGAGCAGGCTGGAAAATAATTGCAAATACGCCTACTGCCCCCGGTAGCAAAAAGGAGTTTATATTTGACAATAACAAAAATACATTTTGGGAAACTGCAATAGGTATTTTGCCCCAGCAGATTACAATAGATATGGGGAAGGTTCAGCCGATAATAGCTTTTTCAGTATTACCGCGTCAGGATAAAAAAACTGCAGGATTAATCAGTAAATACATATTTGAGACAAGTGCAGATGGCAAAAACTGGCAATCATCTGCGGAAGGTGAATTCTCAAATATTGCAGCAAACCCCGTAGATCAATACGTTTCATTAAATAAAAAAACCGAAGCAAGATATATCCGGCTACAGGCTACAGCAGTGGCAGGCAATGACAATGCTCCAAAACTGATAACAATAGCGGAACTGAATGTTTATTAACAGTACTTTCTTTTGGAATAATATCCAAGGTTTTTACAATCACATTCAAAATATATCCGGGTTGTAAGTATATTTTCAACAGTTATTGCTCTTTTAAAATAAACATTCTTTATTTAGAAATTTGCATTAACTCATGCCTAAAAAAATCCTGACTATTTTGAAATATCAATACTGTGCCCTTTTGATTGGGAGTATTATATTGTGTGTTTTCTTACCTTCTAAATATGTATCAGCACAACAGGTACAATTAAAAGATGCCCAGGTACTGCTTTCGGGAACTGTACCTTCACCCATGCGGGAAACTGTGGTTAGAATACTTCAGGAAGAAATAAATAAACGAACTGGTGTGTTATTAAAAAGCACCATGAAATGGCCGGGTAAAAATATTCCGGTCTTTGCCATTGCAATGGCTTCTGATGCAGCACTGGATGGAATTGCGGTGCCGCATATTGTGGATAAGAGCAGCGCTTTGTTTAAACCGGAAGGATTTCGTGTGATCACACAAACTGACGGTCGTAAGACCATCACCTGGATTATCGGTAAAGATAGTCGTGGTATATTGTTTGGTGCAGGCTGGCTCCTGCGGAATCTTAGAATGAGCAGACAGAGCCTTTATTTGCAAACTCCGGTTGATATTGTATCTTCTCCCGCATATCCTATTCGTGGTCATCAACTGGGGTATAGAAATACTGCAAATTCCTATGATGCATGGACGCCTGCACAGTTTGAACAATATATCCGCGACCTCGCAATTTTTGGTACCAATGCCATAGAAGGTATTCCTTTTCATGAAGATGATAAGCCGAGTCCGCATTTCACAATTTCCGCAGCAGCTATGCGGGTAAAAATGAGCGAAATATGCCAGGCTTATGATATGGACTATTGGGTATGGACACCGGCTACCTTCGATCTTACGGACAAGGCTAAACGACAGGCAGAACTGGATATTCATGAAACCTTTTATAAAGCTTGTCCCCGCCTCGATCATATTTTTTTCCCGGGTGGCGATCCCGGTGATAATGAGCCTGCTGAGGTAATGCCATTCCTCAAAGACCTCCACGACAGGCTGGTTAAATATCATCCTAATGCTAAAATATGGGTATCACTCCAGGGCTTTAGCGAAGCTCAGGTGGATTATTTTTATGAATATCTGCATCAATATCAGCCTGATTGGCTGGAAGGCGTAGTATCTGGTCCGGGTAGCCCTCCTATTGCACAAACACGGTATCGTCTGCCTGCAAAATACAGGCACCGTCAATATCCAGATATTACACATTCTGTACGCTGTGAATTTCCGGTAGCTCACTGGGACCAGGCTTATGCCCTGACGCTTGGAAGAGAAGCGGTAAACCCGCGACCCTTTGCGTTTTCAAAAATTCAGCAAACAAATGCTCCCTTTACTGATGGTTTTGTATCCTACTCTGATGGCTGCCATGATGATATAAATAAAATAGTTTGGAGTATGGGGGCATGGAATCCGCAAAAGGATGTGAATGAAGTACTGGAAGAATATGCAAGATACTTTTTCGGATCTGGTTTTGAAAAGAGTGTATCTGCAGGTATAGCAGCACTGGAACAAAACTGGAATGGGCCACTGGAAGAAAACGGTGGGGTAGAAGCCACTTATTCATTTTGGAAAAATCTGGAAAATCAGCATCCCGAACTTACGCACAACTGGCGCTGGCAGATGTTGTTGTTGCGATCCAATTATGATACTTATACAAGAAGAAGGCTCATTTACGAACAGGGACTTGAAACAAGGGCCAATGCTTTACTTGCAACTGCAGATTCCAATAATCTCACACCAGTTATGGATAGTGCATTGGCTATTGTAAACCTTGCAGATGAGTTACAGGTTTCACCGGAATTACACAATAAAATCGCCGGATTATGTGAGTCGCTTTACAGATCAATAGGCTTTCAAACCAGTGTACCACTCTACAAGGCAAGTGGTTACGAGAGGGGAGCCGTACTCGATTTTGTAGATTATCCGCTTAACAACAGGTGGTGGCTGGCAGATGAGTTTAAGAAAATCAAAACAATGTCAGATAAAGCTGCTGCTTATAAACGTATCCTGCGAATCAGCCGTTGGGAACACCCGGGTGTCGGCAGTTATTATGATGATATTTCAAGCATTAGCAAAGGTCCACGGGTTGAAACTATTTCTGAGGACGCTACAGATATAGCCTGGTGGGACAATGGCAAAAGCCGTCAGCGATTATCCTTTCAAACCTTTCAAAGATGCCCGTTACTGCACTATACTAATCTTGATCCCAATGGACGCTATAAAATACAGGTATGTGGTTCAGGTGATGCATTATTGCGTGTTGACAATCAGAGAATATATCCAGTTATTTACCATAAAGATGGAGAAGGCTTTAAGGAATGGGTACTACCCAAAACTACAACTGCCGATGGTAAAATCACTGTAAGTTTTGACGAACCTGAAGAATCCAATCTCAACTGGAGAAAGCAGTCGAAGATATCTGATATATGGCTGATTAAAGAGCAGTAAAAAATTATTTTTCCCCGATTGAAAAATTTCGAAAAACAGTGATTTGTCATTTTCAATTGAGAAAAATATTTTATGATAACTATATCGAAATTGCATGTGGTACATTGTGTGTTACATTACCTAAATACCAGCAATGAAAATTCGTGAATTATCCACTCCTGACGGGCCTTTTATGAAGATTATGGAGTTTGATATTGAGTCTTAAATAGCAGACAACGATATAGAAGTTAAAACGATCTATGACGCATTAGCTTTCTGTGAAGAATTTGGTTTTGGCAAAATGTATAAGCAGGAAGATAGTGATGACTATTGGCTTATTACCCCGGATGAGATTACAGCAAGGTTGATTATAAAAAGTCAGTTAAACCTGATAAGGGAATGAAACAACTTGTCGCTCTTACCCGACAGTCAGTTATTTGAAAAACTGTAAGAAATTGGAGGGCTATCTTATCCTCAAAGTTCTTATGGCCCCTGCAGCCTGCAGTTCCCTGCAAAATCGGTTTTTGATAATGGCGAAGAAGAAGACTTATGCATATTTCATTTTTCGGATGCCCCACCATTACAAATATACATTTCAAAATTTCTGCTACTTACTGAAGTTGCAGATATCAAACCAAGTAAGTTAGCCTTGCCGCATGAACTTAGGTTTGCCGGTGCCCGGGCACCCGAACTTGCAATGGGAATGTATCCTTTTACTGTAAGAACAAAAACAGGTGAATTGATAACTTACAATGGGTTCACATAGTTTGTTTCTAAGGGCGATATTAAAGGTATCGATATAGTTTCCCAGAAAGAGATTTTACCAGAGGATATTAAAGAATTCAAAAATGTTTTTTCCGAAGATGTTGTTTATGTAATTGGCAAATGGGATAACAGGCTTGAAGAATTGTTCAAGTACTATCTGCATAAACAGGGTTAAAATATTTCACTTTTTCAATAAACTACCGATTTAAAAATACAGGAAGTATATTGCTCCTTAATGAAAACAGACTTCTGATTTTTTCCAACTGATGTTCACTATTGATTTTCGGTTTTCTGTTCTCTTTAGCACTCTTACGGTTTATTTAGATAAATTGAGCTATTTTTAACACAGTTGAAAAATATATACCTGCGATTTATAACAGCTTATTATGACCATTACTGAATTAATCAGCCTGTTGATTATAGCTGCAAATGTTTATATTTCTTACCGGGGGTTTAAAGACAGTATATTTTATAACCGATATGCTTTTGAAGTGGAAAAAATTACTGTCTTCAAACAATACGATCGTCTGGTAACTTCAGGTTTTTTACATGTCAACTGGATGCACCTGATCTTCAATATGATTTCGCTGTATCTTTTCAGTACCAGCCTGGCGGGACAATTGGGAGCATTTTCTTACCTGCTGATCTACTTTGGGAGCCTTATTGCAGGAAACCTGTTTTCACTTTTATTGCATAAAAAAGATGGTGATTATAGTTCTGTAGGAGCATCCGGGGCCGTAAGCGGAATAATTTATTCTTCAATAGCGCTTTTTCCCGGGTTCAATATCGGGTTATTGTTTCTGCCAATATCATTCCCCGCCTGGATATTCGGACTGGCATTTATTCTTTACTCTATATACGGTATCCGGTCGCGCAACAACAATATCGGACATGAAGCACATTTGGGAGCTGCTGTTGCAGGTATGTTGATAGCAATTTTACTTGAACCTTCAGTACTTACCTACAACTATTTCCCAATTCTTATTATTCTTATCCCAAGTATTGTATTTATATATATCATTATCAAAATGCCGCATTATCTTTTAATAGACAATCTTTTTTATAAAAAACATAACCACTCCTATACTCTTGAGGACCGTTACAATGCAGAAAAAATAGAAGTCCAAAAAAAAGTGGATCAGATATTGGAAAAAATTCACCAAAAGGGTATGCAAAGTCTTACCAAAAAGGAAAAAGAGATTCTTGATATTTATTCTAAAAAGGAGCGGTAATCCGGGAAGTAAAGAAAAAAATTTAGTCACGCAAAGTCGAAGAGATGCAAAGGTTTTCCTCTTCATAGCGATTTGTCGGGAAACTAATTCTAAAAGGTGATTTTTTTTTGAGCAGTAGCTATTTAATATCTTTGTCGCAATGTATACGTACGGGTTATTGACAGAGGAAAAAGTTATGCTTAGGAATGCATTTAATGATTATAGTGTTTGTGTAATTATCCCAACTTATAATAACGGACAAACCCTTCGTAATGTAATTGAGGATGTGTTACACTATACTTCCAACATTATAGTTGTGAACGATGGATCTACTGATAATACAGCAGCAATATTGACGGGTTTTGCCGGTATGGAACAGGTGAATTATACAATAAATCAGGGTAAGGGCTGGGCTATCCGGCAAGGCATTAAGAGAGCATTGGAACTGGGATATGATTATGCAATCACCATTGATTCCGATGGGCAGCATTTTGCAAAAGACCTGACTATTTTTATAGATCAGTTGAAATTTCATCCCCAGTCTATTATTATCGGTTCCCGCAATATGAACCAGTCTTCTGTTCCGGGTAAAAGCAGTTTTGGTAACCGGTTTTCAAATTTTTGGTTTAAGGTGGAGACTGGAATTAAACTTCCGGACACTCAATCGGGTTATCGTCTTTATCCTATATCGCTTTTAAAGAATATGAAGTTCTTTACAAGGAAATATGAATTTGAAATAGAAGTGCTGGTAAGGTCTGCCTGGAAAGATATCCCGGTACATTCTGTTCCGGTATCTGTATATTATGCTCCGGGAAAAGAAAGAGTATCACACTTCAGGCCTTTTAAAGACTTTTTTCGAATTAGTATTTTGAATACGATTCTTGTTTTAATAAGTGTACTCTATATCAAACCACGAAATTTTCTCAGGGATATTTTTGTAAAAGAGCGACGCAATAAATTTATCAGGGAACACCTCATCAATATTTATGAGCCAAGGCATATTAAAGTATTTTCAATTGCATTCGGTGTTTTTATGGGTATTGTTCCAATATGGGGTTTTCAGTTAATGAGCGCTATTTTTCTTGCAATATTGTTTAGGCTCAACAAAGCACTTGTTATACTTGCGGCTCATATCAGCATACCACCCATGATTCCACTGATAATATATCTAAGTTATAAAACAGGTGCGATATGGATGTTGGAAAAAGGAGATGAACTCACATTCTCCTACGGCATAACTTTCAATAGTGTTAAGCATAATTTTCAGCAATACCTGTATGGAAGTATGACACTTGCTGTAATTGCAGCTATACTTGGTGGACTACTTACCTGGGTTATCCTTGTATTATTTCGGAAAAATAAGCGTGTAGCAGTTTAATTTACTCAGATGCAGCAATTTTTTTCCGGTATATATGATTTCTTTCAGCAACGAAAATGGCTGCTTTACCTATGCTTTGCCGGGTTATTGATCCTCACTTCAATATTTGCTTCGAGACTAAAATTTGAAGAAGATATTTCCCGGATACTACCCAAAGATCCTAAAGTGGAAAAGTTGAATGAAGTTTTTCAGCATTCCAAGTTTATGGATAAACTGGTTGTGATGGTATCGCTCAAAGACAGTAATGCCACCAGCCCAGATAGTCTTATTTTATTTTCAGATGAACTGGTACAACAGTCAAAAATCAAACTGGGTACATATATCAGGAAAATCAATTACCGGGTGGATGATGATATGTCCATGGAATTGTTTGGTATTGTAGACGAACACCTGCCTATTTATCTGTCCGAAAAAGATTACCATCAGATTGATAGCCTGATACAGCCACAAACCATTTCCCAAACCCTTCAGCACAATTTGCAAACACTTAGTTCTCCTTCGGGTTTTGCATTGAAAAATATGATCAGCAATGATCCTGTAGGTATATCTTTTATAGCCCTTAGGAAATTGCAGCAATTACAATATGATGAAAATTTTGAATTGTATGATAATTGTGTATTAACAAAAGATCATAAAACACTGATGTTATTCCTCACACCGGTATATCCACCCAACAATACCGGAAAAAATGAAGTGTTTTTGAACGGGCTGGACAGTATTATACATGCAGAAGTAAATACCAGGTTTTCGAATATTGATGCCCGTTACTTTGGCGCCACAGCAGTTTCTGCAGGCAATGCAGGGCAATTGGGAAAAGATACCTGGTTTACACAAGGCATTACCATTGTATTTCTCATATTGTTTATTGGATTTTTTTTCCGGCGAAAATCTGCGCCGGTACTAATTATGATTCCGGTGATCTCTGGCGCTTTATTTGCACTGGCAATGGTTTACTTTGTACGCGGGAGTATTTCGGTAATTGCAGTGGGTACAGGTTCGGTAATACTTGGTATTGCCGTAAATTATTCGCTGCATGTTTTTAATCATTTCCGTCATACCGGCGATATCAAAAAAGTTATTGCCGACCTTTCCTTTCCGCTCACTCTTGGGAGTCTTACTACAATCGGTGGGTTCTTTTGCCTGAACTTTGCCGAGTCGGATATGCTGAAGGATCTTGGCACCTTTGCCGGTTTCAGCCTCATTGGCGCGGCTTTGTCATCACTGATATTTTTACCGCACTTCATTCACCTGTCTAAAAAGAGCCGGCATTTTGAAATACATCCGGCTGAAACTGTATCACATTCGTGGATTGACCGGCTTGCTATGCTGCGCCCCGATCGTAACAAGTACTTCATTGGCATAATCCTTTTGCTTACAGTTTTTTTTGCTATTGCTGCTCAGTATGTGGGTTTTGAAACCGATTTGAATAATATGAACTATATGCCTGAGCAATTGAAAGAGGCGCAGCAGAAACTAAACAAAATAAATGAAGCGACTTTGCAATCTGTTTATATTGTGGCAGAAGGACATGACTTAAATCAGGCCCTTGTTAATAACGAAAAGCTCAATGCTGAGATCGAAAAACTTAAAGACAGTAATATTATCAGTAAATATTCTGGTGTCTCCACATTGATCATATCTGATTCGCTGCAAAAAGTTAGGATTAACCGATGGAAAAATTATTGGACATCCCAGAAAAAAGAAACATTATTACAAATACTGAATGAAAAAGGGCGGGTTTTGGGTTATAGTGCTTCGGCATTCAATGTATTTGCTGCAAAGCTAAATGAAAATTATGTTACCACTGATACAGCAACGGCGCAACAACTCCGTAAAACTTTTCTTGATGATTATATTACCGAATTTCCAGATCATGCTACAGTAGTTACGCTTGTAAAAGTACCACCGCAGCATAAAAAAGAGGTATATAATGTATTTGGCAGTGAACCGGCAATAACAGTACTGGACCGACAATATCTTACAGAAAAATTTGTAGAACTTATCAATGCTGATTTTACCAATATCGCATTGATTACATCTTTGCTTGTATTTGTTATTTTATGGATTACTTATGGGAGAATTGAATTAACTCTGATTGCCTTTTTGCCAATGATGCTGAGCTGGATTTGGATATTAGGTTTGATGGGGATATTCGGAATCAAATTCAATATCATCAATATCATAGTATCTACTCTTATTTTTGGGCTTGGCGACGATTACAGCATATTTATTATGGACGGGCTGCTGCAGGAATATCGTACCGGTTCTAAAAATCTTTCTTCTTTCAAATCCTCTATTCTGCTGTCAGCTATCACTACCATTGTTGGCCTCGGTGTATTGATTTTTGCTCAACATCCGGCATTGCGCTCTATCGCAGCTATATCTGTTGTGGGTATCCTGTGTGTTGTGCTGATGGCACAGGTATTCATCCCCTGGTTGTTTTCTTTGCTGATTACCAACAGAACGAAGAAGGGGTTATATCCCTGGACGGCAATGTCTTTTTTCAAAACCGTTTTTTCGCAGGTATGGTTTATCGGTGGCAGTATGATACTTGCGGGTATAGGTTTCCTGCTCGTAAGGTGCAATCCATTTAACAAAGAAAAAGGGAAATACTTTTATCATATTGCTATTGCTACATTTTCTAAATCGCTCATTTATATAATGAGTAATGTGAAGAAAACTATTTTCAACCCTCACGGAGAGAACTTCAAAAAGCCGGCAGTGTTGATATGCAATCATCAGTCGGGGCTGGATAATTTTGTAATGATGATGATGCACCCTGCAATCATTGTACTTACTAATGACAAAGTGCGGTCAGCTCCGGTGTCCGGTGCAGTGGTGCGGATGGCAGATTATTATTCTGTGTCAGACGGTGCAGAAAAGAGTATGGAAAAAATGAGTGAAAAAATGAAGCAGGGCTATTCCATCGTAATATTTCCTGAAGGTACCAGGTCATCAGCCGGATTTATGAAACGTTTTCATAAAGGGGCATTCCTCCTAGCAGAACAACTTAATGCAGATATTTTGCCTGTAATGATTCATGGTACGGGCTACACACTGAGCAAAGGAGATATGATGCTAAAAGACGGACATATCAATATTCGCTTTTTGCCACGCATTACTTCTGATGATGACTCATTCGGGACTAACTATACCGAAAGATCCAAAAAAATAGGAAAATATTTTCGAGATAAATTTAATGAATGGAAAACCTCACTTGAGCAACCCCGCTGGTTCAGAGAAAAATTGTTTTACAATTATATTTACAAGGGCCCGGTAATGGAATGGTATATGCGGGTAAAGGTAAGACTTGAAAAAGACTACCAGGTGTTTCACAATCTACTACCTGTTCAGGGTAAATTTTTAGATGCCGGATGTGGTTATGGTTTCATGTCGTATATGCTGCATTTTGCAGCCCCGCAGCGGGATTTCACCGGAATAGATTATGATGAAGAAAAAACAATAGTTGCTAATCATTGTTTCAGTAAAGATGAAGGTATCCGGTTTATACATGCAGATATATTAAAGTACGATTTTGAAAAGTATGATGGCATTATCATGGCAGACATGCTGCACTATCTGCACGAAGGTGAACAGGAGCAGGTGCTGCAAAAAGCTATTCAAAGTCTTTCTGCGGAAGGGGTGCTCATCATCCGCGATGGAGATAAAGAAAAGAAAAAACATAGCGGCACAAAGCTTACAGAATTTTTCTCTACTAAAGTATTTGCATTTAATAAAACTACAGATTTGGGCTTGTCATTCCTGTCGGGGTCTATGATTCGTAATATAGCTGTTGCCAATGATATGGAATGTACAGAAATAGATGAAACAAAATATACTTCAAATGTGATCTTTGTACTAAGAAAAAAGCAAAATGACAGCATTGAAATATGATATTGTGATCATTGGAAGCGGTATTGGCGGTTTGGTTTGCGGCAACCTGCTCGCTAAAGAGGGCTTAAGAGTTGCTGTGCTTGAAAAAAACAAACAGATTGGGGGTAGCCTGCAGACTTTTGCGCGGGATAAAACAATTTTTGACTCTGGAGTGCATTATATCGGCGGATTGGATAAAGGTCAGAATCTCTACCAGATATTCGATTACCTCGGCGTGATGGACAAATTGAAATTGCAACGCATGGACGAGGATGGTTTTGACAGGATTATCATAGGGAATGATATACATGAATACCGGCTGGCACAGGGCTATGAAAATTTTGTAAAGCAATTGCTAAAAGATTTTCCGGAGGAAGAAACAGCATTAAGAAATTATTGTAAAAAAGTTAAAACTGTCTGCACAAAATTTCCATTATATAATTTAAGAACTAAAGGTTTATACGAAGAGAAAGCGGAAGCGCTTACAGAAGATACCCGCACTGTAATTGAATCTCTTACCGGAAATAAAAAACTTCAGGCGGTATTGGTAGGGAACAACGCTTTATATGTTGGCATACCTTATGAAACCCCTTTTTATGTACATGCGCTCATTGTTAACAGTTATATTGAAAGCGCCTGGAAATGTATTAACGGTGGTTCGCAGATTGGTAAAATACTCTCCGCTAATATCCGTAATCTCGGTGGAGATATCCTTCGGCATTGCGATGTACAGAAAATTCATGTGGAAGGCGACCGTGCTATATATGCCGAAACCATAGATGGACGAAAATTTTATGCCGATAAATTTATTTCCAATATTCACCCTTCAAAAACTATGGAACTGATAAGCTCCGATATAATAAGAAAAGTATATCGCAACCGCCTTAGGAATTTACCCCATACTATTTCTTCTTTTTTAGTTCATCTTGTTTTAAAAAAAGATAGTTTCAGGTACCTGAAGCATAATTACTATTACCATAGAGAAGGTGAGATTTGGAACCTGACAGAATACAACGAAGATAACTGGCCGCTGGGCTATGCCATCTTTCTTCCGCCTGCATCCCAAACGGAAGAGTTTGCTAAGGCTATGACCATATTTGCATATATGCGCTATGATGAGGTAGCACCCTGGCAGGATACTTTTAATACTGTGTTGTTCGAAAATGAGCGGGGCGAAAGTTATGAAGCATTCAAGCGTTATAAAGCCGGCATATTGATTGATAAGGTCGAAGAACGGTTCCCAGGTTTAAAAGACTGTATCGTATCTTATACTACATCTACACCATTGTCTTACCGTGACTATATTGGTAATTATGACGGATCTTTGTATGGTATTGCCAAAGATTATAAAGATCCTTTGAAAACTTTTATTTCGCCCAGGACCAAAGTGCAAAACCTGTATCTTACCGGGCAAAATATTAATATTCATGGTGTGCTGGGCTCCACTATCAGTAGCCTGCTGACCTGTATAACACTGCTGGAGAGTGAAGAAATAGTAGAAAAAATAAAAAATGCACAGGTTGAAAAAAATAGGTAAATGGCTGCTGTATATAGTAGTATTCCTGATTGTAGTGTTGCTGTTTGGATTTGGATATATAGTGTATGTCAGTAAAACCGATCCTCCCGCAATTGCTGATTTTTCAAGTCTTAACTGGCAAAGAGCGGATCATGGCAATGGTTTTTATACCATTGGCAACAACTGGTTCAGAAAAAGTAATTCGGGTTTGTTTGAAATGTACACCGAAGGTCAGCCATTTGAAAGGGGAGTGGTAAACGGCAAATTGTCAAAAGAATTGGTAACAAGCCAGGAAGACTATTTCAATGCAGAGATCAGAAAAATGATTCCTTCAACAACTTACCTGCATTTTCTGAAATATGTAATCGGGTGGTTTAACCGCAACCTCGATAAAAATATAACAGAAGAATACAAGAAAGAGATTTATGGAATTTCAACTTCAGCTTCTGAAAAGTATAATTATATAGGTACAAATTACCAGCGTATATTAAATTATCATGCGGCACACGATATCGGGCATGCCTTGCAGAATATGGCACTCGTAGGATGTACATCTTTTGGTACATGGAACAATGCTTCACAGGATAGTGAAATGATTATTGGGAGGAATTTCGATTTTTATGTTGGTGATGATTTTGCAAAAAATAAAATTGTTTCATTTGAAAACCCTGCCGTCGGGTATAAATTCATGAGTGTAACCTGGGGCGGATTTATTGGTGTGGTATCCGGCATGAATGAGAAGGGGTTAACGGTAACTATCAACGCTGCCAAAAGCAGTATCCCTTCCGGTTCGGCTACGCCTGTATCGTTGGTGGCAAGAGAGATGCTTCAATACGCCGCCAATATATCAGAAGCTATAGCTATAGCTCATCAACGAACTATGTTTGTTTCCGAATCGTTTCTTATAGGTTCGGCAGCCGATAATAAAGCAGTGATTATTGAGAAAACACCGGATACCCTTGATGTATACGATCCGCAATCAGATCAAATTGCATGTTCCAACCACTTTCAGGGAAAGTTGTTGGCCGGTTCTGCGCCTAATATTGAACAAATGGCAAATAGCGCTTCTGAATACCGTTACGAACGCCTGCAGGAACTAATGAAAGAATACGGAAAGAATACTGTACAAAAAACAGCGGCCATACTTCGCGACCGCAAAGGTTTGCATGATGCCGATATAGGTTTGGGTAATGAAAAAGCCATGAACCAGTTGATTGCCCACCATGCTATAATTTTTGAGCCAAAGAAGCTGTTAGTATGGGTGTCTACTTCTCCCTGGCAACTTGGCGAATTTGTAGCGTATGACCTGCATAAAATATTTTCTCTTCGTGGGTTGAGTGAAAACCGGGAGTTGTATGATAGCACCCTGACAATACCCCCCGACAGTTTTTTGGAGACTAAACAATTTCAGCAGTTTCAAAAATACCGGGAGTATGCGCATATGGTGAAAAATGGTGAGCGTATCAACCCAGACAGTCTCGTTGTTAATAACCCCCGGTTCTATCATGCATACATACTGGCGGGAGATTATTGCTACAAAAAAGGAGAACTTAAAAGAGCGGAGCAATATTATGCACAGGCACTTACCAGAGAAATTGCGACAGTAAATGAAGTTGAGTATGTCAAAAAACAGATGGCGGAAATAAAAAAAACAACCAGAATAAAATGATTAAAGGTCTGGGAACTGATATTGCTGAAGTCGGCCGTATTGCCAATTCAATTGGTAAGGAGAAGGGGTTTCGTGAATTGGTTTTTTCTCCTTCCGAAATTGAATATTGCGAAACCAGAGCCAACAAGTTTGAGCATTATGCTGCAAGGTTCGCCGCTAAAGAGGCATTTTTTAAAGCCATTGGTACCGGCTGGAAAAATGGTACTGCTTTTCATGAAGTAGAAGTATATAATGATGCATCCGGCAAACCAAATATACGTCTTTTAGGCGCCACTTCCGATACGCTCAGCTATTTACAACAGGAAAATATCCAGGTTTCACTTTCACACACAGGTGGTATGGCTATTGCAGTTGTGATTATAGAAGGTTGATGAATGAATTGTATAACTGTTTCTGCCGGTATCTTTCACTTAGCCCGGACGTTGTGCTGTTTGAAGACCTGTACGTCTCATCTTACAGACTTTTTTATAGATTCAGAGTAACACTTGAGAAAAAAAACTGGCAGTGGGGGAATGTAAATTTTACAAATAATCCTCTTGTCGGGTTAATATACTGCGATATTTATTAAAAATACTATTCTTGGTTACAAAACCGATATATTTCCCTTCCATATCAGTGACAGGTATAACACGCAGATCCTGGCTGTCCATAATTTGCATTACTTCTGCCATTGGTGTATTTATTGAAATTACTTTCTGAGCCGGTTGTGCGATATCCTTTGCCAGTCGTGTACGGTCTTCAGGTTGATTGCTTATCAAAAGTTCCAACAGGTGGTCGCTGTAAATAAGACCGTTCAGAAAACCCGTTTCATTCACTACAGGAAATACATTTCTATGTGTGTGAACGATATCTTTTTTCCTGCCTTCGGGTGTATCATTGGGTCGAAGAATGACGAAATCTTTTTCTACCAGGTATTTCAGTTTTATACTTTCGAGTACACTATTATCTTTATTTTCAAATGATGATAATGTCCCCTGGTCGGCAAGTACTCTTGTATAGATAGAGTATTTTAAAATTCCTTTGTTGATAAAATAAGAAAAAGCAGAAACAATCATCAGTGGTACCATCAATACATAGCCTCCGGTAATTTCTGCTGCTAAGAAAACGCCGGTGAGTGGAGCATGCATCACTCCACTGACAGATGCAGCCATGCCCGCAATAATAAAATTGGTGATATTCAAATGCACCATACCAGTGAGATTGAGCCCAAAGGAAAAAATGAAACCCAGCAAACCACCTACCACCACACTGGGACCAAACATGCCTCCATTGCCCCCGCTGGCCATGGTGATAATGCTGGCAAATGATTTCCCTACCACCGAAAATGCCCCAATGAGAAAGATTGCCCAGGGAATACCACTGAATTGAGAAAAAAGACTGTTAGTAATTAATGACTGATAATCGCCATCGAGAAGTTTTTGGATAGTGATATACCCTTCGCCATAGAGCGCCGGAAGTAGTGCAATCATGACACCAAGTGCAATACCCCCCACCCATATTTTATTGTATTTGCTTTTTATTTTATCAAAGGAAATAAAGAGATACCTGTTGAGTCTGCTATAAAAAACAGAATACAAACCAACGAGAAGACCAAAAGCAAGATAATACCAAAATGCCTCTACTGTCCAGTCTTTGGTTACTAAAGCAAAGAGCGGCTTATCATAAATAAGTTTTGATATGACAGATGCAAATGCAGAAGAAATCAATAAAGGAACAACCGCAGGAATTGAAAATTCGGGGAGGATTACTTCAATGGCAAATACCATTCCCGCAATTGGCCCGTTAAAAGCGCCAGAAATTCCTGCTGCTGCACCACAAGCTAACAACAAAGTAGTTTCGCGGTAACTTAGTCCAAAGTATTTCCCAATGTTGGAGCCTATGGCCGAACCGCTTGCTACTGCAGGTGCTTCCAGTCCTGCAGAACCTCCAAGCCCCACAGTGAGTGCGCTGGTAATAACCTGGCTATAGACATTGTGAATATCAAGTTTGCTGGAATTACGCGCAATACTATTCATGATCGCGGGTATGCCATGTTGAAATTTACTGCGTCTGATAAAAGTTCGAACATATAAAAATGCAAGAAAAATACCAATGAGCGGAAAGAAGAGATAGAGAAAATATTTGTACTTCCAGTGAAAATCATTTTGTAAAAAATCGGCAATGAGATGGGTGAGCTCTTTTAACAGGGAAGATGCAATACCACCGAGAATACCCGTTACCGCTGCTGCAAGAATTAAAAAGTTGGTTTTGGAGATTCTCCTTTTGCGCAAATCGTTAAATGAAACAAGATATCTCAGGATTTTAGTATGCATTCTTTATAAAAAAAAATTCCGGGATTTTCGGAATAATAGACCAAGGTAATGTTTTTTAAAATTTGGGGCTAATATAGAGGTTATTACTTCATACCAGTACAATGGACTTTCACTTAACCAGAATGTTGGTTTTTCTAAGTACTTCAGGAGCATAAATATCTATTATTGTTCACAAATTTTATAAACACCGAAGGTCTCGTCCCATTTTACTTTTCCGATATACACATAAGTGGATAAAAAGCACGTAATAAACCGATAATTTTAGACGAAAAGCGCTGTGAATGTGGTACATTTGCGGGTATTTTTTATAATATATACTTTAAAGTTCAGAACAGGGAAAAAGCATTATGGAAGAGAACATTACGCCCCACGAAACCAGCGATAGCGACCGTATCATCCAGGTGAATATTGAGGAACAAATGAAAACCGCCTA
>JAFDXG010000075.1 GCA_018268105.1 Bacteroidota bacterium | reverse complement strand
TCATTATTTGCATAAACTGTTGCAGCATCCCGAAAGGATGTTAACTGTGCCTGCCAGGGAAGAGGAATAACTGAAAAATTCAGATTTCCATTATTAATCAGTATGGCATTGGAAAAATAATCGGCTGTGAGAATATTTGCATTTTTGATCTTTCCTGATGAAAGAAGTTCCTTCAAATTTGTTTTTGCAAAATCCTCAGCATATACGTATTTCTTTTTTAGAATGGGCATTTGCTTTTGCAACTCATCTTTTCCTGCAAATGGAATTTCTTTTCCCTGAACAAAATAGGTAAGTACCTGTTCTTTTTTTCCATTATCATCAAAATCGTTGAAATAAAGTTTTACAGGTTCTTGTACTGAAGCATGCAAACGACTGTTCAAACCGAGGTTTCCTGCAACAATATCCATATCACCATCACCATCAATATCAATGGGGTGAACAAAACTCCACCATCCTTTCTTCTCTGTCAGGTCTTTTTTTGAAAACCTTCCCTTATCATTTATAAAGGCTGTTATTGTTCCCCATTCGCAACTTATCACTAAATCATTGTCGCCATCATTATCCAGGTCAGTCCATACTGCACCGGTTACCATTCCTGCTTTTGATAAACCGGGTGCAATGCTTTCGGTTTCATTTCTGAAATTTCCTGTACCATCATTAATCAGCAATGCAGAGGCAGGTATTTCACCATAATTTCCTGAAACCGTTCTTGCCCCTATAAACAAGTCAGTAAATCCATCTCCATTCACATCAGCAGGCGCAATACAGGAAGCAGTAATGTACACATTGGTAAATGCATGAGCCAGTTTTTTAAAATTCGCTTTGCCGTCGTTGATATAAACCCGTGGTGAAAGCAACTGATTGTTTCCAAAATATTCATTGCCACCTGAAGCTATTATAAGATCTATATTTCCATCATGATTTACATCGGTAAATATTGCAGCAACATCTTCATACATACTGTCTATTATAATATCCGGGCTTGTTGCGGCAAGAAATTTTCCATTTGACTGTTGCAGCATAACTGTACCACGAAAGGATTTAGATGCCCCAATATATATATCATCAAGCCCATCATGGTTTACATCCGCCACTGCTGCCGGTGGACCTTCCCTGGACAGCATGTGTGTCATTAACGGATCCCGGTCAAATTCTTCAAAATCATTTTCTTTATGAATATAGTTAAGCCCGGCAATAGCAGCAATATTACGTACCGGGTTGCTTTGTGGTTTATAAAATGAAGTTATAGTAGCATAATTGAAAACCGGCAGTCCTTTTGTATAAGTTATCTCAAGCATTTTAACCGATGCGGTCAATTGCACCCGTTGAAAAGAATTATCTGGCCATACCAGGATTGCCGAATCTATTTTTGTTTGCGAAAGACCCACATGGAAAGGAACCTCCATACCGGACATGAACCCTTTGGTAGTATTATGTTCGTATGTGCGTATCTCGTTTTCGGCAAATACAAATAATTTAGCACCAACTGCATTCCTATTGCTGCCAGGGCCTTTCAGTTTTATTTCAATATATTTTGTACTGTCGTTTTGTGAAGTCCTGTTTTCATATAGCAGCGCATAATCGTTAATGTTATTCACCACCACATCCAGGTCTCCGTCGTTATCCAAGTCTGCATACACTGCTCCATTGGAATAGGTAGGTAAATCATGGTATATGGATTGCGCCATGTCATGGAATTTCAGATCTCCTGTATTTTTAAAAAACTTATTAGGTATTTTAATTGCCGGATATTTTTGGGCAAGTGAAATATCCTTGTCGGGGTCTTTGTTACTTATTTTCTTTTGAATTTCGCGGTTATAAATAAAGTTGATATAATCCATATCATTCAGTCGCCTGGGTATTCCATTCGAAATGAAAAGGTCTTTCTTCCCATCATTATCAAAATCCATCCACAATGGTGCCCAGCTCCAGTCTGTTGCGTATATGCCGGAATACAATGCAATTTCACTGAACATACCATTATTTCTATTGAGTTGAAAATTGTTTCGCGAATATTGATAGTTATAACCCGATGCAATACGATGGTAATACAAATCATAATTATCGTCAGCTAATGAGCGTTGCAGTATATATGGATCGGCTGCGAGCATATCCAGGGATATGATATCGGGTAATCCGTCATTGTTTACGTCTGCTATATCCACTCCCATTGTATATTTGCTGGTGTGCATCAGGCGATCAGAATTCTCATCTGTGAATGAGCCATTCTTCTGATTGATATACAGGTAATCGTTTTCCTGGAAATCATTGCCGATATATATATCCGGCCAGCCATCCATATTAATATCAGCTACAGCAATTCCTAATCCATACCCGATTGCTGAACTATTGATGCCGCTTAATTTAGTAACATCAGTAAATCGTCCGTTGTCATTACGATAGAGTCTGTCGCCATATAAAGTATCATAAGTCCCTGCGAATTTCCCCCGGGATTCATAGGAACCGTTTTGATGAAAAGCGTGATTCAGCAAAAACATATCGAGGTCGCCATCCATATCATAATCAAAAAAAGCGGACTGAGTACTAAATCCTGAGAAAGCAAGCCCATATTCAGCAGCCTTGTCTTCATATTGCGGAATGCCTTCTTTTATTGAAGTGCATATCAAAAGCTGGTTGCTGCAATGTTTTCCCATTTTCCCTACTTTACAAACATATATATCAAGCATTCCGTCGTTGTTGATGTCTACCACCGACACACCGGTAGACCAGCCACCATCCTGGGGCACACCGGCTGCTTTCGTTATATCAGTAAATTTGAGATGTCCCTTGTTCAGGAATAGTTTATTATCCTGTTGATTGGAGGCAAAAAAAAGATCAATTAGCCCGTCATTGTTAAAATCCCCGGCACCTACACCTGAGCCATTATAGAAATACATATAGTTATACACATTGAGACTGTCTGTTTGTGACAGGGAATTCTTGAAGTTTAAACCGGTTATTGAATGTTCCAACGTATGGAATAATACAGGCGCCGATCCCTTTTTTTCATGAGAACAGGAATAAAAAATACAGCTTACAATCCCCCAAAATAGAAACAAGTACAAGGGATTAACAATCAGCAGCAAAAAGTACTTTCTTATTGTAAATTTTGACAAAAAAAACATAACAGCAAATGTAACAATCGAAGTTTACATTAATACTGTCAACGGAGTTAATATATAAAGTTGACAATTTTTAGTAAGGTGTTTCCTCAATACCTGGGTTGCCAAAGTAGTGAAGCAGTCTGTACTGTTGGTAAATAAGGAGATTTCTTCTCCGGGCTAAGTCTTAAAAGTAAATTTATGTTTGCCGATACACCATGTACAATCAATTAGAAATGTGCTCCATTTAATAGGGAATTTTCAAATTATTCATTATATTAGCATCACTATTAATTATTTTCTGCTGAAAGAGATTTGTCAGGCTTAATTCGTTCTCTTATATCTATTACCCCAATATTCTTCTGTACTATTACCTCCTGATGCCGGATTCCTCAAAAATGAACTGTACCTGGGAAATATAGGTAACAGTTTAAAACTGTACCCCCATAGAGAGCCCGTTTATCCAATAGGAGCGGATCCAATTCAGGGTCCGCTTTTTAATTACAAAAGTTTTAATCTTTTCTTTGAACACTGCTTGAACCGCTGTTCCTGATATTTTTAATAACGGCATTCCCTTTAAAATACACATCGCTTGAACCACTGGCATTCACATTAATTTCTTTGTTAACGGTAAGCTGAGTGTCTGAAGCGCCTGAAGCATTCACCTCACAGTAATCAGCTATAAGATTGTATCCTTTTACATCACTTGATCCGCTTAAAATTATTTTCACTTTATCTGTCCTGCCGCTGATTTGTGAATCGGAACTGCCACTTTGGTTAATCGTCAATTCCCCAACATCTACAGCACCTTTAAAATCGCTGGATCCGGAAAGAGTGAGATGCAGTGAAGCTCCTTTTATTACTCCATTGGCATATACATCAGATGAACCAGAGGCGATTAGTCTATTTATATTTTTAAAGGAGACGTAAGCCCTAAGTTTTTTATCCCCTGCAGTCCAGCTAAATCCTTTTTCGTCAACATATATTTTTAATATACCTTCTTTAACTTCAGTTACAATCCTATCTCTGTATTTGATATCAGCAGCACTTACTACCACAGCTTCCTCTTCCGACTGAGAGAGGTATACATCTATTGAGCCTGAAACCGTAATACCGGTAAACGGATTGCTGATATTACGCGGCACTGCATTATTATCTTGTACAAATACTTTATCATCCTGGGCGAAGACAAAAACATGAACAGCGATAGCTAAAAAAAATAAAGTTATATGTCTCATAATATTTTTTCTTGTTTGACAGCAGAAGTTATACGATTGGTATAAAGAAAAGTTACAGAATTTGGAAGATAATTTAATTCTCCTTTAACTTTGCAACCACAAACAAGCATGGTTAGAACTTTGTTTTAACCTCAGTGATTCCCGGGGTGTCTCCCGATTCATATCGGTGGGCTGAGATCAAACCCGTAGAACCTGATCAGGGTAATGCCTGCGCAGGGAAGGATGAGTCCTCACATCTCTCCTTTCCTGTTTTTGTACACAAGGCTTTCGACAAGTGGGTGCAATTAAATTGAAATGCACGTCGGGCTGATAACAAAAACAGAATGAAAAAAATTATGATGTTCGCAATGGCTTTAGCCTTGCATGTTGCTCTTCAGGCACAATCTCCTGTTCATGGTAGTATAAAAGATAAAACTACCGGCGTTCCAATTGCTAATGCCACCATTATGCTTTCAGAAAATCTGGTAACCATCTCCAATGAAAATGGCTATTTCAGTTTTCCACAAATTAGATCAGGGAGCTTTAATGCATTGATTACCGCAGTGGGTTACAAAGATTTCAGGGTAGAAATCCACTCAAAGAATTCAGCAGCGATAACCATTGAAATGGAAAGAATACCCTTACTGCTGCAACCGGTGGAAATAAGGGCTGTAAGAGCCGGTGAAAAGGCTCCTTTTGCCAAAAACAGTTTATCAAAATCACAGATAGAAAAACTCAATCTTGGACAAGACCTCCCTTTTGTATTAAATCAACTTCCATCGGTAACTGTTAATTCTGATGCAGGCAACGGAGTAGGATACACAGCTTTTCGTATCAGAGGCAGTGATGCTACAAGAATTAATATCACCCTTAATGGCATCCCATACAATGATGCCGAATCGCAGGGAAGTTTTTTTGTGGATCTGCCGGATTTTGTGTCTTCGGTAAACAGTATACAGGTGCAGCGTGGTGTGGGTACCAGCAGCAATGGCGCGGGTGCTTTTGGTGCTACAATTAATATGAGCACCAACGAGTTTATCGAAAATGCTTATGCAGAAAGCAATAATACTTTTGGGTCATTCAATACCTGGAAGCATAATATCAAAGCAGGCACCGGGCTGATTGACGGACATTTTACCGTTGATGCAAGGCTTTCCTCAGTTGCAAGCGATGGGTATATTGACCGTGCTTCCAGTAACCTGAAATCCTACTATTTATCAACTGCATATTTTACAGGCAAGTCTTCTCTGAGGTTTAATATATTTTCAGGATCGGAAAAAACTTACCAGGCCTGGAATGGCGTACCTGAAGAAAAATTAGATACCGACCGTACTTACAACTCAGCAGGTACTGAAAAACCCGGGGAGCCTTACAATAATGAAACTGATAATTACAAGCAGAATCATTATCAATTGTTTTACAACCAAGAAATCAATAAGGCATTGAAATTTAATGTAGCTGCATTTCTTACCAGGGGAAAAGGATATTATGAACAATATAAAGGAGAAGTAGCATTTTCCAAAATTGGACTTAGCAACCCGGTGATTGGCGATTCCACAATTACCGCAACGGATATCATTAGGCAGTTGTGGCTCGACAATTACTATTTCGGTGGAATTTTTTCTTTGCAATATCAAAAAAAATCTACACAATGGATTACCGGAGGCGGCTGGACAAAGTACGATGGTGAACATTATGGTAAAGTGATCTGGGCTCAAACAGGAGTACCTGACGACTACAGTTGGTATCACCTTGATGCATATAAAACCGATTTCAATATCTATTCAAAACTGCAACAGCGGCTAACCGGTCATCTTGATGGCTTCTTAGATATCCAATATAGAAAGGTACACTACGTGTTGAATGGTTTTAGAAATAACCCGGGTCTGTGGATTAATGAAAACTACAATTTTATAAATCCCAAAGCAGGATTAACCTACAGCAATGGCAACTGGAAAGGATTTATATCATATTCCGTTGGCGGAAAAGAACCCAATCGCGATGACTTTGAAGCCGGACAGGGGCAACTACCAAAACCGGAGCGCCTTCATGATATGGAATTAGGAATTAACCACGGAGGATATCTATTTAACTGGGGAGCCAATATATACTACATGCGCTATAAGAACCAACTGGTATTAACAGGTAAAATAAACGATGTAGGCGCTTATACCAGAACCAATGTACCAGATAGTTACCGGATGGGCATTGAACTGCAGGCCAACTGGCGCCCTTTGATCTGGTTTAATGCAACAGGTAATATTGCCTTCAGTTCCAACAAAGTAAAAAACTTTACCGCCTACTACGACGACTATGATAATGGCGGGCAGAAAGCGGAATATTTTGATAAAACTGATATCGCCTTCTCCCCTGCTATTGTGGGCGGCACCACACTCAATTTTACGCCTTCAAAAAACTGGGAAATCAGTTTGCTAAGTAAATATGTCGGCGCGCAATACCTCGACAACACAAGTAACAAAGACCGGTTGCTCAATGCATATTATACTCAGGATTTCAGAACAATCTACACTATCAATAAATTTATTTTCCGGGAAATAAATTGTATTCTTCAGGTGAATAACCTTTTTAATAACCTGTATGAGCCCAATGGTTTTACGTATAGTTATATATATGGAGGTAAGCTTGTAGACGAAAACTATTATTTTCCAATGGCAGGCGCCAACTTTATGATAGGGTTGAATGTGAAGTTGTAGGATAAGATGTGGGCTTGGGGCGATGAGCTTTAAGCGATGAGCTATGAGTATTGAGCATTGGTTTTGGGAGTCATAAGTTTTTAAACCACTCATCGCCTATAGCCTATAGTCTTTAGCCCATAGCTCATAGCTCAATGCTCAAAACCTATATCTAACATCTTCATATTCCCCTTTTGATTATCTTGTGCATTTTCTCACAGGTCCATTTATGAAAATTACAGCTACAGATATTTACAAGTTCAGTATACCAATGCATCCTTTTACCATTGCAACAGGTACAATGCATTTTGCACAAAATATTTTTATCAGAATATTTACTGATAAAGGAATATATGGCGTTGGGGAATGTTCAGCCTTTCCTATGATTGTTGGGGAAACACAGGCTACCTGTTTTGAAATGGCAAAAGATTTTGCTCAACTATGGAAAGGTAAAGACCCGTTAAGTATTGAAGAACGCATGAACGAACTTCATAGTTTTACTGCCGGTAACAGCACCATCAAAAGTGCATTTGATATGGCGCTGTATGATATTAATGCAAAACATGCAACCTTACCTTTATATGCTTTTTTGGGTGGGCAAAGAAAAGCTATGGAAACCGACCTGACTATTGGTATAGATACACCGGAAAATATGACAATGAAAGCCAGGGAATTTAAGACAAATGGTGTTCGTATATTAAAAGTAAAGTTGGGAAAATCAGCCACAGAAGATATTGAAAGGATACAACAAATACGCAATACTGTAGGCGCTGAAATGCTGATACGTATAGACGCAAACCAGGGATGGGACTATGAAGAAGCAAAAACTGTATTGCCTGCACTTGGCAAATATGAGATTCAATTCTGCGAACAACCTATGCGAAAATATAATGATCATCATTTGCCGGAACTTAAAAAAATATCTCCTATACCAATTATGGCAGATGAAAGTGTATTTGATCATCACGATGCAAAACGCATCATCAGAAACAATGCCTGTTCGTATATAAATATTAAGTTTTCAAAGAGTGGTGGTATATTCGAAGCCCTTAAAATAAATGCGGTATGTGCCGAAAACAATATCCCCTGTATGATGGGAGGAATGCTGGAAAGTCGTGTAGCTCTTACTGCTTTTGCCCATTTTGCATCTTCACAGGAAAATATAAAATTTTATGATATGGACACCTGTATGTTGGGGCATAAAACAGATCCTGTGACGGGTGGGGTAAGGTATAATAATTTTTTTGTGGAATTGCCAGACAGTCCGGGTATTGGTGCAGATGCCGCAGATGAATTTCTGAAAACCCTTGAAAAAGTATCAGTATAAGTTATACATCAAAATATACAAATTTGAGCATCAATAAAGGTGAGGAGGAATAATATAAGTTACTAAGTAATCCTTCTCACTTCTCCCCCATCCTTAATTTATCATTTTTCAATCCTCTGTAACTTCTATCTTTTTTACGTTAACACTGTTAACTTTGCCCAAATCATAATAATGGAGTCGAAATTAAAAACAGCTAAAGAATCACTTATACAGATGACGGAACTGGTGCTTCCCAACGATACGAATGTGTTTGGCAACCTGATGGGGGGAAGATTGATGTACTGGATGGATATAGCTGCGGCATTGTCTGCGCAAAAACATGCCAATGCTCCTGTAGTTACAGCATCGGTGGATAATATATCCTTTGAATCACCGATCAAACTGGGGAATGCGGTTTATATAGTTGCCAAAGTTAGCCGGGCATTTAACAGCTCTATGGAAGTACACATGCAGGTATGGGGTGAAGACCTCAAAAATCAATATAAATACAAAAGCAACGAAGCCTATTATACTTTCGTTGCCCTTGACGCAGCCGGCAAATCGGCTCCTGTGCCACAATTGATACCGGAAACAGAAGAAGAAATTCGTTTGTTTGATGGTGCTTTACGCAGGCGCCAACTTCGCCTGATACTTGGGGGCAAAATGAAACCCAATGATGCAGTAGAACTCAAAGCACTTTTTGCAGACGCAAGATGAGGGGAACTAAAAATATTTTGTAATTCATTTACAGCAGGTTAACGGGCGAATTTCTATTTAAACAGCGGTTCCTTCTTTCCATTTGTCGCCCTGTTCAATGGCGTCCATCACCTGTGCAAGAATAATATCAAGGTTATCCTCGTAATTAATATCAAGCGGAGGCTTAATCGTGACAGACAACTCGATTCCTTTTTTTAATAGTCTCAGGCTTTTTTTATGAAAAGCAATATTGAATCCTTTTATTACTATTGGTACAACTATAGCATGGCTTTGCCTGATAAGAAAAGCCGTACCCTTTCTGCCTGGGGCAAAGGGGGCAGTAGTACCCTGGGGGAAAGTGATTACCCAATTCTTTTTAAGTGCTTTGAGTATTTTCCTCGAATCAAGGGAACTTAATCCCTTACGCACAGTTTTATCATCTTCTACCCAGGTGCGTTTCACCGTTAGTGCTCCTGCGGTAGCCATTAATTTACTCATAAAGGATTTTTTCATAGTATCTTCAGCAGATACAAAATATACTCTCGAAAAGGGGTTCAACAGGTAATAAGGTATCCCCAGTTTATTTTGCTTTCTCCATTTCACCGCACAGAAAATATGCAGAAAAGCAATCACATCCATAAAATAGGTCTGATGATTGCTCACAAACAAAACATTTTCCTTAGGGAGATTTTTAATATGTTCAGTGCCGGTAATCCTGAGATGATTAATAATTGCGAGCCGTGGATACGACAATGATCCAATAATAACATAAACAATTTTCCGAACGAGCTTTATATAGCGCAATCTTTCAAAAAGTGATGTCATACTAAATTTCTCACCGGTTTAAGGCACAATATATGGTTTTTGGCAAAACTTTGTTCAACTGTTGAACAGATACCTGCACTTCATCATTTGAAAAAAGAGTTTTAAGTGCATGATGTTTGTTTAATGTTTAATTTTAATACCTTGTACTTTAATTTCTTATTTATGCAAAACTGGCTTAGAACCATACTTGCCGGATACGGTGCATACAAATGGGGTGGCGGTTGCCTGGGTACCGTTTTGGTTTTTGTTATTCTTTATTACCTTTTAGGACATTGCTAAAGAAAGTTATCCGCATATTTATTGCCGGGTTATCAGTCATATTGCTGGTGATCACCTGCCGCTATATATTTTTATCTGCGCCAATCATTACCGGGTTTTTCGCCAAAAACCTTTGTTCAGCAGTATTTATTCAACATAGGCAGGCAGCAGAGGTTATCAGAGATGATCTGTCTGAATTTCCATTTTCACTGGTAGAGTATACGTTGAATGAAACAGATTCATCTGTTTCAGCTACGTTTTGGGGTTTTGCAAAACAAAAAGCGATTTTTAGAAATTATGCAGGAGCTGCATTAGTTTTTGACAATAATGAAACTGATTTAAAAAAACATCAATTTGTTTTGCCACAACATCCTTTATTACATGCAGATACTCTTCCATGGCCTTATGGAGATAAATTGCCTGATACATTACCCCATGGTATAGATACTGCTATGCTGAAACAGGTTTTCAAAACAGAATTCTCGAAAGAGAGACAAACCCGGGCACTACTAATAGTATATGACGGACAAATAGTGGCAGAACAGTATGCCCCTGGATTTAATAAATATACTCCTCTTCCGGGATGGTCAATTGCCAAAAGTATTACTGCAGCATTAACAGGTATACTCATTCATCAAGGCAAATTAGACATAAACGCAAACCAACTGTTGCCTCAATGGCAACATACCGCTAAAGAGAAAATTACACTTGGTGAGTTGCTGCAACAAACTTCGGGTATTGCATACAATGAAAATTATTTGGGTCCAAGTGAAGCTACCACCATGTTATTCAAAGAGGGGGATATGAGTGGATATATTGCAAAACTTCCGTTGAAATATACTCCCGGCACAGTTTTTAATTATTCAAGTGGTAATGCCAATCTTGTATGTCGTATAATAAGAAATAAATTAGATACCAATACTTACTATTCCTTTCCTTTTACTTCCCTCTTCTATCCGCTTGGCATGTATCATACCTTTCTTGAGGCGGATGCTGGTGGTACTTTTGCCGGATCTTCCTATGTTTATGCCACGGCGTACGATTACGCAAGGTTTGGTTTGTTGTATTATCAAAATGGTAAATGGAATGGGAGGCAGATATTACCAAACCATTGGGTACACAATTCGGTTCAGCCTTCCGGCGCAGGCAAACTAAAGGATTATGGTTATTTTTTCTGGCTCAATGGATTTGATAAAGATCACCCTGAGAAAAAAACTTTTCCTGATGTACCTTCTGATATGTACTATGCATCGGGGTTCCTGGGGCAGGGTATTTATATTATTCCTTCAAAAAAACTCGTAGTAGTGAGATTAGGACAACACGAAACTGATATCAATGAGTTACTGAAAAATATAATAACCGCTATTCAAGGAGCAGTTAAATAAATACAGTTAGTGAAAAATATTCCTGTCATCCATCATTCTTATTAATCAACTGGTTTCGGATAAGCCGGTTATTGTATTGCTGAATGAATGCTTTTAAATGACGTTCCATTCGTTCAGCAATTTGAGGCTCTGAATCAATCAGGTTATTTTCAAGGAGTTTATCCTTCTTATAATCAAATAAAGATTTACTCTTTTTTCCGTCAAAATAGAGGAGAAAATTATTTTCAATCCATCGGTAACCGCTATTGTAATATACAGAAAAGTTGAGCCTTTGCGGATCAAATACATTTTCGCCAAAAGCAAAAAATGGTTTATTGTAGTTCAGATATGATAATATACTGGGCATGACATCTATCTGTTGAATTACACCGGAAGAATCTACACCTCTTAAAGTTGAATCACCCGGATGATACAATAAAATAGGAATGGCAATATCCCCCCAGGCATTTTGATAGTTAGGATGATAAGCTTCAGTGGAATGATCAGCAGAAATTATGAAAAGGGTATTTTTATACCAGTCTGTATGGCTTGCCTTTTCAAAAAATTTCCTCAATGCCATATCCGTATAACCTATACATTCCATAACCGGGAGTGGGCCCTTTTTAAATTTACCGGCATATTGTGGAGGTACTTTAAATGGATGATGGGAGGATACTGAAAAGATTGTGCTGAAGAAAGGTTGTTTAAATGTACTTAAGGTATTGGCAAAAAATTGGAAAAAAGGTTCATCCCAAATACCCCACATCCCATCGAAGTCTTCGTCATTGTTATATTCTGTTTTACCATAGTAATGCTGAACCCCCAACAGATTAACCAATGCCTTGAAACCCATAGAACCATTGGGTGCACCATGAAAAAAAGAGGTATTATAGCCTTCCTGGTCAAGAATATATGGCAGGCTATGAATACTGTCTGAAGCATAAGGAGTAAGTACAAAAGGATCCATTCCACCCGGGATTCCAGCAAGAACAGATGGCAGTGCATCTATGGATTTTCTGCCATTGGCAAATGAGTTCCAGAATACTTTACTCACTGACATCAATGAATCAATAAATGGTGTATAGCCTTTGTAATTACCGGCATCAAGATCCTTATTATAACCTCCCACCATTTCTTTGCTGAAACTCTCGAGTAGTATTATTACCACATTATCCTTTCGTAAGGCTGCATCCTTTTTTGTATTTCCTTTATGTAGCGGAGAATAAATTTTTTCTGCTTTTGCGTCTGTATAATAAGAAACTTCTTTCAACTGGTTTACGTTCCAGGTTCTTACCAGTGAAAAGGGTGTATTCAGCACCAGGTACATCTCATCAGGGCGTGTAACATATTCTCCGGCATTGCTGATCGTAATGGGACGGGTACTATGTTTAAAATCTCCCCTAATCCCCCCAACTGCCAATACAGTTGTTAATAACAATACCGCAATAGCCTTTATATAAAAAGCCCGGGAATTAACACGAATAGCAGTATTGTAAACCTTCACCCTGTTGTATAACCATATCATTAAAATTATAAGTCCGGCAAAAATGACTACCACATACCAATAATCTATTAAAAATTGTCCCAGCAATTTACTTTTATTGATCTCATTAGAAAACTCATTAAATACACTGCGTGTGGTTCTCCTCAACGTAAACCGGTAATAAATAAAATCAATACTATTCAGCAATAAAGCTATTCCGTTTGTAATAATAAAAATATATTTTACCACCCGTTGCCAGGCTATTGATTCCCTAAAACGGAAAGGAATCAGCATAAAAAGAATAAACAGGGCATTGAAGTAAAACATAGCTGCTGTATCGAATGCAAAACCACCTTTCAAAATATTCATCCATTCCTTCCAGCCAATACCGGGAAACATTGAAAAATTGAGAAAGTAGAAAATAAACCTGCAAAGTTGAAACAAGAACATTACTACACACAACCTGTAAATAAATACCAGGTAATAGTTATTCTTCAATTTTTTAAATATTGACATCTCTTTACTATTGTATTTAACGCAGGGTTTAAACAAGTATACAACACTTATTGCTCCTCAGTTTTTCCGGTTATTCTTTTTTTCATTGCTTCATATAAAATAATTCCTGCAGCTACTGATACATTGAAAGAATCAAAATCTCCTGTGATAGGAATAGAAAAATGCCCATCTGCAGCTTTACTCAAAAAATGTTGTATCCCTTTTTCTTCATTACCCATTATAATGCAGCAGGGTTCTTCAAAATTCATATTGTATACTTTTGTTGCGGCGTCCATTTCTGCTGTATATACTTTTATACCGTTCAAATGCAAAGTATCAACTGCCTGTGCGAGACTTTTAACCCTGGATATATATATCTGTTCCAGCGCCCCGGCAGATGATTTCATCGTTTCTTCGTTGAGTGCGCCAACCCCCTTGTCGGGGATAATCAATGCCTGAGCCCCGCAACAAACGGCACTGCGTGCAATGGCCCCTATATTTCGCACATCTGTCACTCCATCAAGCATAACTAATAAAGGACTCTTCCCCTCGCCTACTGTATAATCTATCACCTGCTGCAGATCAGTATATTGTACGAGAGCTGCTATAGCTATTACACCCTGATGATTAGCTTTTGTGAAGCTATTCAGTTTTTCTGAAGGCACCATTTGCAACGGTATATTATGTTCCCTTGCCAATTGTCTGATGACAGAAATATTCTCTCCGGTAATGTTCTTATACAAAAATATCTTGTCAATTCCCCTACCGTTTTGAATTGCTTCTATCAATGGTTGCCTACCGATTATTAAAGATGATTTTTTCAAAGTAAATGTTATTAAATTAATTTTTTTTCAATCAGGAAGTTAAGTTTTAGTATGGCTGCTACAGATATAGCATCCTTTATTTCTTCTTTCATTACCATGTCAACCAGTTTTGTAAAAGCCAGTTTTTTTACAATAAGTGATTCTGTTTCTTCAGGATGAGCAGTATGCAGGGAGATATCCCTTGCCAGATATACTACTGATATCTCATCGGTAACTGAATTTGATAGGTGCATTTCAAGCAGTTTGTCCCACCTCAAAGCTTTAATTCCAGCTTCTTCTAGCAATTCACGTTGTGCAGCTTCAAGTGTCGTTTCATTCTTTGTTCCCCCACCTTCGGGTATTTCCCAACTGTAAGCATCGGTGGGGAAGCGGTATTGACCAATGATCCAGGTATTGTAATCCTCGTCAAGCGGAATAACCCCTACAGCAATATTTTTAAATGACACTTTTCCATATATACCTTTTCCCCCACCGGGGTTTATCACATCATATTCTGTAATCTGTATCCAGGGATTGGTATACACTTCCCGCTGCCCGGTAATCCGCCATGGATTTTGTTCTTCTTTCATCATGTTACTAAAATAAAACCCGCAGGGTATAATCCTGCGGGATGTAAATTATCTTTAAAGAGAAAATATCAATCAGCTCTTTTATCCATATATTCTTCAAACAAAAAGAAGCTAAAAGCATTATTTAAGTCCGAAAGCTCTTTTTACTTCTTTCACTTTATCCAGTTTTTCCCATGTAAAAAGTTCTACATTCATTTTCTTTGTTTTCCCGTCAGGAGAAGTGAAGGTTTTAGTAACAGTCACCGGTTTGCGTCCCATGTGCCCATAAGCCGCTGTTTCGCTGTAAATAGGCATTCTTAATTTCAATCTTTTTTCAATAAAATAAGGCCGCATATCAAATATACCTTCCACCATTTTACCAATTTCACCGTCTGTTAAATCTACATTTGCAGTACCAAAAGTTTTTACATTAATACTGGTAGGTTTTGCTACACCAATAGCATAAGACACCTGCACCAATACTTCACTTGCTACACCGGCAGCTACAAGATTTTTAGCGATATGCCGGGTAGCATAAGCCGCAGACCTGTCTACTTTGGAAGGGTCCTTCCCACTGAATGCTCCGCCGCCATGAGCGCCTTTTCCACCATAAGTGTCTACAATAATTTTACGGCCGGTAAGCCCGGTATCTCCATGTGGTCCGCCAATTACAAATTTTCCCGTAGGGTTTATATGATATTTGATATCCTTATTAAAGAGTTTAGCATATTTCTTATACTTTGCTTTCACACGGGGGATCAAAATGTTGATGATATCATTTTTAATTTTTTCAAGCATCCTGGATTCAGAATCAAAATCATCGTGCTGTGTTGATACCACTATAGCATCTATTCGTACCGGGTTATTATTATCATCATATTCAAGCGTTACCTGGCTTTTTGCATCCGGACGGAGGTATTTTATCTGTTTGTTTTCCCTTCTAAGTGAAGATAATTCTATCAATATTTTATGGGCCAGATCGAGGGCAAGTGGCATATAATCCTCGGTTTCGTTGGTAGCATATCCAAACATCATACCCTGGTCGCCGGCTCCCTGTTCTTCTTTTTTCTTGCGATCAACCCCCTGGTTAATATCTGCCGATTGCTCATGAATAGCAGATAATACGCCACAGGAATGGGCTTCAAACATATATTCACTCTTGGTATATCCAATTTTTCTGATTACCCCTCGTGCAATTTCCTGAACATCAAGATAAGCTTTTGATTTTACTTCGCCCGCAAGGACAACCTGACCAGTGGTAACAAGCGTCTCACAGGCTACTTTACTACCTGGATCAAAAGCAAGGAAGTTATCAATAATTGCATCAGAAATCTGATCGGCAACTTTGTCCGGATGACCCTCAGATACACTTTCAGAAGTAAATAAATAAGGCATAACTATAAATAATTTATAAATGAATTTAATGGCGAAGAATGGTATTAAGTATCTTCATAAATTGCGCAAAGATAAGCGGAGTAATTCTAAATTTTGGAATAAATAATTCTAAGCACCATTGGTTTTTCTGTATGGCTACCGCCTCCTACTACGACCCTTCCATTTGCAATTTTGCTGTTAATACTAAACCCGGAAGCTTTATCGGCAACAGGCATTCCGGATTCTTTAGGATATGAATAATTAGCCACAGCAGTTTTGGGTGCATATACACGGAAGGTATAATTTTTATTCTGATTGGTAACCAGGCTTTGCACATATCGTGTTACATTCACAAAGTACCGGTTGTCTTTTAAATATCCCCCAAAAGTCTTGGAATCGTAAGTATAATTGGTAAAAGAATATACAAAATCATCTTTAATAGTAATGAACCTGTTATTACTGCTGTCGGACAAATCAGCAAACAGCAGATTCGGAACAGTATAAATATCATAACCCGGAAGATCCAAAGGCTGGAAGCTGATTTCGGCACGATGAATGAGACGATTATCCAAACCGCTTAAGCCGGGGACCCTTAACAGGGCATAAGAACCCGGTGACGACTGTATATATATCTTATCTGCATCTATAACTCCAGTGCTAAGTGATAACCCTGCATATCCGTAAGCAGGGGTTCGTTTTATAATATTGGCGGAATATGCAGTATATGCAGAAGTAATATAGAGATCGAAATCAGTTGAAACCGTGTCAACAACTCCATTTTTTTTAACCCTGAAATAAAAAGTAAGCTTGGAGTGTTCGTTGTTCAGATTAAAATAAGCCAAAGCATCTTTTAGGGTTGAACCGCCTTCATCAACTTTAAGAGCAAGCCCGTTAAATACTTTATGAAAAGCAGAATCCCGATTGGTGGATACATATACTGTGTTGGTATCGTAAGCTGCAAATCGCAACCCCAGGGCCGGATCAAGTGGTATTCGCATTTGGTTCTTAATAACTGTAGTATCTTTTTTTACAATTATGGTTTTGGGATCTTTGAGTGTGGTAAAATTGACTACAGCACTTCCGAGTTCTCCCGGTAAGGTATTGAATCCAGGATGTTGAACTATATATCCAATACTATCCTTAAAAGTGGTATCACTAATTTCATATACATTTATCTTTTGAACGGCGTTACTGTCGCCATAAATTCCAGAATATGCAAGACCAAGTATTACAGAATCTACCCCTACTATACTATCTATAGAGGTAAATGGATTTCGTGCACTTGCAGAAGGAACTACGGATAAATATATTTGACCTTCTGTTTTTCCAAATTGAGGATCATCCGCTATCATCCCCAATGCATGATCCTGTCTGTAATTTACAATGGAAGAGTCGTTAAAGAGATAATTATCAGCATATACCCTAAGCACAGTATCGAAAGTATGCACATTATCCACTACAGGTAATATATCTGTCCCTATGTCGGTGGGATTAATTTTGGTGCAATAGGTATTTACAGAAACAATCAGCATTCCGAGCCCTGTTGCAAGGAGCAGAGATTTCAATTTCACCGTAATTGATTTAATAGAGGATTATTTTAAGGTATCTGTTTTCGACCGGCTTGCTGTTTAACAACTAAACTTAAGGTCATGTCTATAATAGAGTTATGCTACAGCATTAACCTACTTCTGCGCAAGGTCGTTATACAATTGTAAATAGTCTGTTAAATCTGAATCTTCTTTAAAAGGCAATACTTTTTTGCCCTTTACTTTCGAAAATTCATCAGATAGTTTTTTTTCAACTTTAATGGCGCCAAAGGTAATAGCATCTGCATAAGTAGCTCCACCTCTGAACATGGCGGTATTATTATTTTCTTTAAATGGTTCGAGCTCTTTATCTTTTATGGAAGCATGGATTGCTGCTTTTTTCACAAAGTCAGCCCCAATCTTTTCTTTAAAAGTATTATGACCAATTGTGAATATAGTTTTACTGTTGCTAAATACCGGTTCTTTTTTATAGGCTGTTTTTAAATACATAGGGATCAGGCCAGTCATCCAGCCGCTACAATGAATAATATCAGGCGGCCATCCAAATTTTTTTACTGTTTCCAGTGCCCCTTTACAATAGAATATAGTACGGAGCCAGTTATCGTCAAACCATTTCTCATTTTCATCCGTAAAAACAAATTTTCTTTTAAAAAGATCCTCATTTTCAAGAAAATATATCTGAAGTCTTGCATTTGGAAGTGAAGCAACTTTGATCTGCAAAGGGAAATCCTCATTGTCTACAGAAACATTGATTCCAGATAACCGCACCACTTCGTGCAACCGGTGTCTTCGTTCATTAATTACTCCAAAACGGGGCATTATGCAACGAACTTCAAAGTTGTTGTCATTCGATTTTATTGCAAGCCTGTTCACTATTTCTGAGAACTCAGTCAGCTCCAGATAGGGGGACATTTCATTGGCAATAAATAGAATTCTTTTCTTTGTCGACATTTTCCGTTGTTGTTATTTTAATATGAAGGAAATGTTTAAAGTGCGCAAAGGTACATTTTTTTAACGAACCTTGACCCTTTACTGTCCTCAAATACTACTTTTGCATCCTTTATGTTTATCCTAAGACCATCTGAATTGTTGCAAAAGCATCTGGTAAAGCTGCGGGTACAGGGCAAAACAATTGGTTTTGTACCGACAATGGGGGCATTACACCCAGGGCATCTTTCGTTAGTGGAATATGCTCAAAAGCAAAATGATATTGTCGTAGCAAGTATTTTTGTAAATCCTACACAATTCAATGATCTCAATGATTTTAAGCTTTATCCACGTTCGGCAGAACAGGATATTTACCTGTTGGAAAAGGCGGGATGCGATATTTTATTCCTTCCTTCCACTAAAGATATTTATCCTGCTGGTACATCACAGTTGCCTCATTATGAGTTGGATTATCTTGAAACCATTCTTGAAGGAAAGTATCGCCCGGGACATTTCCAGGGTGTTTGCCAGGTAGTTCACCGACTGATGACTTTAGTTGCACCTGAAAACTTATATCTCGGACAAAAAGATTATCAACAGTGTTTGGTGTTGAAGAGATTATTATCATTAACAGGTTCTCCTGCTCAAATTAAGATATGTCCTACATTAAGAGAAAATGACGGACTGGCTATGAGTAGCCGTAATATGAGGTTAATGCCTGAGGAAAGAAACCTGGCAACAGGAATATATAAAGCACTAACTTTTATCAATGAACAATTACAACCCGGCACTTTAGCAGCTATTAAAGAAGATGCAGTCCGGATACTTTGTAAATATCATCTGAAGCCTGATTATGTTGAAATTGCCGATGCCGATACCCTTCAATTGCTGTCCTCATGGGATGGTTGTAAAAAAATTGTTGCGGTTATTGCTGCATTTATGGGTCAGGTCCGGCTGATTGATAATATGATTTTACCACTTAATTTTGCAAGCTATGCAAATTGAAATATTAAAGTCCAAAATACACAGAGCTACAATCACAGAAGCCAATTTAAATTATGTTGGCAGCCTTACTCTTGACGAGAGCCTGATGGATGCTGCAAATTTAATTGAGAATGAAAAGATTCAGATAGTGAATGTCCATAATGGTTCTCGTATTGAAACTTATCTTATCAAGGGTAAAAAAGGCTCAGGAGTATGTTGTCTTAACGGACCCGCAGCAAGGCATGGCGCTGTAGGTGATATCATTATTATTATATCCTATGCTACTATGGACTTTGAAGAAGCAAAAACTTTTAAGCCTAAAATTGTTTTTCCCAAAAGCAGCAACTTGCTGTAAGAGCGGATTAACTTAACAAAGTATTGATGAGGAAAAAAATTTTTAATGCCTTTCAGTATGTATTCTTCTTAGGGCTTGGTCTTTTCTTACTCTGGCTGAGTGCACAAAATTTGTCTGAAGAAAATAAAGAAATTCTTAAGCTATCATTGCAAAATGCAGAATATTGGGCAGTAACCCTTCCCATGCTGATACTTCTGCTCAGTCATTATATCCGGGCACTTCGCTGGAAAGTATTGATAAAGCCACTTGGCTACTCACCCGGTACTTTAAATACTTTTTTTGCCACGATGCTGGGCTATTTCTTTAATCTTTTGGTACCCCGGCTTGGAGAGATAATGAAATGTACCATTTTGGCAAAACATGAAAAGATACCGGCTGATAAACTGATAGGAACAATGGTTACCGAGCGGGTATGCGATTTCATATGTCTTTTAATCGTTTTTATCATCACCATTTTTATCCAGTTCGACCGGATACACAATTATGCTTCGGGATGGATACAATCAATATTATATGACGACAACGGCTTTAAAACAATTAAGCTCTTTATTATTCTCGGCATCCTGCTTGTTACATTTATAATACTCAGATGGGTTTTTGTGAAATATACTTCGTCGAAATGGGTAATAAAAATATTGAAATTACTGAAAGGAGTATGGACAGGTATTTCCAGTATACGATATTTAAAAAACAAATGGATATTTCTAGGGCAAACAGCAGCAATTTGGTCACTATATATACTAAGTGCCAGGGCGGGGTTCCTTACTATGGACGCTGTGAAACATCTTGGTTTCGACGCATGTTTCTCTATTATAAGTTTCGGTAGTTTGGCTATGATGGCTACACAAGGCGGTATAGGTGCTTACCAACTGATTATTCAAAAATTATTACCCATTTATGGTATAGCCGAAGGACCATCACTTGCTTTTGGATGGATACTATGGATTGCCCAAACGGGTATTGTTATATTAATAGGAATAATTTGTTTAATTTTTCTGCCTTTAATAAACCGCAACAAACATGAAATATCCAGCACTCATTAAAAATAAGATTTTTGACAATAATCAAATAAAGCACCAGGTAAGACGATGGAAACTACTTGGTAAGAAAATAGTTTTTACCAACGGTTGCTTTGATATTTTACACAAAGGGCATTTAGAAATATTATCTCAGGCAGCTACATCTGGTGATATGTTGATAGTAGGTCTAAATTCTGACCATTCAGTAAAACTTTTGAAAGGGGAAGGACGCCCGGTAAATGATGAATCATTTCGTGCATTAATACTTGCCTCTCTAACTATCGTAGATGCAGTTGTTTTATTTGATGAACTAACTCCTTCCAACCTGATAAAAGATATTGAGCCAGATGTATTATTAAAAGGTGGCGACTACTCTATTGATCAGATTGTGGGTGCAGAAGAAGTCATCAAAAATGGGGGGGAAGTAAAAATTGTACCTTTAGTTAAAGGTTATTCCACCACTGCTTTAATTGAAAAAATACAGCAGCTTTAGCAGCTTCTCAAAACTTAACATTGATCTCATTAATTCGTCAATTATATTTACGGATAACAAAATGCTATGTCTGCACCAAAAAAGAAAACCATTATTAGGGACATCAGTTGGCTTGCTTTTAATGCAAGGGTACTCCAGGAGGCTGCAGACCCATTAGTTCCATTGAAAGAGCGAATCAAATTCCTGGGAATATTCTCCAATAATTTGGATGAGTTTTTTCGGGTGCGTGTAGCTGCGCTCAAAAGAATGATTGATGCCAGACGAAAAATCCGAATGCACCTTGAACAGGAGCCGCAGAAAATACTGGACCAAATTCAAACGATTGTACTACAGCAACAAGAAGAATTTGACAATGTATGGAAGCAAATTTTCGGAGAGTTGAAAAAACAACTGATTTTCCTGGTAAATGAGAAACAACTGAATAGTGAACAAAAAAAGTTTATACAAACATTTTTTGAAGAAGAGGTTTCTGCTTCTGTTATTCCATTGATGATTGAAAACATCAGAGATTTCCCTTATATGCGGGAAAAAGCAATAATGCTTGCAGTGGTTATGTCAAAAAAGGGGGTAGTTAATAAAAGAAAATATGCGTTAATAGAAGTACCTACCCGAATGATGTCGCGTTTTGTATTGCTTCCCTCAAAACCGGGATGCCACTACATTATTTTACTTGAAGATATTATCCGGTTTTGCCTGCCGCAGATTTTTTCTTTTCTGGGTTACGATACATATGAAGGATATGTAATAAAGGTAACAAGAGATGCAGAGTTTGACATAGATACAGATATTGATAATACCTACACTCAAAAAATTGAGAAGGCGCTTAAAAATCGTAAAAGAGGAAAACCTGTACGTTTTATTTACGAAAAGGAAATTGACAGCAGGCTCCTGGAATATTTAATTAAAAGATTGCAACTCTCTAAAAAAGATGCTATCATACCGGGTGGACGTATCCATAACTTCAGGCAATTCATGGATTTTCCTGAATCAGTGTTTTCACAAAAAAGCCAGCGGCGAAAACCTATTCCGCATCCGGCATTAAGAAATGCTCAACGGGTAACTGATGTAGTATTGAAGCAGGATATAATGCTTCATTTTCCATATCATTCTTTTACATCACTCATTAGCCTGCTCAGTGAAGCGGCCATGGATCCGGAAGTTATTGAAATAAAAATTACAGCTTATCGTTTGGCACCGGCTTCCAAAATCATGAATGCCCTTATTAATGCAAGAAGAAACGGGAAAAAGGTAACTGTAATGCTCGAACTAAGAGCAAGGTTTGATGAAGAAGCAAATCTTGAATGGAAAGAAAGACTTGAAGATGAGGGGGTAAAAGTCCTGATTGGTATACCAAACATGAAAGTGCATGCAAAGGTTGGACTAATTAAACGACGCCGAAACAACAAATTCATACAATATGGTTTTGTAAGTACAGGAAATTTTAATGGTAGAACAGCAAAGCTTTATGGTGATCACTGCCTGATGACGGCAAACAAAGCCATAATGACTGATATCAACAGGATATTTAATTTTTTGCATCATCCCAAAACAGGTTTTCACTACCTGAGAGAGTGCAAATCATTGATGATTAGTCCGGAAATGATGAGGAATCAGCTTGTTGCACTTATTAATCATGAAATAAAAAATGCCAGGCATAAAAAAGCTGCTGCTATTACACTCAAATTAAATTCATTATCTGATGATACCCTGATACGAAAATTATATGAAGCTGCTATAGCCGGTGTGGAGATAAAATTAATTATACGGGGAATATGCTGCATGCTTACTGAAAACAAGAAATTTAAAAAACCTGTGCATGCAATTAGCATTGTTGATGAGTATCTTGAGCATGCAAGAGTAATGGTCTTTCATAATGATGGTAAACAACTGGTCTTCATTTCTTCTGCGGACTGGATGGTAAGAAATCTTGATCACAGGGTTGAAGCAGCAGTGCAAATTAAGAATCCTGAATTAGCAGCAGAACTTATAGATATATTACAAATACAACTTAAAGATAATGTAAAAGCCAGGAGGCTGGATAATGCTTTAACCAATACCTATATAAAAACAAAAGGGAAAAAACTAAGATCACAAATAGAGATTTATAACTATCTTCTGAATAAGAGCACTCCACACGAAATTTCAGATAAAGCAAAGAAAGTAAAATGAATATCCAAAGTATACTTCCTTACTTCGATCATTCTGCTTTTCCCCATAATTCATTAATATTGATAATTCGAAAGCTTTCAAAATCATAATTTTTCATTGAAATTAGCCGCAATAGATATTGGTAGTAATGCAGCCCGGCTCCTTATTAGTGAAGTTATATTACAGGATACTTCTGAACCGGTTTTTAATAAATTAAACCTGGTGAGAGTACCACTAAGACTTGGTTTTGATGTATTTGAATATAATGAAATATCAGAAACCAAAACAGAAATGCTGCTTCAAACATTAAAAGCATATAAACATTTGATAAATGCTTATGGAGTAAATTATACAAAGGCATGTGCTACCTCAGCTATGCGGGATGCACGAAATGCCACGGATATAATCAGAAAAGTGAAACTGGAAACTTCAATTACAATTGAAATTATCAGTGGGGAAACAGAAGCCGGTATAATATACGAAAACCATACTGCAGAACATTTGTCAAAAGATGGATACTACCTGTATATTGATGTTGGCGGCGGCAGCACTGAATTGACATTATATGCTAAAAATCAGGTTTCATTTAAACAATCTTTTAATATTGGAACTATCCGTTTGTTAAAATACATGGTTACTGAAGATCATTGGGATTCAATGAAAGAATTTATCAAAGTAAAAACAAATAATTTTCCCGGGATAATTGCAATCGGATCGGGTGGCAATATCAACAAAATTTTTTCGCTCTCTAAGAAAAAAGAAGGGCGACCTTTGTCGCTAGAAGCACTACGGGAGTTTTATAGGGAATTATCATCCTTAAAAATAGAAGACAGAATTAAATTATATAAACTAAGAGAAGACAGAGCTGATGTAATCGTACCGGCATTGTTGATTTATATCAACATAATGAAATGGGCCAATATTCAGGAAATTTATATTCCAAGGATTGGACTTGCAGATGGATTAATTCAACATCTTTATTCAGAAGTTATCAATACTTTGCCCAATATGAAATAAATGAATGTGAATGATTCATAAAATAAAAATGTGAGAAGCTATCAGAATGAAAAATATTTATTATTCAATATTCACATACATATTAATTATAACCAAACTTATTTATGAGCATAAATAAAGAAATAAAAAGGATAACCACTCATACTATTCAAAAAATGAAAGAAAATGGTGAGAAAATTGCTATGCTCACCGCTTATGATTATTCTTTTGCCCAAATATTTGACGCATCGGGTATAGATATTATTCTTGTTGGAGATTCTGCCAGCAATGTTATGGCAGGACATGAAACAACGCTACCGATTACCTTAGATCAAATGATTTACCATGCATCTTCGGTAGTAAGAGGTATTCACCGCTGTCTGGTTGTAGTTGATCTTCCGTTTGGAACTTACCAGGGCAATTCAAAAGAAGCATTAAGTTCTGCCATCCGTATCATGAAAGAGACGGGTGCACATGCAGTAAAACTTGAAGGAGGGGAAGAAGTGCTTGAATCAGTGCATCGAATTATTTCTGCAGGTGTCCCCGTAATGGGTCACCTGGGGTTAACACCACAATCTATTTACAAATTTGGCACCTATACGGTGAGAGCTAAAGAAGAAACGGAAGCCGAAAAGCTCCAGCGAGACGCCAGGCTCCTTGAAGAAGCCGGGTGCTTTGCTATTGTACTCGAAAAAATTCCTGCGTTCCTGGCTAAGAGCGTAAGTGAGAGCCTGCACATTCCTACAATTGGTATAGGAGGAGGCAGGTTTTGCGATGGGCAAGTGTTGGTAATGCATGATATGCTGGGTATAACTACTGAATTTAAACCGCGATTTTTAAGACAATATCTCAATCTTCATGATGCCACAAAGTCTGCGGTTCAGCATTATATTAAAGATGTAAAAAATAAAGATTTTCCTAATGATAATGAGCAGTATTGATAAAGCTCAATTATATGAATTATTTAATTGCAGACCTGGCATCAGCATCAAGTATATCATAAAGCTTCAGTCCAAGTGATTCTTGCCGCATTTTTATATATAAACTGAGACAATCTGTTGCCACCGCAATTTTTGTATTTACCCGAATATTGTCAAAAAACATTGCTTTCATTTGTTTCTTTTCTTTAGTTAACTGTCTTTCAGCTATCTTATAATCATGACCCATATCACCATTGTTGATCTTTTCTGAAAGCAACGCAACATTGGAATACTCAGCATTGTTATTCTGCAATTCCATGATTTCACAAACGCAGACCCTGTCGGTCGGCTTTGACTGTAATTTTTCCACAAGTGCATCAGCTTTATAGGAACTACCTCCAACAAAATTCAACGATGCTCTGACAAAAGCTTTAAGATTAAATTGCGAAGGGCGAACGGCTTCATCACCTGCGGTGGCTGACAAACCGGAGGTTAACAATACTGCAATAAGTAAAACACTAAACCGGGTACGTAAAATTGTTTTCATTTCATTTGATTTAATCAAGTTAACAATACATGGTTTCATAGAAGTTTTGGAACCTGATTAAAATCGGGGGGGGGTAGTTCAGAGAGATATGGGGTTTGCTGATGTCCGGTAAATAAAAAAACCTGTTTGTTACAGGTTAATCATTTTAGGGTTGGAATGTGTGCTGACAGTACAAAGGACTAAAATTATTTTGGATGCACATAATTTTTGAGCGACAAAATTGAGGGTTTCAACGTTTAGTATCATAGATCAATGGTAGTGTTCAAAGTAGTTGATATATGTTCACCTAACGGGTAATGTGTAAAGAAGGTGGTGGGTGGGCTATAAAAAAAAGGATAGCAAAATAATAAAACTGAAACGACAAACACACTTACCAATTTGGTTATACATTGACTGTTCAATTTTCACCAGTACCTTTATTGTAAATTGCATTAAAAAATGGATCGTATGATAGATTTTATAGGTCAGCTTAAAATCAGATCAGTAAATCAGGGAACTTCTACTGGACAGTTCTGGATAGGATCTTCAGAAGCAATATTACCTTCTTATACTCCAGTTGATGGCTCATTGATTGCCAATGTATATAATGCCGATGATAATGGTTATGAAACTGTTGTAAGAAAAGCTACTGAAGCATTCAGGTTGTGGAGAAACTGGCCGGCGCCAAAAAGAGGTGAAATAGTCAGGTTAATTGGACAGAGGCTAAGGGAACACAAAGAACCCCTGGGTATGTTGGTTTCTTACGAAATGGGTAAAAGCTTGCAGGAAGGAATGGGTGAAGTACAGGAAATGATAGATATATGCGATTTTGCAGTGGGAATTTCCCGCCAATTATATGGATTAGCAATGCATAGTGAGCGGCCAGCCCATCGAATGTATGAGCAATGGCATCCGCTTGGTCCTATCTGTGTCATTTCTGCTTTTAATTTTCCTGTTGCTGTATGGAGCTGGAATGCTATGATTGCTTTAGTATGTGGCGATACTGTTATTTGGAAGCCTTCTGAAAAAACTCCATTATGTGCCATTGCATGTCAAAAGCTTATAGCCGAAGTGTTTGTACAAAACAATGTCCCGGAAGGGGTTAGCAATTTGTTAATTGGCGGCAGGTCACTTGGAGAAAAACTTTCGTTAGACAATCGCATCCCACTTATCTCTGCAACAGGTTCTACTCAAATGGGCAAAGCCGTTGGGGTTGCTGTTGCATCAAGGTTAGGACGTAGTTTGTTAGAGTTAGGCGGCAATAATGCGATAATAGTCTCAGATATGGCAGATATTAATATAGCAATTGTTGCAAGTGTTTTTGGCTCAGTAGGTACTGCGGGGCAAAGATGTACCAGCACCAGAAGATTAATTGTGCAGGAAAATATTTATGACGAATTCAGAGATAAATTAGTCCACGCATACCGTCAATTAAAAATCGGCAATCCGCTCGACCAAACCAATCATGTAGGTCCACTTATTGATAAACAGGCCGTTAAAGCCTATCTCGACGCTATTGAAGAATGTAAAAAAGAAGGTGGAAATTTTCTTATAGAAGGAGGCACTCTTAAAGGAGAAAAATTCCCGGGTGATTGTTATGTAATTCCATGTATTGCAGAAGTAAAGCCGGATTTTAATATTGTAGCTAAAGAAACTTTTGCTCCAATATTGTACCTAATGAAATATACCACTACCGAAGAAGCCATTTCCATCCAGAATAATGTACCCCAGGGACTTTCATCGGCGATAATGACACTTCACCTTCGGGAAGCCGAACTGTTTCTTTCTGTTAACGGAAGTGATTGCGGAATTGCTAATGTGAATATTGGAACCAGCGGCGCGGAAATAGGGGGTGCGTTTGGTGGTGAAAAAGAAACAGGTGGTGGCAGAGAAAGTGGCAGTGATGCATGGAAAAACTATATGCGTCGCCAAACTAATACAATCAATTGGTCATCAGAGTTACCATTAGCTCAGGGAATAAAATTCCATATCTGATTTTTTGTTAACAACCCTATAAATGAATAGGTTATTCACATGTTTCCCGTGAAACGTGAATATCTTTTTTTTGAATACCCATTAATTTTATTTAAAAAATTTACGATTCTTCTCATTTTTTTATATCCAAAATCTGTTAATATCCTTTTTTCAACCTTAAAATAATTTAGTTCTTTAGCAGAACTAATTGAAGAACAATAATATTAACTCCGGTTTAGGCGTTATAGCCAGGCAACATATATCAATTATCCTTTGAAACTAACCCTTTGTATGAAAAGTATACGATTACTACTGGTTATCAACATTTTGATATTCAATTCATTAAATGCACAAATTAAAGTTGGTGTAGGTGGAGGGCTTCATCTTTCGTCTGTAATGGAAAAAAACGATCTGCAGGGATGGAATACACAATTTAAGGGCAACTACACTTCTATAAGCGGTTTTCATGCCGGAATATTTGCAGAACTTCCCATTGGACTGAAAGATAATTTAAGAGTATTCTCTTCTCTGCAATATACCAGTAAGGGCAGAAATTTTGCTAAATCTTATGACTCCACCAAAACGTTCAATAGTGATACATCCTCTATTATTGCTTCCTGGAAAACAAACTATATTGAATTACCGGTTTCAATAGCCTACCGTTTACCGGTTTCAAAGCATGTGAACTTTATTGCTGGTATAGGTGGTTATGCAGGCTATATGTTAAATAGCAATACATCCTATGATATTTATAATGCATCCGGAGAACATACGAATTTCAATAATAAAATGGCTTCAGGTGATAGTGTTAATACTTATAAAAAGCTTGACTTTGGTGTTCAGGCTTTGGTAGGTTTAGATTTTAATGATCGGGTAATGTTTTCCCTCAATTATAGTAGAAGTTTATCGAATTTTTACAAAGCGAGTTATAATGGTTCATTCAAGCATCAGGTTTTGGGTGCAACTATTGTAGTATGGTTAACTAAATCTAAAACCAAAAGAGTAAATGAAGATGCAAAAGATTCAGACCAGGATGGAGTACCTGATAAGCTGGATCAATGTAACGGACAAAGCGGTACGGCAGCCGCCAATGGCTGCCCGGATACTGATGGTGACGGCATACCAGATAAATTAGATAAATGCCCGGACGTGAAAGGGCTTGCTCAATATAATGGTTGCCCCGCGCCTGATTCAGATAATGATGGTATTCCTGATGAAAAAGATAAATGTCCTGATATTGCGGGTGTAACTAAATATAATGGTTGCCCTGTACCGGATAGTGATAAAGATGGCATCAATGATGATGAAGATGCATGCAAAGACATTGCCGGAATTGCCAAATACAAAGGTTGTCCTGTTCCCGATTCAGATAATGACGGTGTGAATGATGACGATGATAAATGTCCATTGAAACCAGGAAGTAAACAAAATCATGGCTGCCCTGTTGTTGAACGTAATATGATCGAAGAAATAAACAAGGCTGCTCATAGCATATTATTTGATGTAAACAGTGAAAACATAAAGACAACATCATACACCTCGCTTGATAAAATTGCTGAAATATTAATAAAAGATGAAGACATAAAATTGACAATTGAAGGTCATACTGACAATACAGGTTCAAAAAGAATCAATCAGATTCTTTCTGGAAAACGCGCTCTTGCTATAAAGATTTATCTTTCTAAAAAAGGTGTGACAAACGATCGTATGACTGCATTAGGTTTTGGTTCGGAGCGTCCAATAGCCAGCAATAATACAGAAGCAGGTAAAGCTAAGAACAGACGCGTAGAATTTAAAGTAACTTACTAATTCCTATAATACATTTCTTCACTAATGCACCCCTGGTAGTAAAAACACACCGGGGGTGTTTCATATTATTGTTTAGCATGCGGTAATATTCCTGGCAACTATTGCATTTGGTGAAAACACATTATACATTTGTATCACCAATCACTCCTTTGATATCCCATCCTTTTATCCAGGTTTAGTTCGTGTTTATCGTTGATTTATGACATTCGGGCTAATTTCAATGATATTTGAGCGTGTAAATGAAAACCCGTAAAATAGCACTAAGTGTTTTTTCGTTTATAAAGTGATTCACTAAGTGTCTAAGAAAAAGTAATAAGTATTTTTAGCAATAACACTAAGTATTTTTACGTTTAATGGATAGCAACAGTTATCCGCCCATTGTAAACTAAAAAATGACCTTTATATGAGAAAGATAGATGCCGTACTTCTGTCAGCTCTGATTCTGTATGACTACAGTGCACAATCATTGGTTGATAATGACGCTATAAGTTTTGGAAAATCATTTATCATTAGTAAGTTACATGACAATAAACTTACAGATCCGGGATTTGAATTTTCACCTGAGTTTAAAAATGATGCTGTGAGTACAGCCCGTGGTGTAAAACGGATCAATCCAACATCCAATATAATTGAAAATAAAGATAATAATATATCTTATTACGAATTAGCAAAGCTCAAACCTGAAACCACAACTGATGTCGTTGAATCAATAGAGTCTTCTGCAATAAACAATCAGGTTAACATAGTAAGAAAAAATACTTCCCGTACAATTTCATTAGAGGAAACTGCAATACCAGAAAGTGTGAGTTTTAAACAGACTAGCGTAGCAATGCATAGAAATGTCTATTCAGGAATTGCTGAAATGTCTGCATCGAAAATAACAGGTCATGTTGCAAATGAAGCAGATATGTCAACTCTTGACAGTGATAATGACGGCACTTATGATATAGACGATAAATGTCCAGGAGTAGCTGGAGTAGCGAGATTTGAAGGGTGCCCTGTTCCTGATAGTGATGCCGACGGGGTGAATGATGAGGAAGACAGGTGTCCTTTCAAAAGTGGTAGCAGTGATAATTATGGATGTCCAATTGTAGTCGCTGCACAACATGATATATCTGCAGTTGAAACACAGGTACAGGCAAATAATGATAACAGCCATTATGCATTTACGTTGAGTTTTCAGACCGGCAGCAAAATCCTTTCAACAGACGATTTCAACATTGTATTGCGAATTACAGATATTTTAATTCAAAAACCAGATGCCAAAGTCGAAATCGATGGGAATACCTTAAAAAATAATTACGATTCTGAAACTCCTGTAGAAAAGTTGGTACATTACTTCCGGGAACTTGGCGTTAAAGATTCGCAGATAGTAATTAAAACAAAAACGCAACATATAAATAATACTTCCGAAAGCAACAAACTGTACTTACGGTTAATAATTTAAATTAGTTAAGATTAGTATAAAAATGTCAGGGGAAAAACTCCTGACATTTTTTTTACGTCTTTACAAAACAATTATCAGTCAAAATGTGTTAATCGGTAGTTACAACTTAATTTTTTTCACCAAATTTGTCATTCAAAAAATCAATACATGAAGAAAATAAGATTATTAGTGGCGTTTGGCTTCCTGGTGTCAAATGTAGTTTCCGCACAAACCTCTGTTAAAGATGTACCCAAAGGATGGCATTTACTGGATTTGCAAAAGGATGGATACTATGGTATAGATGTAGAAAAAGCCTATTCGGAGTTGTTGAAAGGCAAAAAAAGTGTTCCAGTAATAGTTGCTGTTATAGACTCGGGTGTTGACACCACCCATGAAGATTTAAAGCCAATATTGTGGCACAATCCAAAAGAAATTCCCGGAAACGGTATTGATGATGATAATAATGGCTATGTAGATGATGTATATGGGTGGAACTTTCTTGGAGGGAAAGATGGGAAAAATGTGAACAAAGACTCTTACGAAGCAGCAAGGGTTTACTATAAACTAAAAAAGAAATATGGCAATAATATTCCCTCCGATTCACTGGCTTCACCTGAGCAGAAACAGGAAATAAAATTATACCGGATTGTGAAAGATCGTATCGAAGGAGACGCAAAAGAGGCTTCCTTAAATGTAATGTTTCTTAAAAATATAGTTGAAAAAATGCCCTGGGCCGATAGTATCCTCAGGATTGCGATGAACAAAAAAGAATATAATGGTGACGACCTTCAGAAATTCAAGCCTGTTTCTGGGGATGATTCAAAAGCTAAAAGTACCCTAATGGCATTATTCCTCGGATTTCAGGCAAACGATCTGACCAATACCAAACTTATAGAAATAACCAATGAATTCTATAATAGTGAGAAATCTAAAGCTGAAGCTGCACTTCAGGAACCAGAAGACTACAGGGGTAAAATAGTAAAAGACAATTATGACGATATCAACGACAGGTATTATGGTAATAACGATGTAATGGCGGGTACTCCTATGCATGGCACTCATGTTTCCGGGATTATTGCTGCAGCACGTAATAATGGTATAGGTATGAATGGCATTGCTGATAATGTAAAAATAATGATGATAAGAGCGGTTCCGGACGGAGATGAACACGATAAGGACATTGCAAATGCGATACGTTATGCTGTTGATAATGGGGCAAGGGTAGTAAATATGAGTTTTGGTAAAAGTCTTTCCCCCGAAAAAAAATGGGTGGATGATGCCGTAGCTTATGCCCAGTCAAAAGGAGTATTACTTGTGCACGCGGCAGGAAATGATGGAAAAGACATTGATGTAAATGATAACTTCCCTAATCCCTATTTTAATAATGATACGACCACAAGAGCTAAAAACTGGATTACAGTGGGAGCCAGTGGGGACCCTGCTGCAGGCGGGTTAATTGCATCCTTTTCCAACTACGGCAAATCTGGAGTAGATGTTTTTGCACCCGGGGTAAAAATTTACTCTACACTACCTGGCGGCAATCAATATGGTAACCTTCAGGGTACCAGCATGGCCAGCCCTGTTGTTGCAGGAATGGCAGCACTTCTCATGTCATATTTTCCCGATCTTAGTGCTGAACAAGTAAAAAATATCATTGAAAAATCTGCTACCCGTATTAGTGGCACACTGGTAAAAAAACCAGGAGCTGAGGATGAAGTTAATATGTCCGACCTTAGCAGAACAGGCGGAATTATTAATGCCTATAATGCTGTAAAACTTGCTGAAACGTTATCAAAATCAGGCGAAATTCCTCAAAAGCCTGAACCGACTCTTCCAAAATCCAAAATGAAGAAGAGCAAGAAAGGATAATATATAATTATTTATAGTATATCAATACAGGCACAACAATTTGGAATGCACCCGATGATTGTCGCGTCTGTATTGATATTTTCCGGTACACAAAGTCCAAAAAGCTACATAGATACTTTCCCTATCTTTGCCCGCTTCAACATACTCCAAAAATCGAGGCAACAAAGGGTTGAAATAATTTAAAATATTAAACCTATAATTATTATATGTCAGCTCCTATTTCCAATCAACGTCCGCTGCCAGATCAGGTAATCAGCGATATTGCTGATTATGTTATGAACTATGAAATCAAAAACGAACTTGCCTGGACAACGGCGCATTATTGCCTCCTCGATACTCTCGGGTGTGGTTTCGAGGCCCTCTCCTACCCGGCATGTACCAAATTACTGGGACCAATAGTACCGGGAACAATTGTACCCAATGGCGCCAGGGTGCCAGGCACATCTTATCAGCTTGACCCTATACAGGCAGCTTTTAATATAGGAGCAATTATTCGCTGGCTGGATTTTAATGATACCTGGCTGGCTGCTGAATGGGGACATCCTTCTGATAACCTCGGAGGGATTCTGGCTACTGCCGACTGGCTCTCAAGAACTGCAATATCTAAAGGGCAACAACCATTGCTAATGAAAGACGTTCTTGATGCAATGATCAGAGCTCATGAAATACAGGGGGTAATAGCATTGGAAAATTCTTTTAACCGGGTGGGACTTGATCATGTATTACTTGTAAAACTGGCTTCTACAGCAGTAGTTGGAAAGCTCATTGGTTTAACAAGAGATGAATTGATTAATGCTATCTCCCTTGCATTTGTAGATGGACATTCTTTACGTACATACCGCCATTCTCCAAATACAGGCAGCAGAAAGTCGTGGGCTGCCGGAGATGCTACATCCCGTGCTGTGCGTCTTGCTTTGATTGCAAAGACTGGTGAAATGGGATATCCTTCAGTATTAACTGCAAAAACATGGGGCTTTTATGATGTGCTTTTTAAAGGGAATGCCTTTAAATTCCAGAGAAGCTATGGTTCTTATGTTATGGAAAATGTATTATTTAAAATATCATTCCCTGCTGAATTTCATTCGCAAACTGCCGTTGAAGCTGCTTTAATATTGTATTCGAGATTGAAGTCAATCAATAAAACGGCAGAAGACATAAAAACTGTACGGATACGAACACACGAAGCCGCAATTCGTATTATTGATAAAAAGGGACCTTTACATAATCCTGCTGACCGTGATCACTGTATACAGTATATGGTTGCCGTTCCAATGATTTTTGGAAGACTAACTGCTGCTGATTATGAAGATAATATTGCAGCAGACCCCAGAATAGATCTTTTAAGAGAAAAAATATTTACGATAGAAGATCAGCAGTTTACCAAAGATTATCATGATCCTGAAAAAAGATCTATTGCCAATGCTTTGCAGGTAGAACTGAGTGATGGAACCATCCTCGATGAAGTCGTGGTAGAATATCCTATAGGTCATAAGCGCCGTCGTGAAGAAGGAATACCCAAACTGATCGAAAAATTTAAAACTAATCTTGCCAGAAGATTTGCATCAAAACAACAGCAAACAATTTTAAATCATACTTTGGATATTAATGAACTTAAGGATATCCCTGTCCACGAGTTTGTAGATATGATGGCAATCTGAAAACTTTACTCATTACCAAAAGAAATCCCGCTGAGATCAGCGGGATTAAAACCAAAACATGAGAAAACTAATTTTTGTTGTTATTTGCCCTGCCCTACCCTGTTGATTTCATCTGATACTCCGTTATCTCGTCTGCGCGAAGGTGCAATGGTATTCTTACCAAAACGATAGGTGAAGCTAACTCCTGCCTGACGGGTATCCCAACGATTGGCTATGGTAACATCCACACCACCATATTTCATACTCCCACTAAATTTTTGCCAGCCAAAGGGATCACGGAAGTTAATACGAACAGTTCCTTTATCTTTAAATACACTTTTTTGCAAACCTATTGTCATTTGATACATTTCATTCATTACAATCAGTTGATCTATAGTTTTTGATCTGTAGAAACCACTTAGTTCTGCTGAGAAACCTTTCGCTATGTTAAAAGTGTTGGTAATATTTGCCATAAAGGCAGTATAGGATATGTCCATCTCATCAGCATTATATCTTCCCTTATAATGGTTGTTATACACATTCACATAAAGGTTTGTGCTAAACCATGGTGCCCACTTGAATGGAGCATTCACAGATACTCCCATATTTCTGAAGGTATTGAAGTTTTCAATTGTGAGATAGGTTGATTTATCTTCTGTATTTTGCCGTAATATTTCAGAGATCACATCAGTAGTTTTGCTATAGCTTATAGTTGTAATATATTTACCCAAGAGTGTATGGGTTAGTTCAATGTTATGTGTAAATTGTGGCAACAGGTAAGGATTTCCCTGACGGTATGTCAATGAATCGAGGAAATAAATAAAAGGATTCAAATCTTCATAGTCGGGACGATTTACGCGACGGCTGTACGACAACATCAATTGATTGTTTTTATTCATTGCGTAGGTAATATAAGCCGTAGGAAAAAGGTTAGTATAATGCCTGATGAAAGATGAATCATTAGTTACCTGGTGCCCTCTGGTATTAGTATTTTCCAATCGCAATCCAGCCTGGACGTTCCATTTCTCGCTGAATTTCTTACTAAAATTCAGATAAGCTGCATTAATATTTTCTTCATACACAAAATGATTTGATCTGGAGTCCGGAATCCATCCTTCCTCATCTTTATGTGCATATTCAACCAGGTTATTGTTCTTTACAAAATTTGTTTTAATACCAGCTTCAATCTTAAAATTGTGTTTCAATGGATGTATATAGTCAGATTTGAATGAATAAATATCAATTAATGAAGGTAAGTGGCCTTTCAAATACACCGGATTACCGGTTTTATTCCCATAATTATCTTTTGCCTCGGTCGTAAGCAACATATCAACCACATTATTATACTTTACATAGTCCAGGTCAATAGTGAATTCTCTACCGGTACTGTCGAAACTATGTTTGTAATTGATATTGCCTGTATAGTTTCTGAAAATAAGAGCATTTTCACTTATTGTATGCAACCCGGACTGCAGGCTCCCATTTGGATTATAAATATTAGATATAGTAACCGGTGATGGATTTCCAAAAAAACCAAATCCAGAGAATACCATTCCAATAATATTTTTCTTATTCATGTAATAGTCAATACCAAGTTTGGCATTATGATTTTTGCTGTTGCCCTGAAATACAGTATGAAGATCTGCCCGGGAATTGATGGTTCCATCTTCATTGTAGAAGTTTCTGTTGATATTCAAATTGTTAATTCTTTCATTATAATTGGGGTTATAGTTTCCAAAAATGTTGATTTTGTTTTTGCGGTAATTAAAATTTATGCTGTTTTGAGAATTAGGTTGCACATAGGATGTCCCATTATTATAGAATAAACCTGCACTTGCTCCAATGGTTATACTGCCATTCAAGCCGGATTTTAAACTCTTTTTTGTTTTAAGATTGATAATGCCCGCATTCCCTGCTGCATCATATTTAGAAGAAGGATTGGTCATTATTTCTATTTGTTCAATGGCAGATGCGGGAGTATTTTTAAGCAAATTGGCCAAATCCGCTGCAGAAAGATAAGTAGGCTTACCATCCATCATAACAGTAACCCCTGCTTTACCTTTTAAACTAATATTACCATCATTGTCTACAGAAATACCCGGGGATTTCTCCAGCACTTCCATAGCAGTTGCACCGGCATTGGTGGGTGAAGCATCAACATTTACAATCAACTTGTCGGCCTTTTGTTCAATAAGAGGCTTCTTTGCGGTAATTACAACCGTTTTCATTTCTGTAGTACTATGTTCTAAAGAAATTGTATCAATAGTAGTTGTTGATGAAAACTTAAGCAGGAACTGTTTTGAATATTTTTTGTTGTATCCAACTGAACTGGCAGACACCAGAAATGATCCTTCTTTGTTTGAAATTATTTGAAAGTTTCCATACTTATCTGTAAGTTCTACTTTTACCACAGAAGAATCACTCGCATTAAGCAGAGAAACCGTTGCGGATTCAAGGGGTTTATCACCATCTTTTATAGACCCCTTTACCAGGGTAATGCCTGAGATCTGAGCATTTACAGATAAGATTCCCAGGCAGATGGTTATTGTTAAATTAATTATTCGTTTCATTGCAGTTATATTTATGCATTGTTTATATTACCTTATAAAGGTAGGTACTTTGCAATGCATAGAACATAGTTTTACAATGAACGGTAAAGTTTAGGGATGTTTGGTCAAACAAAGTAGCAAACGGAATTAACTAGATGATTTAACCGGTGAAGGCAATTTTTTTGTCCAAAAGAAAAGTATAAAGCCGGTAATAACCAATAAAGATGATATTATCTCAGCTTGTGTGGGATGAAAACCGAAAAAATCATATTTTGTATTGACTCTGATTTTTTCTATAAAAAAACGTTCTATACCATTTAAAACCAGGTAGATAGCAAATAATTGACCTGGTATTGCAAACCGATTTCTAAGGAACAACAGGACCGTGAAAAGAATAAGACACATAATAGTTTCATAAAATGGTGTGGGAAAAACCGGCACAGGCAGGGCATTACAATGATCACCCACGCAATCAGCCATTTTAAAACCCTGTTCATTAACATTGTGAGGATAAGAATAGGCTACCATCCAGGTTGGCAGAAAAGCTGGTGCTTTTACTGTTTTATGGGGTATCGAATCATATCCAAATTCATTGAAATAGATGGTTTTATTTGCAGCAAGCGCTTTTTCAAAATCACCGGGACCGGCAATTACAGCTTTTCCGGAACTATTACTAATATAAGCGCTGTTTAAAATACCCCAGTCGCCATCACCACTCACCTGGCATCCAATCCTTCCAACGGCATAGGCAATCATAAGTGCTGGTGCTGCTGCATCCACGAGGTGCCTGATACTGATCTTTTTCTTTCTTGCAAACCACAATATTGCTACTGTAGCACATATTAACCCTCCATAAAATGTAAGTCCACTGGGTGATAACAAATTACCAATAGGATCCTGAATAAACCTGTTCCAATTTTCGAGGTTGTCAAAGATTTTAGCACCAACAAAGCCAAAAATAGCAGCAAGTATGGTAATATCGCCTACACGTTCGTGTGGCCATATACGTATTTTTCTTTGTTCAGGTTTCGCCAGTTTTTGTTTATTCTTTTCACGGTATTTAAAAAATGCAAAGAGGGCAGCCAGTAAGAGTCCTCCCCCCACACTACCGTTGGCAGAGAATATATAATCCTGAGGAGAAACAGTTTCCTTATTAAAAAAAATCCCAAGGGCTTTATACCCTACAATAAATCCAAGAATCGCATTCAAAATTAACTCAGTAATTGTTGCAGGTTTTCCTACTTCGATTGTTTCTACTATAGGAAACATTTTTCCCTCAAGTTCTTTTCGTTTTAATTCTTTTACAAGCACAATTGCAGCTACCACAAATCCAATGGCTACAAAAAAACCGAATGAGTTAACAAACTTTGTCCAGTTCCAGGCATTAATACCAAAAACATCTTTCAGAAAGAAATACAGGTTTGGATACATATATACAATTAGGTATAAGGCACAATGATACTTTAAAATACGGATTGTTTAAAAATAAAAGCACTGTTTCATTTCACAGGAGATAAAAAAAATCCTATCAATTGACAGGATTTATTAAATTTCTTATCAAAAAATTTTAATTGCAAAACTCGTCAAAAGCTGCAATAAGATTCTTTGCGATAAGTTGAGCAGGTTTGCCTTCAATTTGATGGCGTTCTATCATGTGAACCAATTCTCCATCTTTAAATAATGCTATTGAAGGCGAAGACGGTGGATAAGGCATCAAATGCTCACGCACTTTCTTTACGGCATCAATATCAAAACCAGCAAAACTGGTAGTAAGATGGTCAGGCCTTTTAGTGGCATTATTTACAGCCATAAGTACACCCGGTCTGGCACTTCCCGCAGAACAACCACATACAGAATTAATCATAACTAATGTGGTACCTTTTTGTTGCAGGGTCTGTTCTACTTCTTCCGGAGTTAACAGCTCAGCAAAGCCATTATCAGTTAACTCCTCTTTCATTGGTATTACAATTTCTGAAGGATACATTTTCTTTTACATTTTAGATTACAAAGGTAGCTAAAACTACATTCAATAAATCAAACGCCATAATGTCATTTTTTTTATTAACAAAAGCGCCATTATGTCTTTTGGGCGATTGAATAACTGATCACTTGTCCTGAAATATATCAATAACTGCCTATGGAATGGCATTTGATACTTTGTAAATGTCAATAAAAATTTAAACAAAAATATACAACTATGACACTCGTAAAATTTAACGGCACCCCGGTAAAGAAATCTTTCAATACTTTATTTGATGATATCTTTTCTGACTGGTCAGGTTTTGGAAAGGATTTTGTGGCAGAAAAATGGAATACAGTTCCTGCTAATATCCACCAAACCAAAGATGCCTATCATCTCGAATTAAGCGCTCCCGGGTTAAAAAAAGAAGATTTTAAAATCAATGTTGAAGATGGATTGCTTACCATTAGTTATGAAAAAAAGGAAAGTAATAATTCAGAAGATTACAACACGGTAAGCAGGGAGTTTAGCTACAACAGTTTTAAAAGAACTTTTACCCTGGGTGGCAAAATTAATACTACCAATATTCAGGCAAAATATGAAGACGGTATTTTAAAATTATTATTACCCAAAAAAGCTGAAGCACAAGCTGTAAATAAACAAATATCTATTCAGTAATTAATTGTAACGATAAAAAGTTGAGTTTAATGTGCGTATGGTAGGTTAGTAGCAGGTTAGCCCATTGGGCTAACCTTTTTTACACAATTAACATTCTGTTATAATACAACAAGATTGCCATTATAAAGTTGCTATTCATTTAATTTAATCACATATTGCTTTACATTTGCGTTTCAATTTCATAACCCTTAAAAGACCGCCGTTTTGAACACTATTTTCAAGTTTGCCTTTTTCGTATTTTTTGTATCCGCTTCGTCCCATGCATTTTCACAAGTTCCGGATTCTTTACTTAAGATACAGGATTCGTTGAAACTGAAAAATGATACAACTAAAGTTGATACAACTTTTAAACCTATTCTTCAGGAAGATACTTTATTGCGCATTCGTAATCTTAACCCATATCTCTCTATTAATGGCGATTCTTCTTTGAATTATCAACTATTGATCAATAAAGATATTTCTCATTATTTCTGGTTTTTAAAAAATGCCTTACCCGGATTGCAGATTGAAAGAAATGGGATGCTGCATATCCGTCCGGAGCGCGGATTGTTTCTTAATGGCCGACTTAAATTCGATCACGAGTATAAGGTATTGCTTGGGGTTCAAAATCTTGACAACCCCAAAGACAGGATAGATACTGCTTTTACGCTCTTATTCTACAATTCAGAAATAATTCCTTCCAAAATAAAACCGGCTGTAAATAATGTATTATACGTAGATGAAGGAGATAGTGTAATTTTTAAAGTTCAATGTGAAGATGGCAATTTTCCAATTGAGAAAATAATCATGACCAGCAACTATTCTATTAAGCCTCTTTCTCCAATTACAAAATGTGGAGATGACTTCAAATGGTCTCCTCCATTTGGATTTGTTAAAACCGGGGATAAAGACAAGCAAAAAGAAGTAATTCTGAATTTCATTGGTTCCAATAAATTCAATGTAAGGGATACGGCAGTAGTGAAAATTGTGGTCAAAGAAAATATTAACTATCCTCAAAAAGTGTTGGAGTACAATGATGTTAAAAAGACAATTATAAACTATACCAACCAGTTGAAGGCTACTTTTATGATGCTGGATAAACATGTAAGGTCTACCAAAAAAACCAGGAATACATTTGACTTAACTTCTGCGGCCTCTTCGCTTGGGGGAACGGTATTTTCTTCACTACCTACTGATGCTCAAAAAAGTGCCGGAAAGATTTTGCCTAGTGTGGGTGTTGCCATGGTACCTGTAAAAGAATCTGTATCTCCAAACAAAACTGCAGAGCAAAATTCTGCAACATTGGTACGAAATAGCATTAAGAGACTGGAATACCTTCTTCAGAACAATTCACTTGTAGGAGAAAAAGATCCGGATATTCTTTCCAAGACACAGAAGTTGAGGGATGAATTAAAATCTATACAAGTACAACTGATTGATGTTCCTCTTGTGGAAGTTGGAGATTCACCCGAAGAGTTAGATAAATATTTCAACAATAAGAAAGTAAATAAAAAGTACAGGATGAAAAGAGCCGGATAGCCCGACTGACCTCCTTACTTTAATTTCTGGCATTAACAGGTTAATAATTAATTTAGTCTGATTTCAAGTAGCTTTGGCCATCTCTTTCCGGTAATAAAAATTTTATTGCCGGTAGCATCCCAGGCAATACCGTTCAATACATCACCTTCTTCTACAGCCTCCCTGTCATAATTAATATTTGCAAGCTTTTTTAAGGCGTCTGTAAAATCTAATACTCCAACTACAAAACCTGATGCTGGATCAATTTTGAGTATATAATCTGTCTCCCATTGATTAGCGTACACATACCCGTTGATATATTCCAGTTCATTGAGATTATTTACCGGCCCCAGATTATTAGATACGGAAACGATCTTGAGCAACTTAAAATCTGAAGGACGCACAAAATATAATTTGTCTGTTCCATCACTGATAATAAGATTAGTTTTGTCATCTGTAATACCCCATCCTTCATTCGGCCAATAACCTTTTCGTATCAGTTTGAAATCTTTAAGACTATATACCAGTATAAGGTGATCCTGCCAGGTTAATTGATAAACCGTATCATTGAGTATAGTTATTCCTTCTCCAAACAATTCAGGGTTTAAGTCAATTTTTTGTTGTACTACTCCGGTTTTATAATCTACTTTTCGGAGCGTAGATTCTTTTTTTTGACCTGTACCTTCATAAAGCTGGTTGTTGTAAAATACCAGCCCCTGTGTAAAAGCTTTCGTATCGTGAGGATATATATTCAATACCGTATAAGGAACAGGCGCTGGTGGCGGTACATTGCTATGAGTTTCAATACTTGCAGAGCCGGTATTCTCATTTCCCTTATCTGATCCATTACACGACCAGATCAACAAAAGAAGCCCTGAATATAAAACAACTTTGTTTAACATATATCAAATGATTGTTGCAAAAATAAGTGATGCCCTGTTACAATGTAATGTTTAAAAATTTTTTAACGACAGATTGCCTGACTCAGTCGAAAAACGCTTTAACGGAGTTGATAGTGCCGTATTTTTTGTTTTAATTTGTATTTCCGAATTACAGATACTTCCAAATTTCAACAACTACACATCCAATTATCCCTGTTCAATATCATATGAAAGGCAAAAGTGTTATTGCAGCTTTGCCAGAGCGCACTACCCTATCCAATTAAATGTAATATCACATTGAAAAGCTGATCTAAAAATCAGCAATGAAATATTTTATTTGTATTCTACTGGGATTTCAAATTTCTTTTGTCTGTGCTCAGCGCAACTGCGGCTCTGCAGATTACTGGAAGCAGCAACTTCAAAATGATGTAACCCTTAGCAAACGATATACAAAAATTGAAACCGCATCACGATATCGTGCTTCAATGAAGGTGCAGCATCCTGAAGTTGATGACGGAACAGTTATTACTATTCCAGTAGTTATTCATATACTTTACAATACTTCTGCTCAAAATATAAGCGATGCTCAAATAGAAACACAGCTGGATGTATTGAACAAAGATTTTCAAAAAAGAAATGAAGACGTAGGAAAGGTTCCGGTTGCCTTCTCGGAATATGCTGCAGATTGCCAGATTAAATTTGTACTTGCAAGGCTCGATCCGCAAGGTCGTTCAACATCAGGTATAGTGCGCCGGAAAACTGCACAGGTTTCATGGAAGCAGGATGATAAAATGAAATATAGTGTGAATGAGGGAGATGATGCCTGGGACAGTCGTTACTATCTTAACATTTGGGTTTGTAATCTTGGTGATGGTCTCCTGGGTTACTCCACTTTTCCGGGTGCTGCTCCAGACAAAGATGGTGTAGTAATAAGAACTGATGTATTTGGCACCGGCAATATCAATTCCGTATATAACAAAGGCAGAACGGCGACACATGAAATAGGTCATTGGCTTAATTTAAAGCATTTGTGGGGAGATACTGAATGTGGCAGTGATGATGTTGATGATACCCCACCTCAAAAGACTTACAGTAGTGGCTGTTCATCCTTTCCAAAAATAACTGCCGGCGGTTGCAACAAAAACCCCAATGGGGATATGTTCATGAATTTTATGGACTTCTCAGATGATGAATGCATATTGATGTTCACATACGGGCAACGTCAAAGAATGAGAGATATTTTTACTCCGAATGGACCAAGAGCATCTATGCGTAACTCTCCTGCCCTTAAAGCAGTAACTGAAAATGCTGAAACTGAAACAGATAAAAAATCAGGAAATACTTTATCTCTTTTTGTTTACCCTAATCCTTCCTCAAATAGTATTCATTTCAGGAATTTTAACGGGAATAATATTATCCCTGAATATTTTAATGTTTTTGATTCAAAAGGTCAATCATTAATGAGCGGTTCTAATAAGCAATTTATTAATATAACCCGGTTGATGCAGGGAATTTACTTCATAAGGATACAATATGAAGGAAAAGATACTGTTATAAGGTTCATGAAAAAGTAAATGGTCTTTCTAAATTAATATTTCCTTATGAAAGACAGAAAGACTATGTCAGTATTTTTGAGTTCCAATTTTAAATCATTCTTATGAAAAAAATTATCTTATTAGCCGGAGCTATATTTTTGTTACATACCACTCAGGCACAATTATTAAAAAAAGTTTTAGGCAATAAAACGGATAGTTCCGGCAGTAATTCAGGTATTTTAAACAACACTTTTGGCAAAAATTCAGGCAATCTGAATGCCAATGAAATTGCTTCAGGCTTGAAAGAAGCATTATCTGTTGGCGCAGAAAAAGCAGGCAAAAACTTATCGGCATTAAATGGTTTTTTTGGTAATGCTGCTATTAAAATACTGATGCCCGATGAAGCCAGAAAGGTTGAAGAAAAACTTCGCGCTATCGGATTAGGTGACCAGGTGGATGAAGCTATTCTTTCGATGAACAGGGCAGCCGAAGATGCTGCTAAATCCGCTGCTCCAATATTTGTAAATGCAATCAAGCAAATGAGTATTAAAGATGCTGCCGGTATTCTCAATGGCGGTGATTTTGCTGCAACAGATTATTTAAAAGACAAAACCACGGCTGCGTTAACGGCATCTTATAAACCGGTAATAGAAAAATCACTTGAAAAAGTGGATGCTACCAAATACTGGAATACGGTTTTCACCGCATATAACAAGTTTGCAATCAAAAAAATAAATCCTGATCTTACAGCTTATGTTACTGAAAAAGCTTTAGCAGGCATTTTTTACCAGGTAGGGCAAGAGGAACAGAAAATCCGGAAAGATCC
>JAFDXG010000074.1 GCA_018268105.1 Bacteroidota bacterium | reverse complement strand
GAAGGGTTTGAAAGGATGATGGTTTTTTCGTTATGGTATACGGCTACATTGATGCTGTCGTTTTGCAGGAATTCAATTTTGTCAACCTTACAATAATATTTGTTCCCTTTTATTTTATACTGAAACGACAAGGTGTCTAATATCTTAGCCGGGGCAGATATCCTGGCATATTCATAGTTTACTGTAAAACTGTTGTACCCGGTATCGGAATAAGCCTGTTGTATTTTCTGCATCTCATTTACCGCTTCTGCATATTGCTGTGAAAATGCAGGCGCCTGGATACTCAGCATAAGTAAAATGAGCCAGTTGTTTCTCATTTGTTTTATTATATATTTTTTCATGGCCGATTGATATTTTATTTGTTGGTTATGCAGGGCTTCTAACCTTCAAAAGGTTGGAAGCCCTTTTGGTAATAACTTATTCCTTCCGCAATGCGCTCCTCGTTTCTTTTATCGTTTTTATACCCCTTTCTGTTTCTTTCTTAACCCGCACCAGGGTACCCTCATCATCGTATTCATAAAAGGACGCATAGTTGTTTTCATCCAGCTCCGCCATCAGTCTTAAGTTCACCGCATTGTACACATAAGATTTCATGTTGGCATTGTAGGGATGAAAGCGCCAGTCGTCAAAAAATATCTTACCGCTGTTGCCATCCTTTGACGCGGCTTTAAAATATATTTCTGTTGTAACCGTGCCCTCCGGTATGGTAATCACTTCTTCAATACGCTGCCAGCCTTCAATAATATTTCCGGCGGGTTTAAGCACGGCGCGCTGCGCGATTTCGTTTTGCCGGGCGCCGAGAAACGCCACTTCAATAGAGGCGTTCTCATAGTTTTCGCATTTGCAGTCTTTTTGTTCTTTTACCCATGCGCTTACTATATAACGGTTGCCGGCGGCGGGCGCAAATTCGTCGTACACTATATTGGGAGACGCCCTTACACCTTCCCACTCTATGCAGCGGATAGTGTTTGTTTTGATGGCAGCTTCGGCATCTGATAACGTGGCATGAAAGTTCTCCTTAGGAACTATAATAGGAACTACGCCGTTAGGTTTTTTCCAATTAAGAATAGCCCTTCCTTCGCCTTCACCGTCAGTATGTTCCACTCTTATTTTATATACCTTTCCCTGGTAGAGCTTAACGGCATCACTAAACCATGCAGGGTTGGATGCATTATCATAGTAAACCGGTTCATTTGGAAATGCATTCAATACCAGCTTATCGTCAATCCACAACTTAAATGAGTTGTCAGCCGCAACACTGAACCTGTATTCTCCTTCCGGGTCTGTTGTTCCCGATTTGCGGAGCGTAAGATATCCCTCCCATACAATTTTGTACAAATGCGTATTACGTGACAAACCTAGTTTGCTTCTCTGGGTGTTATTTCTCCTGTCGTAGTTAATATCAACGTAATTGTAAATTGATGGCGGCTGCATAGGAATACTAAATCCACTGAGATTATACTGATCAAGTCCGTAATTGTCATTCCAGTAATCATAATTTTTATATACCGTTGCCTTTAAACCGGTTCCACTATTCACCCGGTTTATTGTACTTCTGTTGGAAGTATCTAATTTAAAATAGAGGAACGGGTCGGGGGTTGTTCGTTGCGGGTCTTCGAGGGCTGCGGATAATTTTGCGCTGCTTCCTACCGGCACACTTAGGCTGTACAGACCGCTATGCGCATCTTCTTCCGTAACATAACCCGTCAAAGTTTTTTTGGCAATATGTTCCTGTGTTTTGCAGGACGATGTGCAGTTGTCGTTGTTGTAGTGATAGTCTTCAAACCCGTCATACGCCTGTTCCGTGTAGCGGGCGTTTTGGGTAACTGCCACGGGCATGGACTCGTTATAGCCGTATAACGCTGTGTTATACCTTCCCAGCGGGTCTTTGTTTTCCAGTTCAAAACCCTTTCGGTTGAACTGGGTAGAGCGTATGTTCCAAACCCATTTTACCGTATCATTTGTCGGGTTGATGCCGGTAGTATTAAATTTCCAATAGGGAACAAAATGATTAACCGTACCATAGTCCCGGATATTGGTACTGCCATCGGGTGTGGTATTTTTTTCAAGCCTGTCTTCGTAGTACGTATATGCCCTGTCGGTACGCCAGTTGCCCAGTATGCCCCAGCGGTAGGGATTGGTAGCGGTATCGGCTATACGCGACAGGCAGGTATTTGAGGGGACTTCTTTTACACAATAATAAGAGTCACATTCTTTGATAAGCGTATACCCCGGTTCGCAGGAAATGTATTCGATGGTGAGTTGCGGCGCAGTGGGGCAGAGGTTGTTGATACCACCAGGTATGTACCCGTTGGTAACGTTGCTACAAGCAGGGCAGGGATTGGAGAGAGATGCAGTGGCCTCACCAGAAATGCGTGTTGATGGAATAACCGTGTTGGTATTGTCGGGTACATTGTTGTTGGTCCTAGGACCATATTTACTACACGGGTCCTTACTCATAAGTTGGTTGTAACTGTTGACCGCCCAGAAACATTGTCTTTTAAATCCTTTTTGCCCTGTACCACTAATTCTGAACCAGGTTGAACCTGGTCCGTGACGATTCAATGCTTCGGAAAACAATTCTTTAACACCTAATAAAACGCTGTTTTGTTTTACGGTAGAGAAGATGTTTACTTTGATATTACTGAGAGAGTTTTTATTATGTAAAATATCTTTTATCTCCTGCGAGTCATCTTTGAATGTAGTCGGGTCAATAGAAATCAACGTTGGGTTAAAATCTATTTGCAAATACGATTCATTTCCACCTTTTTCATCTGTCCAGTTGTGAGGTGTCTGTTCATTATGATTTCTATCTTCAGCGTAATCGTTTCTGCCGCGTTTTTCTTTGTGATCATTTCGATGTGGATAGAGTGCCAACTGTGCTTTAATGATATTTGCATCAGAAGGCAATTCCCCTAAGTCAAATTTTAGCCAGCTTTCCAGTTCATGTGAAGCTCTGGTGCCACCTTTACCCGGGATATTGGATGACGCTTCAAAATAGGGACTCTTGCTAAAGGCAAAATATTCAATATAGCTAGTTCCGCCACCGATTTTTTTTCTATAATCTTTGGTTATTGAAAATCCGGCATCCGGGACAGGATTTAGCACCAATGTCTTCAATGCGTTTTTCTTAACCGTTATCGTTTGCGGCTGGTATTTCGCATCTTCCACCTTCCATAAGTCAGAATAGGTGACCGCGGCAGTGTTTACTACTTTGGTAGTATTATCCAGCACCAGTTGCCATTTTCCTGCTACCTGCTGCAAAGGGTTTTCCAAACTGGTTAAGGTTCCAATATTTACAGCCGGCATATTGCGTTTGCCACTGCGGATGATTTGCAGGTTATTGCCTGAGCCGGTAAAAAACCGCCCGTCTTCATCAATAAAATAGATACCGCTGAGCCTGGGGTTGCGCTGCAGTTTGGAAGCGTCTACCGCCCATATTTTTTTAGTGATAGTAGATGCATTAACAGGTTGATCGCATACGCCAAAACCAGTGCAAATATTAATGCCGTTTACTATTCCGGTTTTTTCACTGCCGCTGCTTACTTTAATTTCATCGCCGCTTTCAAAATAGCTTTCTATACCGGGGTAGCCGGGGGCGGATATTATTTTACCGTCCTTAAAACTTATATTATTGAAAACAGCGCCGATGTTCATATACGCCGGTCCCATACCGCTATATGCCCAGTGAGCCGGGTAGTTAAAACTATATACCGGATCGTTGAACTCGTTGATGGTTTTGGTAAGCAGCACATCGCCGGTCTCTCCATCATACAAAAGATTTTCGGTGGTTACTAAGCTGCCTTTTTCATAAGCAATTATTTTTTTGAGTATGCCATAGCGTTGCACCACCTTGGTAATAGCGGACGACCGGTAGCGGTTCAGTTCATAATGCGGCATGAGCCAGGGCATGACAATGGTCACGGGGATGAGAGCGATCATAAATCCGTCAGCGTTAAATTCAACACTAGCCCCCTTTGACACAAACTCCTGCTGTCGCATATCGGCCATTAGTTCTATATCTTTTCCAATTTGCGCCTGCATGTTGGTATGCCCGTTGGCGGAATCCACCACGGCTACTGTATTGGAAAGATGTTTGAATTCAGCATTTTCATCATCCACCTGGTATTGATATTTTGTATAGGCTAACGGGTTGTATGGATCGTTCTCCGGATAGGAAGCGGTACCCTTTACCTTACCGTTCATGTCATTCGTTTCTATTTTGAAACCCTGGGAAAAGGCTAGCGTTCTTTTGGAATAGAGGTTTAAGATGTTTAATAAACTTTCTGAGTTCAGTTTTCTTTTATCCAGGGGAGTTTGTTCCACTATGGTAGGGAAATCATAAGTGGTGTAAAATTCTGTTTCGGAAAAACCATTGGCCGATTTTACGTCGGCATGATGAATGGTATGTACCCGCACTTTACTGTATCCCACCGATGCCGCCGGGAAGAACATTTCCCCTAAAGGATATTCGGAATACATATTGTTTACCGGCGCTAATGGCGCTACCTGCTCATCATATTCAATAGGCAGCCGGAATGGGTTTTCATCGTTGCCTATATTGGGTTCATAGCTGGCTACGCCACTGCTAATGACTGTTTTCACCCCTTCAATATCTTTTATTGTTGTATAGTCATATTCCTGTCCGTACGTAGCTTCTGCCTCGGCGTCATTTGTCAGCGTTGCCCAATTGTCGTAAATGGTAATACGTTTTACCCGAAGTCCATCGCCATATTTTTTGTAATCAGGATTGTTCAACCGTATGAAAGATGTTTCGGTATTAAACTTTTTTGCCCAGCCTCTTATTCGCGCCTGAACCGGGAATTTCAGGAAAAGCTCGGTAAAATTGGATACCATGGCAAAACTTGCCTTGACCACCGCTAATGCGTCAAAGTCGCCATTGAGGTCTGAATTGGGGTATGCCTTGGAAGGCAGGTTGAGTCTTAGTGTTTGTATGGCTGTTTTAGCCAGCGGGCTGGCATTTCCGTCCCCGCCTTTTAAGATATCCGTTCCCTTGAGTTTTATCCAAATAATACTATTGTCAGTGGTAAGCCCGTAATCTTCGTAGCGGGCATAAGTGGATACGTGTTCTTCACCACTGCCATATATATCGCCGGGCATCTCTACCCGCAAGCGGAAATACAACTTATCTACGCCCTGTAAATACTTTCGTAAAATTTCTTTTTTCTGATTAGCAGCCCCGGTTGCCAGTACGGGCGATGGAATTTTTACAAAGGCATAGCGGTAATCATTATATGATTCATCCAGGTCACCGTACAAAATATTTTTTTTGTCGGTGAGATTCTGGCTTTTGCCCATGCCAATCAGGCTGCACATTTGCATAGCTCTCTTGTTTTGCACAAAAGCATAATCGTCTGTTTCATATTCTATGTTCATCCTTCCGGCGGATGGTGTCAGTATGTCGCTAAGGGTCCATGCGGCTATATTATTGTTGGCTTTGTCGGCGCTGAATTTTTCATTTCCTTCCTGCAGAGTATAGGGGTAATCCGCATTGCTCAGTCCGCCAGGGTTATCCGCTGCATTTTTATAACTACCCCAGCGATCATAGCCTTTGGGGTCGTATTGCGGATTAAATATTTCTTTTGGCGCATGGTCTTCTGTCAATTCATCATTGTTGTCCTTCGGTATATTTTTGGGATGATATAGAAACACATAAGGGCTCTTTTTTCCTTTTTCGTTGTTATTATAGGCAAACCATATTTTTTTCAATGTCAGCTTTCCGTTGCCGGCTGATGAAGACGGATTGCCTTTACACAGTTCATAGTTGTAATCAAAATGAACTGTTTTGATAGGTTTGGCATTTGCCTTATTCTTTACATAATCTGCCTTGCTGTATAAGTCAATTTGTTTCAGGTATCGAAGGGGTTGCCCTGTATCCCGCCCGCCGTTCTCTCCCAATGCGCCATAAGCGTCTTCCCTTATTTCCCCTTTCGCAGGATCACTGAGTGTAAAGGTGGCGATCATGGTTTTAGATTCCAGCGAATGGAGATACCAGATTTCTTTTTCGCCGTATATATAACTTCCTTTATCATCGCTTTTATCTGTCTTCAGTCCTTCGTTATACATGGCCTGATTCTCAGCAAACGGCGTCCTCCATCTAAACATATTGCTGTTGCCGTAGAGCCGGGTATAGTTGAATTTTACCGCATCGCCCATATCGTCATCGCTTATGCCATCGCCGGTTTTGTCAACATAGTCGGCAGATACAATGCCGGTAAGCAAAAAAGAATGTGCATACCCCGGCAGTTGCTCGGCTGAATAAAAATGATCTTTCCCCTGTTTGTTGCCGGTGCTGTTATCATCATCGCGTGTATAGCTGACCTGTCCGGTGCTGATATTTGCATTTTGCGCGTTTACACTAAAACTTACGTCTTTCTGCAGCTTATTATAAACAGGCAATCCGTACACATATCTTTTGCCGTCGGGGTTTAGCACGGTGATTTCCGACAGATGATGTTTTTTGCGCAGTGATGTTACCCTTGATTCGGGAATGATTGGTTTGCAATTGGCAGGATCGGGATGGGTGCAGATACCTTCAGCACATTTTCCGGCAAAAAAAGTATTGACAGGGTAAACGTTTATGGTCTTATCCAAGGCAAACAAAGCGGCATCCTCTGCATCTAAATAGCTGATCACCTGGCTGCGCTTATCTCTATTTAGTTTTAATATTTGGGACGCATTTACCTTTATCTGCTTACCGATCGGCAACTGGTTTTTGTACCGTTGTATAAATGGCGTAAGCACCGGATCGTTAAAATTATTCATTACAGCCATCACGGGGTCGGTATCGCCCATTTTATCGTAATAGCTTTGTTGGTTGATGGTTTTTTCCGCGGGGTTTTTAAAATAAACTGCTTCAAAAGTACCGTCGGATGATTTGAAAGGCAATTGTGTTGCCATCAGGTTTGATTCTTTCCATTCGGCGTTTTCCGTTGTAGCGCTGTTGACCCGAACATCGAATCCGGCATGTACCAGGTTGCCCGTTCCCAGGTCGAGCGAAATACTTCCGTCGAGGCTTTTGGAGCGGATGGTGGCATCTCTTACAAAACCGACATCTCCCCGGTAGGGTCGGAACATGCCACCGTTGCCCTCTGCGGTGATATTATATATATCATAAGTGTAAGAGGGAATGGCAATATGCGGCGTGGGCGGATCGGCGTGATAAGATAGTTCCTTTTCTCTATTATAGTCAAGCAATGCATTAGCAACATCCTTGGCCTTTTGAAAATTGAGATAACCAAATGCCGGGAATTTTAATGTTTTATCGTCATCAGCTATATACTGACGTGAATAAAACCCTCCAAAGGAATAGTTTGGGTGTAATACAATGGCCTCTGCACCAGGCTTTAAATTAAAGCTATACTGGTAACTGGTATATGGTATATTGGATGTGGGGGTGAATGCCTGGTGAGCAAAAGATATATTTACCAGATCGCCGGAAATAGTAGGACCGGAAGTGTTATTTGCTACATCATTTTTGTCCCTGCGTGTTCCTTTGGATCCAATACTTAATGCCTGTAAGCCGTTACGTGTGCTAAAGGTGGTGCTGACTGAAAACCCGCTGTTCAGTATGCCTGTAGCCTCTGCTAATTTATTTTTAAACGTGTAATCGAAGGAGGGCGATATGCTTATTCCGCTTTGTGAATTGGTTTGCATATTTAGTCCTGAGGTGAATGCGCCTTTTGCACCCTGGGAAACAGAAAGACCGATAGAAGCTCCTACAGAAAGCCCAATTCCTTTATAATTGTTATAAAAAATTGAGCCGCTTCCACCTACGTTTAAACCTACTTTGCTCGTTTCTAATCCAATAATCTCCAGCCCAAGCCCCATATTCGCTCCCGCGGTCCAGTTGGGTTTTATGGAATTGGTTTTGATCACTTCATCTTCGCCATTAAAATCATCGGGCAGCCCACGCATATTCCTGCCGATAGTACCGGGGTTGATGTTCCAGCCCAGGCCTACCCAGCTCGCTTCCTGATCCATGGTGATGCCGCTGCGATAGTGAATGTTAACCGGATAGCCGCCAACATCAAGGAGGGGAATGGAATAGGAAAAGTCGCCGGTAAATAAATCAACCATATTGTCGCTGCCCAG
>JAFDXG010000073.1 GCA_018268105.1 Bacteroidota bacterium | reverse complement strand
TCAATTACACGGCGAGTCCGGCGGCTAACGCACACAGCTATACGCCGAGACTACGCCTGGGAAGATGAATGGACACCCGGCGGCGAAAGAAGATTTAGATTCAACAAGACCTATAAGGTTTTGAAAACCTTATAGGTCTTAACCCGCTGCCCAAATACCCTTTTATTTTCGTATCTTTGCGCCATGCTTAAGCGGAGTTTACAAAATATCATCTTTTCCATCTGTAATACCTTACAGATTTCAGGTGTTACCCCGTTTACAGACAGCAGGTTATACGCTTTTTCAAATCCCAAAGACTTCAACCAATAAGCCCCGGCCGGTTACTGCGTCGGGGGGACATCAACAGGATTTTAATGCCGGAAGATATTTTTTCCCATATCTCAGGGCAAATTATTCATTTTTATTAAAGCAATTATGAGTACTGACAATACAATCATTCTTTTGAAAGAAGACCATCAACTATTGACCAAATCATTGGAACAAGACGCCAATTTTGCGGTATTGAATGAAGAAGACAAAAAAGCAATCAAGGATAAACTTACCAACGCACAGCAGGTGTCGGCCGATGATTTCCCCAATACGGTCTCCAGGCTTTATGATAAAATAACCATCAGGAATATTAAAGACCGAATTAACATACAGTATCAGATCGTTCCGCCCGCCGAAAGGGACCACTGGAACGGGAAAATATCCGCCATTTCGCCCCTGGGCATCGCACTGATGGGAGTAACCAAAGGACAAAACATTGTAACACACACCCGAAACAGGAAGCAATACTATGCCGTAATGGAAGTGATTAACGCGATGTATATTTAAATTTTTTGTTACACTGCCCGTTATGGGGCAGTGTAACTTTTATAACAATAAAAAAATATTTTTTAAAAAAAAATTCACATCTCATAAAAATCTTTCCTACATTTAGTCAGACATTCATTTCCATTTATCACTATCCTTTGTTAACCGGATCCTTTAATTTCCAGCTACATCTTATATTAACCTTTTGTTTTTTTAGGCAAATTGACTTTTCGCTAACCGAAAAAATAAACACCATTGTCTGTTGCCAAAACTATACTATTACTAATTTTCGCCCCCTTATTCGCTAAAGGGCAACAGATAATTTTACCGGGAAATACCTTTCCTAACGAATTTAACAAATATAACTCGCAAAGCTTCAGGTTCAACGACCAAATTGTAACAACCTACAACGACAGTGCTTTTTATCTTTTCCGATTTATATCCGGTACATGCAAAATGCGATCACTTTCACAGGATGTTGTAGACATCCGGAAAGTTCCTGTAGCAACGGTTAGACCTTCTGTCATTCCCGTAAATAAGCCACCTAAGCGTGAACCTGTTCTTCAAATACACGGCGATATCACCTACGACTTTTTTTACCGGTCTGCCATTGACACGCCCTATGCCGACCAAAACGTGATACAACATGGACTGCAGGCCAATATATACGCTACCATCAAAAAAACATTTCCCGTAGCCATACAAATCAATGCCCGGCAGAGCAATTCCTACCTGTTTAAAAACTATGTAGACGCGAATATCCGGTTTGATGGTCAAACCTATCAATCGCTTATTAAAGAAAGACTGAAAGCAAAAGTGATTGAATCCATTAACGGGCAGTCTTACGATAAACTGTTGGAAACAGCTTTAAGAGAAAAACAGCAGGTCCGGCAACAGGTAGATCAATGGCTCCACGATGGGAAACAATTGCAACAGTTGATTGAAAGTAAACAGGCTTTGACAGCGGCACTGCCTTCGGTAAACACGGATGAACTCTTATCCGTTGATAATGCGGGAAGCCTGTTAGAGGACAGCCTGCAGCAAATGGCAGACGCCAATGAGCATGCGACAAAATACAAAAACATAGTAGGCAAAGCAATTCAATACAAGGGGTATGCCTCAAAATTAACAACGTTTACTAAAAAGAATCTAACCGAAACGGTAAAGAAAGAACTGCCGGAGAATATAGACAAAGCAACAGATTTTTTAAAAGAATATGCACAAAAAAATGAAAAGTATAAGCAGTACAGCAAAGAAATAGAAGAACTGGAAGCGCAATATAAATCCACTAAATCCGAAACACAACAGAAAATAGATTCTATTAAAAATTTCATTGATAATACAGACGATCCGGCGTTGCTTCAGCAGCAAATGAAGAAATACAAATTAGACAGCAACAAAACCTATAAATGGGTAAAACACCTGCTGGCGATAAAGAGATTTGCCATTGGTCGAAGTATGGTTGACTACTCCGAGCTTACGGCAAAAAGCATCAGCGTTACGGGGATAAATGCGGAGTATCAAAACCGGCTTTACTTTGCCATTGCCGCAGGCACCGTGGATTATCGCTACCGCGATTTTATTGCGAGGCAGGTACACAAAACGCCGCAATACCTCCTGCTGGCGCGGGCGGGTATCGGTAACCCAAAAACCAACAATATAGTATTCACCATATACCGGGGAAAAAAGCAGGCTTCCTGGTTTAATACCGGCAACGAACCTGCGGTGAACAATGTGTTTGGCGTTTCAATTGAAGGGAAATACAGCATAGATAAGAACAATTATATTATAGCTGAAGTTGCGAAATCCTCCTATCCCAAATTTGCCGCTTCACAAAACAACAATACAGGTTCTTCAAAAATATTCGGTTTATCCGACAGGAGCAACGAGGCCTACAGCATCCAAATATTTTCGCGCATTCCGGCTACCCATACCCGGTTATCAGGACTATATAAAAAGTTGGGCATCAATTTTCAGTCGTTCAATATTTTCAATTACAACGCTAACTATAGCGCCTGGCAAATAAAAGCCGACCAATATCTGTTCCAAAAAAAGCTGTTTGTTGCCGCATCCGTTCGAACCAACGAATACAATTCGCCTTACACGGTGTACAACTATAAAAGCAATACCATTTTTACCAGTGTCCAGGCAACACTTCGGATAAAGAAATGGCCGGTACTTACCGCTGCATATATGCCCGCTTCGCAGTTGTATAAAAACGGCAACGATATTATTGAAACTAGGTTCAGCACCCTGATGGCCTCTGCTGCTTATATGTATCGCATACGTGGTGTTTATATGCACAGTGCTGTCATGTATAATAAATTCTTTAACGACCGCGATCAGCAGCAGTTCCTGTATTACAATGCATCGGGCTGGCTGATCAACCATTCTATTATGGGAGAAAGGTTAACACTCAACAGTGCGGCGAACCTGAGCTATAATGGGGATTACCGGCTACTGACCCTCGACCAGGGGATGAACTATACTTTAAACAAATGGCTGCGTGCCGGTGGCGGATTAAAGTGGAACCGGCTCAATAAAATATCGAACGCTATCGGATATTACGTCAACGCACAGGTGAAGATGAAAAAGCTGGGCGAAGTACATCTTACTTACGACCGGGGATTTTTGCCAGGCATAAACAGAACGCTGCTACCCAATGATATGGGAAGGGCAATTTATATAAAAACCTTTTAAACCAAAATATGGTAAGACTTAAAAAAATCGGCGTACTGTTAGCAGCATTGCTTTGCATGCTAACAGTTTCTTATACGCAAATATTAGTTACGCCACAAATCCCGCCGCAGGGCCTGCTGCAAAAAAAGCAATTATGGAATATTCTTGTTATCAACAACAGCGGGATAGTGCAGCCGGTGCAAATACAAATGTCGCTTAGCGACAGGGCAACAGGACAGAAACTGCTGAACGGTACCAGCCGGACCATTGCACTGCCACCAGGGGCATCGCAGTTTAGGGAACAGGATTTTGCCCCGATACAATATAATTTCTCCGGAAGCTACGCGGCTGTTGACAGGAATACCGGCGATATGCTGATGGCCGGAGCTTATACAATCTGCTATACGCTTATCAGTCATAACAGCAAAGGGATTGAATCGCCAATGTTGGAAGAATGTGTGCAGGTGGATGTTGAACCACTTTCGCCACCACAACTGATATCACCGGCGGATACATCGGTAGTGGAAACCAGTTACCCTTATTTCAATTGGATACCGCCCGCCCCGGCAGCCATGTTTAGCGATCTGAAATATGAAATAATAGTGGTGGAATTGAAGAACGGGCAAAGCCCTTACGAAGCTATTCAGCGCAACGCTGCCATATATATCCAGCGTTACCTGACAACACCTTACCTGCTTTATCCCGCGTCTTACAAAGCCTTAGAACCAGGTAAGAAATATGTGTGGCAGGTGATCGCAAAAAACGGGAACCTGTATTCGCAGAAAACGGAAGCCTGGAGTTTTGCTATTAAAGAAGATTCCGCTGCCACCCTGATTGATGCCGGTGTATATGTAAAACTTAGAAAGGGTTATGATGCGCACAACTATATATGCAAGGGCAATATGCACTTTGAATACAATAATGAAACCGGCGACACCACAACAACGGTAAGCATATACACAATAACCGGAGATCAAAAGCAAATAGTGGATACCCGCGAAGTAAAACTTAAACAGGGGCAGAATTTCATTGATATGAAAATCGGGAATACCGGCAAGTATCAACATTTGCAAGCATACCTACTTGAAATTGTGAACAACCGGAAAGAGCGATGGAACCTGAAATTCAAATATGTAAAAAAAGAAGACTGACCAAATCACAAACACAAAGCATAAAACGCATTAAATAAAAACAGTAAAAAAACACCCACAATGATTTATAGCTTTTGGCAAAGACATCAAAAAGGAGCAGCATCCCTGTTGCTTTCCGTATTTTTTTCGCAATGGTGTTTATCCGGATATGCTTTAAAACATAGCATCTCCAATCATCCTGCTGTTGTTGCAAAGACGGATGCCGTACCTGCATGGAGTAAGAAAAGTTTTAGGATGCCATTGGTAAAATCCGAAAAACAAAAGGCTGTTTCGCCAGGAGAAATTCCTATCCACGTAGAACATAGGCGCGTCTACGCAGAAAAAATAAACCGTAAGAAAATGGATGGTCCCGGTCCCGGTCAGCCCGAAATGTTGTCTTTCAAAAGTCTGGGCAGCGACAATATGGTTGATTTATTTACCGGCGACTTTTCCTATTCCATTCCCCTCCTTGATGTTGGCGGCTATCCGGTTAACATTCACTATCGCAGCGGCATCACCATGGATCAGGAAGC
>JAFDXG010000072.1 GCA_018268105.1 Bacteroidota bacterium | reverse complement strand
GTGCCCAGAACAGGAATCGAACCTGCACATTGTTGCCAATACCAGATTTTGAGTCTGACGCGTCTACCAGTTCCGCCATCTGGGCATTAAAATCGGGCTGCAATATTACATATAATGAAACGAATACCAATATTTTTTCCATTATTTTCTCCTATCTTACCAATGCGATGTCAGCCTGATAGGTGTAAAAACATGTGCAGCGGAATTGACAGTCACAAAATCATTATTCAATTCATTATTAGGTATTCACCATTTACCATTCTTAACTCAGTATGATAACCATTGGATTGATACGCGAAGGGAAAAAACCTGCAGACCACCGGGTGGCGCTTACACCTGCCCAATGCAAATGGATACACAGGGAAAACAACAATATCAGAATTGTCGCACAAACCTCACCTATCCGTTGCTTTACCGACAGGGAATATAGCCTGGCGGGTGTGACAATACAGGAGGATATGAGCAATTGTGACATACTGCTCGGCATAAAAGAAGTGCCGGTGGATATGCTGATAGATGGAAAGACCTACCTGTTTTTTTCTCATACCCGCAAAGAACAACCTCATAACCGGAAATTGCTGCAGGAAATTATTGCCAGGGAAATTACACTTATTGACTATGAATGTATGGAGCACGAAGACGGACAACGAATTATAGGTTTTGGTTTCTTTGCAGGCGTGGTAGGCGCCCACAACGGAGTCATGGCCTATGGCAGCCGCACCGGTTTATACCAGTTAGAAAGAGTGTATAAACAAAAAGATTTTCGTGAGTTGATCCATACATATTTCGGATTAAGACTGCCTAATCTGAAAATAGCGGTAACCGGTTCCGGCAGAGTAGCACATGGAGTACTTGAGGTTATGAATCTCATCGGCATTCACGAGGTAGAACCTGATGATTATATGAAGCGAAGATTTGCTTACCCTGTGTACACTCAGCTCAAAGGGCAGGATTTGTATCGCCACAAAATAACCGGTACATACAGCAGGGAAGATTTTCACCGACACCCCGATCAATACGATTGCACCTTTCTTCCATATTCCACCCAAACCGATATTTTGCTCAATGGCATTTACTGGGATAAAGCAATTCCCCGTCTCTTTCAAAGACAGGATATTTCTGCTGACACTTTTATTATTCAAACTATTGCTGATATTACCGATGATATTGGCGGATCGGTTCCGATAAACTTAGGTGATCAAACTATTGAGAATCCTATATACGGTGTTGACAGGAACAGTTTTGAAAAAACAGCCCCTTATCTTCCCGGTTCTATAGATATAATGTCGGTTGGCAATCTGCCGAATGAATTGCCGCGGGATGCATCACGTTATTTTGGTGAACAGTTGATTAAATATGTACTGGAGGATTTGCTGCAAAACGGGTCGGATGTTATTACCCGCGCCACCATCACTGAAAAAGGAAGACTTACCCAGGCATTCGATTACCTGAAAAACTATGCAGGGTTACAAGTATAGATAATAATCTTTTAGCAATGAAGTAAATTCCGGGGTATAGTGTTGATGATCATCTCTTATTGCAAGTATATAGGTTTGAAGGGTACCCGATCTTTGCCTGCTAAAGTGCAGGATACTTCTGAAAAAATCATGCTTTGCAGTTTGCTTTACAAGTAGTTGTTCACACAGATAGAACCCACACTTCTCAGCAATAACTATATACTCATGAGTTCTGTGATAGGGGAGCAGTATACCGAAATTTCCCTTCTTTGTAAGCTGACGCTGTATCACTTCTGTCAATTGGAGTAGAGTTAAACCGGTATGATGTTTAGCAAAATTTTTCTGGTTGTCCGGCGACAATAAATCACCCTCATAAAAAGGAGGATTAGTAATAATAAAATCATAACCCAAAGGGAAATTAAATGTAGTCGCATCTCCTTCCATAGCGGTTATATGATTTTTCCATAGGCTGGCGTTGATATTTTGCTCAAGTTGTTCAAATGATGGATGATCAATTTCTATCGCATGGAATATGGCTTCGTTTTTTTGTGCCAGCATCAGTGAAAGCAGTCCGGTTCCGGCGCCAATATCTAAAACAGATTTCTTCCCGTGAATTTTATCGGCAAACCAAGCACCAAAAAGGCAAGCGTCTGTACACACTTTCATCGCGCACTGATCCTGGTATATGGTGAATTGTTTAAACCGGAAAAAATCATTCGGCATCGGGCAAAGATAGGTCAGACGATTTTTATTTTTTCATTGGAAGCCGTGAGAGAAAATTAAAATTACCACCAATTCCATCGCCCCTATAAAGGAGCTGAGGGTTTATAGATACAACAGATAACAGTGAAAATAAGGGAGTAGCAAATGCAAATTTTAGTTTCTGCTGAAATAAAGCAATCTCGTTTTCAACTGCTCCCAGAACTGTCGAACTTTCCCTGGATTTTGTTTCCATTGTGTAAATTCTTTTTCTACCTGCTGCCTTCTCAGTTCATTGATTTCCTGCATTACATCAGCCTGTAGTTGTTTATCTGCTGAAAGCGCTGTTTCATAAAATGATTTTTCCACTTCCATCAAAGCAGCCCGCTCCGTTTGCCACAAAAGTTTCTTTTGTTGCACTGCATCCTGTACTTTTTCTTCATATAGCCCAGATGGCATCATCAGTTTAGTAAGCAGCGGCATCAATTCGATCATCATAATAAGCAAAATCACGAGGCGGTAACGATATTTTACCGGCGGATGTACCAGCATCAGGTCATCCAGCGTTTCAATCCTTGTTAAAAACCCATCGTGCAGTCCTTTATCAAAATCGGCTATACGTTGCTGTATAGTTGTCTCGGTGATTTTTTCTTTTGCTAGCGCACTGTCAAGGGCAGGCTGTATATTGCGTTTCCACACAATCAGGTCTTCTTCCGCCTTCAGATAAGCCATTTTTTTTACCCGGGCTATTGTGTATTCACCAATCTTTCCCGAACCGCCGGTACCATCCGTTTCGCGGATATAGGCATTTTTCAGATCAAGTATTTCCTGTTCTTTTATTTTTTGTTCATTCCTTATGCGTTCTATTTCAGCTTTTGCCTGCTGTAAAACTACAGTGTTTTCCTCTCTGACCTGCTTAGTATATGCCGTGATCTTTTTTTCTTTTACCACCGGCAAATGTGCATCTATATCTTTTTCAAATAACATCAACACCACAGGCTGAGAAATAAAAAAACCGATAGTGAGCGCCAGCAACAGGCGCAGGGAGAGAGAAAGCCATTTGTTTTTCCCACCATTGCTGTTTAATCCCGCTATTAATCCCCTGTCTATAGTAAGGATGATAAAGCCAAAGAAAATAGCAGCTGGAAGTATAATGAGAATATCATCAAACAAAGTAGAAAAGAAATAGCCCCAGGCTAAGGTAGCAAACAACCAGGTTGTCATAACGGTATAGCCTATTACACTATATCGAAAACGATCGGGGCCACATTCTTTCATTAGTGATGGGTCTGCGGCTGCCAACCACCATAGCATTTTCTCCCATTGCGAAGCCTGCTCTTCATGGTTTGATGGCGGATTAAATAAGCTGTTTTGCTGCTGATCTGTTTTGAAGTTCATGATATTGAGGATATAGAAGTGATAAAGGATATTTTACATCAAAATAAATAGGTTCTGTATTGCATGAAATGTTAATTTTTATGAGCGATTTTTGATGCTGATCACGAGTGGTAATGAGTATTAAATAAGATGTTACCGCCTTTTGCGGTAATGTTTTTACCATAAAGAAAGCAGAGGTTATTTACGCAGGGAAGAACAAGAGAGAAATGTTAATGAATGACATCCCCTTTGTGCCCTTTGCGAAAAACTCAGTGCCCTCTGTGGCAATGTCTTTTTCACTGCAGAGAACCCGGATGAATTCAAGCAATAAAAAGTGCAAAAAATGATGAACGGAAATTCAGGGATAATTTCTAACCTGAAATTGCATAATTAACAGGCTGTAATTTTACTCTACAGTATTCCCTTTGTACTGGGGAGGTAATTACTCATCGGGTCACGTTTTACAGCCATTCGAAGTGCTTTGGCGAAAGCCTTAAAGATAGCTTCAATTTTATGATGTTCATTATCGCCCCTGCATTCTATATTCAGATTGCATTTTGCTGCATCAGAAAAGGATTTGAAGAAATGAAAAAACATTTCAGTAGGCATTTCACCAATCTTTTCCCGTTTAAACTCAGCATTCCATACCAGCCAGTTACGTCCGCCTAAATCTATCAGTACTTTAGCATCAGCTTCATCCATCGGCAATGCAAAACCATAACGCTCCATACCTGTTTTATCAGCCAGCGCTTTAGCAAATGCTTCGCCCAGAGCTATACCTGTATCTTCAATAGTGTGATGTTCATCAATATGCAGATCTCCTTTGGTATGAATTTTAAAATCCATTTTACCATGGCGGGCTACCTGCTCCAGCATGTGATCAAAAAAGCCAAGCCCTGTTGAAATGTCCGCTTTACCGCTGCCGTCCACATTCAATTCAATATCCACTTTCGTTTCGTTGGTATTGCGCTGGTGGCTTACTTTGCGCAGCCCGAGCTTTAAAAAAGCATATATATCTTTCCATTCTACCGATTCCAATGCAATGGTGTCCTTTAGCTCTGCTACTTTATCAGAAATTTCAGCAGCCCCTAATGATGCATCACTATTCAGCCAGATGCCTTTGCAACCCAGGTTTTTTGCTAATTGAACATCAGTGATCCTGTCGCCAATTACAAAGGAATTAGCTAAATCATATTCGGGGTTGTTGAGATACGCTGTTAGCATACCAGTACCGGGCTTACGGGTGGGTGCGTTTTCATGCGGATAGGTTCTGTCTATATAAACCGCTTTGAAAAAAATATCTTCACCTTCAAGACTTTTCATTACCAGGTTGTGTAATGGCCAAAAAGTATCTTCAGGAAAATTAGGAGTGCCCAATCCATCCTGGTTGGTTACCATCACGAGTTCATAATCCAGTTCCCGCGCTATTTTGGTCATGTATTCAAACATGTGCGGATAAAAAGTCAGTTTATCAAAAGAGTCAAGCTGGTAAGTTGGGGGAGCTTCATTAATCAAAGTGCCGTCCCTGTCAATAAACAAAATACGTTTAGCCATACTGTAAGATAATCTTTGGGTTGAGGGGCAAATATATTACACTGAACAATACGAAGAAGTATTTTTATTAAGCATTCAGTTAAATTGATATAATGTCTAAGATTTTTTTTCACGCAAAGGTACAAAGGGGGCAAAGGGAGATAAGGAGTATTTTTCGTTGTGGTTTGGTGTGAAACTCATTTCCCTTTCGCTATAGCAGCTCTTACCTTTTTTACCTCTGCCGGAGTTATCGGTTTGGCATTATTACCAAAACTATTTCTTACATACGTGAGAACATCAGAAATTTCCTGGTCGTTCAGATGATGATGCGGGGGCATTGGATTTTCGAAAGATTCCCCATTAATTTCAATAGGGTCTGAGAATCCCTTTAATACAATATGTATCATTTGTTTTTTTGGTCCCAATACCCATTTTGTTTTTGCCAATGGCGGATTCATGCCCTGTACACCTAATCCATCTGCCTGGTGACAGCTAAGGCACTCTTTGTCGTAAATTACCTTACCCCTATCCATTACCGCTTTGGGCGGTTTGGTCTGATCCGGATCCAGGCTCAGTAATATAAACAACAACGCAGCTATCACCACATTCACCGGGATCAATCTTCTTCGCATATATATTGAGTTATTTTTGGTAAGTAATTTTCCAGATATTTCCTTTACGGTCATCAGAAATATATAAGGAACCATCAGGTCCCTGCGCTAGCCCGCATGGGCGATAATCCACCCGCCCCGAAGCTTTTTTATCATTTCCTCCGGCAAATCCCTCGGCAAATATCTCCCAGTTGCCGTTGGGTTTACCATCTTTCATGGGTACAAATGCTACAAAAAAACCAGCCTGCGGCTCCGGTGCTCTGTTCCATGATCCGTGAAAAGCAATGAAAGCGCCATTCTTATATTTTTCAGGAAATTGATCACCGGTATAAAACAAAAGAGCATTGGGTGCGAGATGTGCCGGAAAAGCAACAAGTGGTTTTTTTATATCAGCACAACGCCCCTGTATCTTTCCATCACCACCATACTCTGGAGCCAGCATTTTTTTATCCAGTTTGGGATCAAAATAACAATAGGGCCAACCAAAGTTGTCACCTTTATTAACCAGCAAAAATTCTTCAGCAGGTATTTCCGCATTGTCTTTTACCGTATAATACTGATCAAACATACGATGCAGGTCATCCCGCCCATGTTGCATTACATACAGTTCGTTTACCGCACTGTTCCAGTCGAGTCCAACAGTATTTCTTATTCCTGATGCATAATGTACACCATCACTTATCGTCTGATCAGGTTTATCCGCTTTGAACTGCCATATACCACCGGCATAGGCCAATATAGGACACGGATCCTGTCCTTTTGAACCCACAGCCCGGTCTTCTACCTGGCAGGAGTTGGAAGGCGCACCTATATTAACATAAATATTCCCTGCATTATCAAGGGTTATAGACTTAGAATTATGCTGCCTTCTGTCGGTCAGATCTTTTACTAATGTTTCCGGTTTATCAGGATTGATTACCTGGTTATTGCCATCTAGTTTATAACGATAAACAGCAGAATTAGAGGAGGCATAGAGGTACCCATTTTTTATCGCGATACCGGTACCGGGATAATTACCAAATCCAATGATATTTGAAGTATTTCCACCCTTCAACTCCAGTATTCCGTTTCCATCTTTCAGTTTTGCGAGCTTCGCATATATGTCCCCGTTACTATTCACTGCAATATGCCTTACACTGCCAAGATTTTCTGCGACTACTATTGATGAAAATCCTGAAGGTAGCGTTAAACCCTCATCGTCTTTTGAAGAATGTATATTGATAGTAGTGTCTCCTATTGGTTTTTTAGCCAGATCGCCTGCACAGGTTGTTAAAAAAGGTGTGGTTGCTAATACAACCAGTGTAACTATAGATGAGAAAGTTTTCATGTTGTATTGCTTTAATTGAGCAAAAGTACAACTATGCAGTGAATCTCTTCATACTGCTTATGAGGGCTTTATTTTCGTCAGGTGTACCCACAGTTATACGCAGACAGCCCTGGCACAACTGTACATTACTTCGATCTCTTACCACAATCCCCTGGGTTAGCAAATATTCATACATCTTCCTGGCCGCCGCAACTTTTACGAGTAAAAAGTTAGTGTCGGAAGGATAAATTTTTACAACCTGCGGAAGTTCAGATAATACAGCAGCTAAAGCTTCCCTTTCTGCTACCAGTATTTTTATCATTTCATTTACATCATCCAGGTTATCTAGGGCTTTTATAACAATATCCTGAGTTGCCTGTCCAATATTATACGGAGGTTTTATTTTATTGTAAATATCAATGATGGCTTTATCAGCAAATGCCATTCCCAGCCGCAGACCTGCAAGGCCCCAGGCTTTTGATAGTGTTTGTAAGATCACCAGGTTGGGGTATTCGGCAAGTTCCTGTATAAATGACCTGTGTCGTGAAAAATTAATATACGCTTCATCAATCACTACTATACCCGGAAAATTATTCAATACAGTTTCTATATCTTCCCTGTACAAAGAATTAGCTGTGGGATTATTGGGAGAGCATAACCAAATTATTTTAGTAAAATCATCAACCAGGTTTTCCATGTGTACAAGATCCAGTTGAAAGTTTTCAAGCAGGACAGCCTTACGCACTTCCACATCATTAATATCGGCACTTACCTGGTACATGCCGTAAGTAGGCGGACAAATAATCACATTATCTTTTCCGGGATTGCAAAATGCACGATACAAAATATCAATACATTCATCACTGCCATTGCCCAGAAAAATGTTTTCTACAGGAACTTTTTTAATGAAAGATAATTTTTCCTTGATCTTTACTTGCAGCGGATCGGGGTAGCGATTATAGGCGGAACGAAATCCAATACCTTCCTTGCCGAACGGGGATCCAAGGCTATTTTCATTAGCATCAAGATATATATTTGCTTCGCCGCTGAATTCATCTCTTGCAGAAGAATAAGGAACAAGTTTTTTTATATTTTCTCTTACCAGGTCGTTTATACTGAAATACATCATTGTTGTTTTTAGTTTGGAGTTTCCCGTTTCATTTCTCAAGTCTAACTTTTACTGCTTTAGCATGCGCCTCCAGCCCCTCTGCTTCAGCCATATTAATGATAGTGGAGGCTAAGCCGGCAAGTCCTGCCGGTGTTATTTTCTGAAAAGTAATTTTCTTTACAAAACTATCCACACTAACACCACTATAGGCATTGGCATATCCATTTGTAGGCAAAGTATGGTTGGTTCCGCTTGCATAATCGCCGGCACTTTCCGGTGAATGGTTACCCAGGAAAACAGAACCGGCATTTATAATTTTATCACCTGTTGATTCATCGTTGCTACAACTAATAATCAGGTGTTCAGGCGCATAAGCATTAACGATAGCAATAGCATCATCCAAATTTTTTACAACAATTGCCCGGCTGTGCTTCAATGCCCCTTCCACAATATGTTTTCTTGGTAAAGCGAGTGTTTGCTTTTCAACAGACTCAACCACCTCTGCAGCGAGATTGGCCGAGGTTGTGATTAAAATTACCTGGCTATCCGGGCCGTGTTCTGCCTGCGAAAGTAAATCAGCAGCTATATAGTCCGGTTTTGCCGTTTCATCGGCAAGCACACATACTTCACTCGGGCCCGCCGGCATATCAATTGCCACACCATCACGTTGCACCAATTGTTTGGCACAGGTTACATACTGGTTGCCTGGTCCAAATATTTTAAATACTGCAGGTATACTCTCAGTACCATAAGCCATGGCCGCAATTGCCTGTGCACCTCCCACTTTAAAAACATGAGTAATACCAGCCTGTTGGGCCGCAAACAAAATTGCAGGATGTATTTTTCCGTCTTTGTCGGGCGGTGTGGTCAAAATAATTTCTTTGCAGCCCGCGATTGTTGCCGGTATGCCAAGCATCAGTACGGTGGAAAATAAAGGAGCCGAACCTCCCGGGATATATAATCCTACTTTTTCTATGCCTACGCTTTTTCTCCAGCAGATTACACCGGGCATAGTTTCTATTTTTTCCGGCAACTGCAACTGCTTTATATGAAAAGCATGGATATTTTGTTTTGCCTGCACAATAGCCATTTTCAAATCATCGCTCAGCAGATTCGCAGCCTCTTGTCTTTCTTCTGCAGAAACCCGCAGGTCTGTTAATGTTACCTTATCAAAACGTTCGGTAAATTCAAGCAAAGCACTATCACCTCTTTGTTTCACATCCTGCAGTACCGGCACTACTACAGACTCCAGTGATCTGCCATCGAATACCGGTCGTTTCAGCAATGCATCCCATTCTGTTATTTTCGGATCTGAGATAATTTTCACTTTAAATAATATTTTCCATTAAATAATCCTTTGTTGTTACATCACCATCTTTTCTATAGGCACTACAAGTATCCCCTGTGCTCCGGCATTTTTGAGCCTTTCAATTTTATCCCAAAACTCATCTTCACTTAGTACACTGTGTACCGAACTCCAGCCTTTATCTGCAAGTGGCAAAACTGTAGGACTTTTCATACCGGGAAGAAGTGATATGATTTCATCCAGTTTATCGTTGGGGGCATTGAGTAATATATACTTGTTATTTTTTGCCTTTTTCACCGCATGTATACGAAACAGTAGCTTATCCAGTATGTGTTGCTGTTCTTCGCTGAATTGTTGGTTCCGGATAAGAATAGCCTCAGACCTAAGTATGGTTTCTACTTCTTTCAATCCATTTGTAAGCAAAGTAGATCCACTGCTCACCAGGTCGCAGATTGCATCGGCCAATCCAATACCAGGTGCTATTTCCACTGAGCCACTAATTTCATGAATATCGGCTTTTACTTTATTTTTTTGAAGAAATTGAGCTGTAAGATAGGGATAGCTCGTGGCAATACGTTTACCTTCGAGCGATTGAATATCGTTATACTGTTCCCCTCTTACTACAGCAAAGCTTAGCCTGCATTTTCCAAAACCAAGCTTTTCCACCACATCAACTGTTTTGTTTTTTTCATACACTACATTCTCTCCTACGATACCAATATCGGCCACGGCGTCTTCCACGTACTGCGGTATATCATCATCTCTCAGAAAAAATACCTGTAGTGGAAAATTTCCGGCTTCAGTTTTTAATTTATTTGCGCCGTTAGAAATAGAGATACCACATTCTTTTAAAAGTTGCATGGAGTCTTCGTGTAGTCGCCCTGATTTTTGTACTGCCAGTTTAAGCATGATCTGATTTTTGTATTAAATAAAAAAGACTTACCTGCCGGTAAGCCTTTTTAATGTATTATGATGCATATACACACCGGCCTACCTCTCGGGTAAGTTATGATGGTGATGATGTGTATATATAGTCATTTATTCAGTTTCGGGCGCAAAAATAAGATACAGGAGTATTCCGGCAAAATTTATATCACTAAGTCAGGATTAAGGCGGGTAGTTTATGTTTTGGGGTTTGAGGTTTATTTTAACTACACGATACTTCAAACCTACCCGATAATATGTTACTCTAAAGTTAAGTACCCCCGAATAACAGTTCTTTCATGATTTTGTACCCGTTTATCTTTTTATAAGTTCTTAACTTGTATCAGCATTAGTAACAAGTTAAATTTAGTAAGATGAAACCGTTTATTATTTCTTTATTGGGTTGCATCTTCTCCTGTCTTCCTGGTATTATATTTTCTCAGTCTATCGCATTAGGAGTTAATGGTGGTGTAAGTATACCTCACCTGAGAAGCAGTGGAGACAACGAGATCAGCAAAGATTATGCCTCAAGGCTTGCTGCCAACTTTGGAGTGTTTGCAGATTTTGGTATCACAGAAAAATTTTCTGTAAAAACAGCCATTCAATATTCAGGACAGGGAGGCAAACGGCAGGGTATGCAGCCAGTTACTAATATTCCTGCAGCATTAGCTCAACAAATCCCGCCCGGAATGATGCTATACGCCAATTTCAATAATCAGTCTGTTTTAAACTACCTTGATATCCCTGTAATGGCAAAATATTCCTGGGGTAACAAATTAAAGTATTATTTGAATGCAGGGCCCTATTGTGGCATACTCCTTAGTGCCAGGCAGAAAACGGATGGTAATAGCCAGCTTTTTTTTGACAAGGGTGGCACACAACCCCTGAGTATACAGGGACAGCCTTTACCAGCTCAGTCTTTCAATGCGAATACTGATATAAAAAAAGATATCAACCCCGTTAATTTCGGTATTACCGGAGGGGTAGGATTAGGTTATGCTCTCGGGGCATCAGGCGAAATAGATTTGGATGTAAGAGCAGCTTATGGCTTAACCACAATTCAGAAAGATACACAGACGAATGGCAAAAGCCATACCGGTGACCTATTTCTTACCCTTGGGTATGCTTATGTTTTACATCGCTAATACGTGTACATTAATCTTAACCACGTCTTTACTCACAAAACTGATTACTGAATATTTTTTAACTTGTACCCATTTTAAAAATCACATAATAAAAAAAACATGATCATTCGTTTTTCACACTTTGCAATGAGTGTTAGTTTAGCCCTTAGCTCAATTGTTTGTTTTGCACAGAAAGCCCCGAGAAATGGCGATCCCAAGCTGACTGAATATTGGGATCCCGCTGTAAGAGTGGTAACACCCGGCAAAACCAATGCCGATCCACCTTCCGATGCAATTGTATTATTTGACGGTAAAGATCTTTCAAAATGGAAATCTGATAATGATGGCAGCGCTGCTAAATGGAAAATAGAAGGCAATGCAATGGTAGTAGTAAAAGGTGCTGGAAATATTTCAACCAAGGAAGCTTTTGGCGATTGCCAGTTGCATATTGAATGGAGAACCCCTGCTGAAGTTGTTGGAGAAAGCCAGGGTCGAGGTAACAGTGGAATTTTTTTGATGGGAAAATATGAACTTCAGGTATTGGATTCTTATAACAACCGCACTTATTCCAACGGACAGGCAGGAAGTATTTATAAACAATTTCCCCCGTTGGTAAATGCTTCTCGCGGGCCAGGCGAGTGGCAGACTTATGATATTATCTTTACAGCGCCTATGTTTTACGCAGATGGTGCTTTAAAATCACCGGCCCGTATCACCGTTTTTCATAATGGGGTACTGGTACAGAATAACACCACCATTTGGGGAGCTACACAATATGTTGGTACACCCAATTATGAACCCCATGCATCAAAGGAACCCCTGATACTGCAGGATCATGGAAACCCTGTAGCCTACAGAAACATTTGGATACGCCCGATCTGATAACAGGCAGGTCTTATTAATAAAAAAGCCGGGGTAAATGCTCCGGCTTTTACATTGTTATTGTACCAATTCTTCAATCTTTCGCATCATCACCCCCGATGCCTGCTCGCCAGGAGACATGCTTTTCAGGTATTTTGCAGCATGAAGAGTTGTTCCTTCTTCAAAAAACTCTGGTTTAAGTATATACCCAAGTTCATCCATTCCCAATCCAAGAATAAATTTTGGTCCATTATTCTTCATGAGTTGTTTGGTACGAAGGGAATATAAGGGTGATGTTTCACCAGGTTGTGTTACAAAGGCCGCATTACCTATACTGCACCAGGCAATTTCCGTTAAAGTACCATCCGCAATATCTCTTTTGATAATACCTCCATAGGCGAGCCCAGTGAGTGCTTCATTTCGAACCGGTATTTCAAAAATTTGTGAACGGAATCTGATATCGTTTCCTGCAAGTGGCTTAGCCGAAGTTTGCAAAGCTACGAGTACAGCTTGTGCAAGTTCAGTGCCTTTTTTTTCTGCTGTTTCAAAATTGCGGGGCACATGTTCAGGCTGAACCCATCCGCCAATAGCACCTTGTAAGAAGAGATTAATGCCCCCGGCTTTTGACCGCATATATTTGTAAAACCCTGACGGATAATCTGCACTAATTAATGTATTGTTACCATCAAGTATAGTAGGATGACAGGCAAAATTTGTAAGTGTTGCTATATTTTTCCCTCTTGGGCTTAGCAACTGCAACACCGTTACATCACGGTCAATCTCAGTACTATCCGATACATTCTCTACCCAACCTTTACCAAAACTGCTTACAGCATATCTTGCACTAACTGGTTGCCTGTGTTTCCATGCGTTGGTAATTACATCTGCTGCTTTATTGATAAGAAAAAAAGTATATGCACTATCTACACCTGAGTGTTGCAAATCTTTTCCCCAAATACCAATTACATCCGGACCTGAATGTGTATGTGTTGATGAGGCAATAATATGCCTCACATCAAGTTGTGAAGCAGGAATTTTTTTTTCGACAGCATCCCTTATTTGCTGCAGTACCGGGTAAGGCAAACCAATACAATCGAATGTTACAAAAACAACCGCATTCTCATTATTAGAAATAGCCACAGCTTTTACATATATATTGTCGTGCACACCTGTGCTTTTCCTGTTTTGACCATAACCCGCCATATAGGTACTGTCGGGTGGATTTATTGGTGCCTCATCAGCACCTGCCAGCAACTTACCGGACTGGGCCTGTATATAAGCGGGCGTGAAAATGCATAGTGCAACAAACAGGAACGGGTAGATGATACGATTCATAAAACAACTGTTTTCGGGCGAATAAATATACACATCATAAGGATGTTAATTTGTATCTTTCTGTCTTCATTTTTAAAACATAAAATTACAAATATGCCTGCCATACACCAATTACCCGCATTGGATGATTTTCGGATATTAGATCAGCAGCAAATAAAAAATTTTCGTCGTGATGGACATACGCTCATCAAACAAGTGCTTTCTCCTGAGGAAATAGCTGAGTATAGAACCGTGCTGGTAGAGGCCGCAGCACGTTATAATACGGAAAAAAGAAAAATGGAAGAGAGGGACACTTATGGTAAAGCTTTTCTTCAGATCATGAATCTCTGGCGTGTTGACGAACAGGTAAAACAATTTGTGCTGGCAAAGCGATTAGCAAAAATTGCAGCCGATCTTCTTGGAGTAGATCATGTGCGGATATACCACGATCAGGCTTTGTTTAAAGAGCCGGGAGGCGGCCCTACACCCTGGCACCAGGATCAATACTATTGGCCGGTAGATACAACCAATACGGTTACTATGTGGATGCCGCTGATTGATATATCGGTAGATATGGGCATGCTTACTTTTGCAACCGGATCCCACATTAAAGGCGCGGTATTTAATCATGAGATATCTGATGAGTCAGAAAAAGAATTTGACCATTATGTGAAAGAAAAAAAGTTTGAGATTTCCCGCGCCACTACTATGAATGCAGGTGATGCTACCTGGCATTATGGTTTTACCATTCACAATGCTCCGCCCAATCATTCTGATACCATGAGGGAAATAATGACGATCATATACATTGCAGATGAAGCAAAAATTACCCGGCCCACCAATCCCTGGCAGGAGAATGATCGTAAGACCTGGTTTTTGGGGTTACCAGTAGGCTCCCCGGCAGCTTCTGAAATTAATCCTTTGGTGATTTAAGGAGGTTTTAACTTTCAGCTATCAGGTATGTAACAATTTATCTGTACTTTTTTTGCTTGATTAAATTACACTCATTTTTACCATAGCAGAATACAATCTATGTAAACACTTACCATCAACTACGATGTGGTAATGTCAAATATATTTCCCCGCAAAAAAACCCGGCAACAGTCTTGCCGGGCTTTTATATATCTGTTGCTCATAGCTAATCGCTGACTACTGATGGCTGATCGCTCACAACTATATTAATTATACCCCGTATTCTGCAAAATAGAACCATTGCTGTTATCAATTTCCTGTTGCGGGTAGGGCAAGAGGTTATTTTTGGGGGCTACAAAAGTTCGGGCAGGCTTATAGGTACCTTCTGCCGGGAGACTGTTGTACACTTCTGCTGCAAGTCCCCAGCGAACGAGGTCAAAATGCCTGTCACCACCTTCAAATGCCAGTTCCATTTTTCTTTCATACATCAAATCGTTGAAAGTAGGCGATGCAATGGGATCTAATCCTGCTCTTACTCTCACCTTGTTAAATGATTCGGCAGCAGCAGCCACTCCTGTTGTCCTGTTTTGAGGACCACCGCCGTTCAGGTTCATAATAGCTTCTGCATGCAGCAACAGTATATCAGCGTACCGGAGTGCGGGAACGTTTAACCCCGGTGCCCACCCGGTATAGGTAACTGCATAAGGCAACATGAATTTTATACAAACCACTTCAGACTGGTTGTTGGGCGCTTTAAGTATGTCTGTAAATCCATTATAGGTAACCATATCTACATTCCGTTTGGCTACAGTAGCTTTTTTTCTTATGTCTCCTGTCTGATAGGTATCATAAAACGCATTTGTAGCACTTACCAGGCGCCAGCCTTCCCCAATGGGTTCAGGGTGGGTACCTCCCCATACATTGTTGGGCAGATAAAGGACAGGAGTAATAGGATAGGAATCGTACCTTGCTCCCAGCACCCATAGCATCTCACTTTCATTATCATGCTCGAGCGTAAACAGATCAGCGTATATTGGATATAAGCTGTGTTTTCCGGAGCCGATCACCTTTTCCGCGGCATCTTTACATTCCTGCCATTTTTTGCGATAGGCATATACTTTTGCCAGGAGGCCCCAGGCTGCTCCCTGTCCGGGGCGGCCTTCTTCGTGGTCAAACGACAATTGACTTGTTGCAGTTTTCAGGCTTGTTTCAATCAGATCCCACACCTGTTCTTCCGTAGCACGGGTGAGTGCCGATTCGGTATGTACAGGATCATAAATAGGCACCCCGCCGTACCTGATCACTTCTTCAAAATATGCGAAAGCCAGCAGGAAATTTGCTTCACCCAGTATCCGGCTCTTCTGAGTCTGGTCCATGTTAATATTGGGCACATTATACAAGACGTCATTGGCTCTTTTAATGACCTGGTAATACTCTTTATAACTGTTAAGGCTAAGGTCATTTTCTGTATTTTGTACGGCTCTGAATTCTGTCATGGCAATGAAGTCGGAATAGTTGTCATTCAGATACCCTATGTCGCTGAAAGCTTCCATGCCGCACCATTCTTCACCGCCCAGCGCTTCTTCACCCTGTAACGGGGAATAGACGCCACCCAGTGCAGATTCAGCCTGATCCGCCGTTTTCCAGAAAACAGCATCGGTAAACTCATGGGGTTCCTTATTGAGAAAATCTTTGGAGCAGGCGCTTAAAAGGCTTGCCATCAATATATATACTGTATATTTTTTCATAGCAGGAAAATTAAAAATTAAAGTTTAAGCCTACGATATATGCCTTAGCCTGCGGATAGGCGCCCCTGTCAACACCAAACATGTTGGCATTATACCCGGCATCAGAGCCGATTTCGGGGTCAAACCCGGAATATTTGGTGATGGTGATCAGGTTCTGAAAAGTAACAAATACCCTGAGCTTTGTAATATTGGGTCCCAGCACACTGTTGTTGAATGTATATCCGAAGGATAAATACTTCATGCGCAGAAAGCTGCCGTCTTCAATATAAAAAGTACTGTAAGTATGGTTACTGTTAAGATCCTTAATGGAGACTCTCGGAATATTCGTATTGGTATGATCTGGTGTCCAGCGCTCTAATATATCCACACTATTGTTATAACCGGCGCCCTGCATCAATTTGCCGCCGAGCGTTAATCCGTTAAATATTTTATTGCCCTGGCTACCGCTCCACATCATATTTGCATCAAAATTGCCATAGGTAAAGGAGGTGTTCAGCGAGTAGGTGAACTGGGGGAAGCTGTTGCCGGCGTTAACCCGGTCATCGGAGCTAATCACTCCATCCCCGTTGGTATCCTGGAATTTCAAATCGCCCGGCATCGCGCTGGGCTGAATGATATTACCGTTTTTGTCTTTGTAATTATCCACTTCACTCTGGGACTGGAAAATACCTAATGTTTTCAGTACGTAAAAATGTCCCAGGGCTTCTCCCTCGGCCATCCTGCCTACCTGGGTATTTTTATAATCGGAAGTGAATATTTGCTTAGCCCCGGTAACACCCAGTGTCTCCAGTTTGTTTTTGACAGTGGCAATATTAGCTGTGATCTCATAGCCCAGCTTGTGCGCACCTGCATCCCTGAAAGTAGCGCTGAAATCAAACCCTTTATTAGATACTACACCTGCATTCTGGAAAGGGGCTGTGTTCACGCCGTATGATGAAACCAGCGGTACCCGTACCAGGATGTCAGTAGTCTTTTTATTGTAATAATCCGCGCTTATCAGCAACCTGTTGCTCATGAAACCCGCATCAATACCGATATCTGTTTGTGTAGTTACTTCCCATTTGATGGTGGTATTGGCCATACGGTTCTGGGCTACGGAGGTATAGATTGCGCCATTCAGTGTAGGAGATTCTACGCTACTTACCGTGCTGTAGTATTGGTAGTTGGGTATTTTATCGTTACCCAATTGTCCCCAGCTTGCCCTGATCTTGAGATCGGATACTACGTTAGTGGCCGGTTCAAAAAAGTTTTCTCTGGAAATTCTCCAGCCACCGGAAACAGAGGGGAAGGTACCCCAGCGGTATTCAGGCGCAAACTTTGAAGAGCCGTCCCTGCGGATATTGGCAGCCAGCAGGTATTTATCCCGGAAAGCATAACTTACCCTTCCAAAATAACCCACCAGCGAATAATCATCTGCGCTGCCGGTTACATGATCAGGAAATGTACCGGCATTGTTGAAGTAACGCAAAGCATCTTCCTGGTTACTGAAATCGTTAGCTGTTCCGCTCGAGGTCCAATCATTATATCCAGCTTCCGACGACATTCCGATTAGTGCAGAAACATGGTGGTTGCCAAAACTCCTGTCAAAAGTCAGGGTGTTATTCCATATCCAGGTATTATTAGTGGCAAAGTATTCCGATAAGGAATTCTTTTTGTTAAACCCTCTGCCTGCTCCTTCAGCAATAGAAACAAAATTTTTGTTTTTGCCGTACCCGAGACTGTAAGCGAAATCTGTTTTTGCGGTGAACATCCCCAGGAACTTATATTCGATATAAGCATTTCCTCCTAATCCAATCCCTTTATTCCTGTAGTTCCTGTTATTGAGAGAAGCCACGGGGTTTGGAAAGTCACCCGAAGGAGATCCATATATATTATTCGCTTTATCTGCCCATACGGGTATATTTCTAAAGTTGAAAAGTGCGGAGCTCAATACCCCATCGTAAGCGCCGCGAAATTCACCGGTTTTCTGGTCGGTTATTACAGCAGAAATATTTTCACCGAACGTAAGATTTTTAAATAATTCGTGCTGGCTGTTAAACCTGATATTATACCGTTTAAAATTGGTGCCCATTACAATACCGTTATCATCTAAATAACCCAGGCTGAAAGAATAATTAGACCGGCTGCTACCACCTCTGATGGCCAGGTCATGCGTAGCTACATAAGCAGGCTTTAATACTTCTTTAAACCAGTCTGTCCTGGTAACGGCATTATTCGGATCATTGTAATAGTTCCAGATAGCATCTGTGGAAGGAGTGCCATCATTGGTCAACGCTTCCTTGTGGATCAGGTTTCTTTGCTCGGCATTTAAAGCTTTGGGCATTCGCCATGCCTGCTGTATGCCATGACTTGTATTATAGGAGATCGTTGTTTTCTGGTCTCTCCTTCCTTTTTTGGTAGTTACAATTACCACGCCGTTTGCACCACGGGAACCATATATGGCTGCGGATGCAGCGTCTTTCAGTACGGAGATGCTTTCTATATCGGCAGGGTTCAACCCGCTTATCCCGCCGGAAATGATCCCGTCCACAACATAGAGCGGGCTGTTATCATTTATGGAGCCGGAACCCCTTACTCTTATTTCAACGCCTTCGCCGGGGGCGCCGGAGTTTTGTATAACGGTAACACCAGAGGCTCTGCCTTGCAGGGCATGAGATACCGACTGGTTGATACCCTGATTTACATCAGCAGCTTTTACGGTAGCAATAGCGCCTGTCACATCTACTTTCTTTTGTGTTCCATAGCCTATCACCACTATCTCTTCCGCGGTATTGTCTTTAGAAGAAAGCACTATATTCACCGGACCTTCGCCGGTTACGGTCACTTCTTTTGTTTCATAGCCTACAGACGATACCACCAGGGTAACCCTGTTTTGTGCACTTTGCATCCTGAAATTGCCTGAAGCATCAGAACTGGTGCCCGCATTGCTTCCCTTTATCACTATAGAAGCGCCGGAAACGGGTTCGCCTTTTTCATTTACGACTCTTCCCGTAATTTCTATTGCATTTAGTATTGTGGTGACGCTGGCAGTATTTTGTTTGCGGCGAATGATAATTGTTTTGTCATCAATTACAAAATCCAGTCCTGCAGGACTAATGCATTTTGTCAAGGCTTCCCGAATGTCTGCTCCTTTCAATGTAAGGCTAATACTTTGAGTAGAATTAAGTATTTCGTCTGAATACAACAATTGATAGTCCGACTGTTTTTGTATTTTTTTAAGCACCTTCGAAATAGGTGTATTTTTCACGGAAAGATTTATTTTCTGGGCATAAACCTCTCCATTTACTCTCAGGCAAACTACAATAATCAGGAACGCGGTAAATTTCATTACTCTGATCGTCCTGTATAGTCTGCTTTGGGTGCAGCTAGTAGGATTAGATGATTGCATCATAACATTTACTGGTTTTGTTTACAATTAATTTTAGTGAAGAAATAGGTCTATCATAATTATGGTAAAACGGTTATTTTATCTTTTTCAATCCTGAAATGAACTTCATTGGTCAGCTCAAGTTTTCTCAATAGTTCAGAAGCATTCTCGTATCTGCTGAGTTGTCCGCTAAAATGCAGATCACCTTCCCTCTCAAAACTCACGTCTACATTATACCATCTTTCTACCTGCCGCATGATGCTGTGTATATCTGCACTGTTGAATATAAACTTTCCGTTTTTCCATGCTACCGCTTCCTCCACATCTGCATTGGACACCAGCCGAAAAGTTCCCTGTTCGTTCAGTATCGCCTGTTGCCCGGGGGTAATAAGTGCTGTGTGGGTTCCATTGCCTACCTGTAAAGACCCTTCCAGTAAAGTAGTTTTAATACCGTTCTCATTGTCGTAGGCCATCACGTCAAAATGAGTACCCAGTACCTGCACTTCCATGTTCTTTACTTTCACAAGAAATGGTTTTGTTTTATTATGTGCTATTTCAAAATATGCCTCTCCTGCTATTTCCACTTCTCTTTTATCGCCTCTGAATTCAGCCGGAAAGCGGAGAGATGAGGATGCGTTCAGCCATATTTTTGAACCGTCAGAAAGTATCACCTGGTATTGTCCTCCTTTAGGAGTAACTATAGTATTATATACTATAGCGCCATGCCCCGCTCCATTTTTGTTCAGATATTTGAGTTGACCGTTATCAAGTTTAATCACTTTTGTGTTACCCTGTGTACCCAATTGACCATTGGAGGTACTGTCTAATATTACCGTTGAACCGTCTCCAAAGGTTAGTATTGCCTTGTTTGATCCCGGAGCAATATCCCTGACAGGTATTGCTTCCGATATATGCGGTATCATTTTTTTTCCCTCACTGCGTGAGGTGATCAAATAATATAATAAGGAAGCTATGCCAATCATTGAGAGCACGGCGGCGGCACTTGCAAACCTGAAGCGCCTTTTGTGGGAGGTTGCCCTCTTCTCATAAAAAACATATTCATCAAGCCTGTTTTTTATTCTTTTGCCAATCTCCATTTCAGTTTCTTCCGGCAGCAGGTTTATCTCTTCCGGCGAAAAGCTGTAGTACCATTCGTCCAGTAGTTTCTTTTCTTCCGGCGTATTAGTGCCGTCAAGACATTTCTGGATAAGGGCTTGTATATGAAGAGGGATATGCTTCATTTCACAGGTAAAGTGCCACTACCGGCTATCAGCACCCACTGCAAAACGATTTTTTTTGAAAATGGACAGTAGTATGAGTACTAAAACATTTTTTTCATTGAAAAACGCAAATGATGAATTGCTTTATTAATTTGATTTTCTACTGTTTTTGAAGCGATCTTCATTTCCATTGCTATTTCTTTGTTGCTCATGCCCTGTTCCCGGCTGTATTTAAAAATCATCCGGCAACGTTCGGGGAGGTTGTCAATTTCGCGGGTTACAAATTCAAGAAGATGCTTGTTGTGGAGTACATTTTCAATTTTAAACTCCGCACTGATTTCTTCCCTTGATGCGATATATCGCTGCTCGTAGTCATTTTTCCGGATGGCTTTAAACACAAGATACCTTGTGGAAGCCGCGAGATAGTGCTGGAGTGACTGTATCTGTATGTTTTTATGATTTTTCCAGAGACTGGCAAAAACATCATGGATAATATCTTCTGCCAGGTAAGTATTTCTGAGGCGTGAGGATGCTATGGCAAAGAGTATTCTCCAATACCTGCGATATATTTCGTTAAAAGCTTTCTCGTCTTTTTTCGAAAGAAGACCAACTAAAATAGTATCGCTGTATGATGGATAGTTGTTCATTAGTTTTGGTTAAAACTCCGGATGATACAGGTGCAGTTAGTGTTAATCATCGGGAATGAGTTGAGGGCTATGGGCTGTCGGCTTTCAGCAATTAGGTTGCAGGAGGTTAGCTTTCAGCAATCAGTTTCCAGGGGGTCAGTATCTCATCCTTCACCGCTCACGCTTTACCCCCGCACTTCAATTCAGTAATTTTCTTTTATACGGTCTTAGTACGAAGTTTTTAGTGGTTCTGGAGAAAATAACTTTCTGCTACAAGGTAACAAACATAGTTTACTCATTGGTTAGTTCAAAATTTCAAACGTTTGCAATTTTTTAATAAATATTCTTGTTTTTTTATGCATATTCGTTTTCAGATGGGTCAGGCAAACTGTGTACAAATGAATCTGCAGGGTATTTCCATATTGATCTTGAAGTTACTGAAAAAATAGGATTTTCCGGCAAACCTAAATAGTGAAACAGATACGATAATAGCAGGGATGAATAGCAGCGATCTGCCGGATGTATGCCCTTACTGATTGTCCATCGCTCATATCTTTCAACTAACTTACCGAAGAAACCAATACATAAAAGATTAATGATGTACGCCAGGAATTTTTTTGCGCTTATTGTTTTGTGTATAGCGATAAATGCAGTCCATGCACAGAAAGAGGAGCCGTTCCCCACCGGTTATTTCCTTATTGCCCACAGAGGTGGTGTAGTAGACAGCAATAGAGCCGAGAACAGTCTTCCCGCATTGGAAGCGGCCGTTGCGCAGGGCTATGATATGGTGGAAGTAGATCTGCGGCTCACGAAAGATGCTGAACTGATTATACAGCACGATTCTGATTTTAGAAAGTATTATGGTACACACCGGCGGGTGACAGATATGACATGGAGTGAGATCAGTAAACTTCGCAGCAACAGCGGTGGTAGTCGTGTCTTGCGCTTTGAAGAGGTATTACAATATTGTAGCGGCAGAATTCAACTGATGATTGACAACAAAATTATGGGTAACGACACTGTAGTTTTTCAACGGGTAGTTGATGTAATGAAGAAGTATAACCTTCTTGCGAAGGCATTGATGATCGGTACAGATGAATCCACCGATTTTTTTACGGGTAAAATAAAATTGAGTTGCACAAGGCAGCAGTTGGAAGCAAACCGGCTCAAGCCCGGATATAGTCCGGATCATTATTATCTCTTCGGCGCCGATCTTACAAAAGCTGATGTGGATTGGGCCAGGCAGCATAATATATTGGCAGTGGGTGTAGTGAATGAATGGCGCTATAAAAGATCAAAAGTGACGAAGGAAGATGTTGCGGCGGATATACAACGATTGAAAGATACCGGACTAACGTATTTCCAGGTTGATTCCATGTTTGGTCATTTCTTTATGAAAGAGGAGAAGCAGTAATGAAGGCAACCCTGAAGCCTCTTGCAGACACTCCGAAGGAGACCGATCCGCCACCTTCGCTACTCCGAAATTGGTTATTGTAAGCTCCCCCTGTTTTAGTACGTTACAGCCCTGCAACGCATTGTCCCCGGAATGAAATAGAATGTGGCGATCATTATGCAAGAGCGGAGGCCCCGGGGCGTATTGCCGGCCCCTGAAAGTTTCGTGTACGACGGGCCTGCTAAAATACTGGCGTATATTCCAGCAGTTCAAAAGGGAAATCTTAAAGGATTTTTTACAGCGGCAGAAGGCAGGAGAAATATTAGCCGGGAAAGATATTATCTGAGATAATACCGGTTGCCCGACAAAAGTTTTACCTTCACCAATAGTTCTGTTTTTTGTTTTGCAACTCAAACCTAACTAATCGGCGGTTCTTCGAAACCGCTTTTTTATTCTATTTTAGTCGGACAATAGTGAAAAACTATGATAAAATCTTTTACACATCTCTTCATTATTTTAAATCTCACATTATGTATTACCTGTTTTAGTCAGAAAGTGCTTTTTGAATTTGGCGAAAGAACAAACTTTGACCAATTAACTGCAGGTGGCTGCATCAGTGAGCCTTTACATTGGATAAATGTAAATACAACAGACACCACTTGGTATAAAAAAGGAGACACTCTTGTTGGAAAAGGTTGGCCAATCGGGGTTGTGCGATCCGAAAGGATGTATCAGAATTTCATTATGCATGTAGAATGGAGGCATTTAGAAAAAGGGGGCAACTCAGGTATTTTTGTTTGGTGCGATGCCCGTCCGGAGGAGCATAGCCGCTTACCCAGTGGTGTGGAAGTACAGATGCTGGAACTGGACTGGGTGAACCAGAACAAGCAAAACGGCGAAACGCCACCTATAGCCTATGTGCATGGTGAACTTTTCGGAGCCGGCAAAACTAAAACCATTCCTGATAATCCACGCGGAGAAAGAAGTAAGTCCATTGAGAACAGGTGCCTCGGTGTTGGGCAGTGGAATAAGTACACGGTAGTTTGTGTGGATGGGACGATAAAACTCTCCGTGAATGGAAAGTTTGTCAATGGTATCCGGCAATCTTCACAGCGGAAGGGTTATTTATGCCTGGAAGCTGAAGGCGCCCGAATAGAATTCAGGAACCTGCAGATTGTTGAACTGGATGGAGGATATATACTTCCGGAACAGGTGGTGGAGAAATTATAAGCTACGAGACATGACTTTCGGTATTGTAATATACAGCAATATTAAATTCTACTATGTGGTGTCCCGGCGGCAACCACTCCTGCCACAAAGGTGTAAAAACACGAGGGCACACAAAGCAAAAACTTAGTGCATCTTAGTGCCTTGATGTCTTAATGGCGAATATTAAATCACTTGCCACGAAATTAAATTATTGCATTACCAGTTGCCCTTTAGGTAATAACAAATTGATATGCCTGCACTTACTCTACCATTTTTTGTAATTCACCAAAATTGAAGTGATCAGTAAAGTTGTTTAATATCCGTAATGAGGAAGGCATAGTAACATACCGGAATGCAACAGTGATGATTTGCGGAGCAGCAGGACCTTTCGGATTGGTTTTAAAATAGACAGGGTTATATTTATACAAAGGAAAACTCCTGGCTTCATTATCATAAAATTTCCAGAAGCGGTTATAGTTTGTTTGTTCGTCAAGTTTTGCATTATATCGCTTTTCATTATCTGATGCCGGATTGACAATTGTCTGCTTAGAGAGCCAGTCCTCATTGTGTTCATTTAAAGTTTTCTGAACAATGGCAATTTTATCCGCTACATCTTTTTCCCACTTGCTATAATACTTTATACTGTTATCCTTTTCTTCTTTTAGTTGTGCCACTAATTTTGTGAAGTAAATTTTCTCTCTGTCATAATATTCCAGCAGGCTTTGTAAATATTCTTTTCGGCTTACCGG
>JAFDXG010000071.1 GCA_018268105.1 Bacteroidota bacterium | reverse complement strand
TTCATACCTTCCTTTGCGAGGCGTTCCATATTTGGGGTGTGATAGCGTTTATTCAAAGGTGTTACCTGGTTCCAGAATGGCAGGGAACAATCCTGCCAGCCCATATCGTCAACCAGGAAAACAATGATATTTGGTCGGTTATTTTTTTGTGCAAACAGGTAAGAACTCCAAAGTAGCTGCAGGGTTATTATAAATATTGTGAATGTTTTTTGCATATTTAAGGTTTTTAGCATTGTATTTCTATAAATCTAAATTGCCGGTTGCAGAGTTTGTTTAGGGGATAGATTATTTTCTCACTCTGAATATAGTGACAATAAATATGAATTACTAAAATTAAAACATTTCAAAAGGTGCCTGATTTTTTATTGCAAATGTTAGTATTGGATTCGACCTATCTAAGGAAGGACACCTCAACATGGCATACTTGCCAAATTTGCAGATATGGAAGTTGATGTAATTGAAGTAATCTTTTTGCCTATAAAATACCAGGTTAACTATTTAGTCAAAATAGTAAGAATATTTTTAATTCGATTAGTACGAAAAATGAGTAACTGAGATGTATATAATTGAGTGAAAAGACGGCATATTAAAAAACGTCAGCAAAAAGCAGTTTGCCCCTGGATACTGTTTTACATTACATCAGTAATAATAAAACAACGGATATTGCCGCAATATATCCCGGTATTTAAAAATTTTGATAAGATATTTATCAGGAAATCTTATGGCAACTATACGTGATTGAGAAATTATTTCCCCCAATTTAATGCTAAATAAACAAGCCCCTATAGATATAGGGGCCGTAACCAAAACTAACTGCTTATGAGAAAATTTACTGTATTATCTGTTCTTTTTTAAAGATTGCTCTTTAATAATATGACACAAAGATAAAAACAATATGTGCTAACATAATCTTAAAAGATGTTATCATACTGGTAACAGGAGGAAAAGAAGATATTCAGGGGTGAATAATGAGTGGTAAATGGTGAGAGGTGGCAGACATGAGAGGATAAACCCCCAAACAAAAATTAATACCCCAAAACTCATGTTAGGATATTCACTTAGTATGTAATAACGTAGTTTTACTTGCCTGTCGTAACATCATTACAATATAATCCTATTATGCACTATTTTTCCACAAATTAAATCGAGGTTATTTTGTATTTCAAATCCAATATGTATTGAAAGTTTAACCCTACCTGAGAAAACGCCTGCCTTTAAAATCCGATGATCTGAAAAACCAACATCCCAAATCCAAACCATTGAAAAGCAAATGTCCTCAGAACCGTCAACTAAAGACATTGCAACAGGGTAGCAGTCATGCTACCCTGTTTGTTTGTGGCTGTATAGCAATTTTACTAAGTACATTTTATGAGTTTTTACTTTTGATATTTTATGTAACTTCAATGGAAAGCAGCCAAAAGTTATGACTGCATATAAGAATTGGTAATTTGTTAAACTACTGTAATGCTGATCCTTACTTATCCGGGAGAGCGTAACGAGGTCTTTCTGCAAACAATGTCCTCTTTGCTTGATACAAAGCTGGATAATAACAGACTAATTTTTCCACACTCAATAGGAAATGGTTTTATACAACTTATCAATCTCCCTATGGATATTCAACTCATGTTTTTTGATTTTGTTTTGCATGACGATGTCCAACTGATTCGTCGTAAAGCCGACAACGATTATTACAATCTCAGGATTGAATTGATGGAAGAATCAGACCCTACACAAATACTGATAAATGATTCCCCCCTTTATAATAATGCAGTTCAGTCATATATCTACCTCAATAATGCCGGGTATCCTCTTACTTACAAAGCATATCAGGGAATGAAGGCAAGGGGCATCAGTCTCAGGCTGAGCAGGCAGGCTATTCAAACTATTACCGGGCTTGCTGATGAAAACAGCCTGATTCTTAACTCCGTTACAAATAGTACCGATCAGGACAGAATAATTCCGGCTACCAGGCAAATGATACAACTAGTAAATGAAGTTTTTGAAATTTTAGAAAATGACCCGGGGAATACTTTAAAATATTTTAACCGTTCATTGTTGCTGATAGAATATTTTTTCACTGCTGTTTCCAATTCAAGCAGCAGAGAGAAGATCAATATTACAGCGGAAGATTTTAAAACAGTAAGAAGAGTGGAAAAACTTATCACTTCGCGTCTTAATGAATTACCCCCCAAGCAGGAAACACTGTCGGAGATAGCAAACATGAGCGTCAGCAAACTCAAATACGTTTTCAAAGCAATATATGGTATGAGCATGTACAAGTATTTTCAGAAGATGAGAATGGATAAAGCACTGCAGTTACTTCAGGATGGTAATACTATAAGAGAAACTGCTTACGAACTTGGGTTTAAAGACCTTGCAAATTTTTCCCGAAACTTCAAACAGGAATTTAATATACAACCTGGAAAAATCCGGCATTTGACGGAAAATATATAGGTAATCATATCTCTGGATTAAGTATAGTTTGGCTAAAAAGCCCTTTTTTTTAACCAAACAGCTAATACCAGCGTTTATTGTATGTATTAATTTTGTCTTCCTTATTTCGTGCCCAACCTGCCAGTATTTAGTTTCAATTTCTCTGGATAAACATCAATATTTCTTATGATAGATACTTGGGTGAAGCATGTGTCGAATGTAGGTGTGCAGCAAGGGATGTCACTGTCTGCAATCCAAAAAAGAGTTGTATTTAACTGGAGTAACGTACTCACTATATTAATTGCAGTATATGGATTGTTGTATTTG
>JAFDXG010000070.1 GCA_018268105.1 Bacteroidota bacterium | reverse complement strand
GGATCGCCTTTTTGTCCTGCATGCTTCCAGTGCGGTGGGAGTACAGATTTGCCATTTAGCCATATTTCACTTTGCTTGTAATCCCATCCATTTTCAGGAGGTGAATCAGTTGCAGGGGAACGGGAAATATCATTAAAGCCAATCCAGAAATAATGCGGGCCTTCCTCATCGCTCCATATTTTCGTATAGGCATAGAAGGTAGCGTTTTCTTTTGGATTATCAACCGCACCTTTAATCAATGGATACCACCAATGTCTTAACACAATCGTGCCTCCTGTTTCTTTTTTGTAAAACTTCCATTGTCCCTGGTTTTTTGATAATTCCGGTGCAAACTTTTTTCCCAATTCACCATCGTTATTATATGGCCCGTATAACAGCCACTGCATCTGCGATTGCTTTACATAAGGGAAAGGCAGATCATTAAAATAAATCTCTTTATGATCTGATAAACGATTTTCAAATTTTTTAAACCCTTCCACATCACCATCGCTTATATTAGATATCCATCCTTTTTGTCCTCCACCACGCCAGCACCGTTCCGCAAAAGTCAATATTCCCGGGTACACCGGATTCATTCTTAGAATATCATTTCCATTCTCTACTCGCCTGTCGTTCCATATACACAATGTGGCTCCTAACATTAAAGAATCTCCTTGGGCTATATCACCTATCTCCCGATTATAAATAGCAGTTACTGCCTCAAGAGGATCAATATGATTCAGGTACAAATGGCGGGAATCTATAAACTGCAGTTTGTTTTGTTTGGACAAATGTGCCTTATCTTCCATCCATAATTGACGAATTGTATTTTGGGTGAAATTTCCACCAGGTTGCCAGCCGATTACTTTTTTGCCAAAACTTTCTATAAAAGAAGTTATTTCCGGGATAAAATTTTTATTGCTGATCTTCACTTCATCGGCTCCTATATGAATGTAGGGAACATCATAAGTAGTGCATATTTCTTTCAGGATATTCTTTACAATCTTCAATCCTGAATCGCTCTGCATATCCACTCCCATTGCTCTTTTAAACGCTGCACTATGGCCGGGCATATCAATTTCCGGAATAAAAGTAATATAGCGTTCTTTACAAAATTGTATCAGCTCTTCAATATCTTTTTGTGAATAATATTCTCCTTTATTGCGGAGCATCGCAGAGGATGCTGTCAGTTGTGGATATTGTTTAATGGCAAAGCGCCAGGCAATATCTTCCGTAGGATGAAAATGGAAAACGTTCAGTTTATACCTTGCCATCACCTCTATTTGCTGCTTCAGCAAATCCATCGTCATATAATTTCTACCCACGTCAATCATATAACCCCGCCACGAAAACACAGGCCAGTCTGTGATTTCACAGGCATCGGCTGTGTTACCATCCCTCAGCAACTGTTTAAGTGTCTGTATGCCGTTAAAAATACCATGTGGGGTATTTGCTTCAATAAGTATTTTGTCATTAGCTATTTTCAGCCGGTAGGCTTCATGACTTAAATAGGGAGAATTGACTTTTGCAAGTTTAAGCTCAATGAAGGGCGCATTGTTTGTTATATCATTTGCAACGGTTACATTTCTCCCAAGAGATTTAATTATTTGCTGTAATTGTTTTGCCTCATTGTCCAATTCTTCTCCTGATACCCTTATTGTTTTGCAATGATTAAGAAAGAATAGTCCATCTTTCCAATTCAATTGTTGTGGCTGAGGAATAATAGCCGGTTTTTCTGAAAGCCCATAAACATATGGATAGATAATATGTTTCCAGAGCAGATATCCATCACCAAGTAAATGCAGTCCGTCATTGGTCAATCCTTTTCGTAACCTTCCGCTTTCATCAGCAAAAGCACTATACAAATCAATATACTGATAATGATGTTCATTTACATTTCTCCTGAGTTTTTCGTTCAGTTGTTGAATAGCAGTAGTATTCTTGGTATGTCCGCTGAATTTTCCATACACTTCATTCACAGGTAAAATGCTTTGTACAAATAATTTGGTATATGGAGATACCTGTCTTATATAATCTGCAATCAATAAGATATTTTTCAAAACACTATCAACATTGTTGGCTCTCGCCAGATCATTGGTGCCAATGAGCAGGAAAACTTTTGCAGGTTTTCTTTCCGTTACTGCATCTAAACGATGAAGCACACCTTCGGTTATATCAGCGCTGATACCCTGGTTTACCATCCGCGCATCATTAAACAATTGTGCCCATTCCCCACCATCGGTGATACTGTTTCCCAGAAAAAAAATTTCATTATTTTTTTGTGGCAGGGATTGAAACAATGACAGGCGCTGCTGATAATAGGTAGAAAACAAAGAATCTGCATAAACCGGAAGTTTTACCTGGGCCATCAACTCCGGCTGAAAAAGCAGGAGAAATGCGGCCGCGATATATTTTATTATGCCGAACATATTAAAATGTTTAATAAGGGAAAGTGATAGTATCCGGATTTATTAGTTCGTGGGTGTATTCATTTAACAGGAAACTAACCGGATCATTTGGAAATGTAATAATATCTTTTTTTGTAAGCCCCCAGGGTTGCCAGTGCCCCGCCAAAACCTGGGCAAACATATTATCATCCCATTTGCCAAAAAGTACCTTTCCTGCATCAGTCTCTGCAGGTATCGTTTCGATAGAAATGCCGGTATCACATTCTTCTATCTTATATTTTGTTTTGTATTGCAACAAATAATTTGAATAAAAGAATCTTGCACACAATTCTTCAAACTGGATGGGGTGTAAAACAGTATCATTTATTTTTTCCAGTATTTCTTTTTGTCTTTGCTTTACCAGCCCATTGTCCTGCAGGCATGCGATAAGTCCAAATCCGTTCATGCCAAGCGAGAATATAAGGTTGACAGGATCATCACGGTAATTGAAAATATCTTTAGAATATTTAAGTTGTACAACGGTAATACTCCAGGGAGTGGGCTCATTGAAGGAAACAGGTGATACCAGTGCCTGAAGCATCAGGTGAAACAAAGCGAACCTCTCTTTTAAACGGGAAGAGAGATTGAATGATTTGTTCAGTTTCTGTAATCTTTCTCTTTCGAGAAGAATATCATGATATAATATGCCGTAAACTATTTTGCCCATCCATAAAAAGAGGGATTGGGAAGGAATAGAATTCACAGCATCGTAGCCTCTGCCGAAAGCTTCCTGTATTTCATATTCCAGTTTATTAAAAGCCCTGGTAACCTCTGCAGAACAGGGTAGGTTCAGATCACTATATAAACGTGAAGTAACCTGATCCATCATTGTGAACTTTTTATCCCTCAGTAAAAACCGATCAAGCACCCAATCGGGGAAAACAGGTATAAATTCATCGGCAGTGAAGACATCCGCTCCGGTGAGAAAACAGGTATGAGAATCAAAATGTACGTTCTCGAATGGATTATAAAGAAGGAAAGGCATGGTTACAAAGCTATCGAATAACTCACTGAATATAGAAATGCTTCTATTGGATTATTTTATGTTAAACAGAATTACAGATACTGCCCGGGGTGATTCTGTAATACAAATAACCCGGATGATCAAATTTCCTAAGGATGTACAACTTTTCTGCTTTTTCCCAAAATGCACTATCCTCACTATAAGAAACATTTTTATCAAAACCACCCAGTGCAGAAAATATTTCAGCTTTCCCAAAAAACGTAGCTCCTATATGACATTCCGATAAATGAATGTTTTCAGAAAGGTTGTTCTTATTTTTCACATCAGGGTTGCCGATAATTATAGCTCCACCTTCAATTAAATCAACTTCCTGATGAGCTTCCATATACCGGACCCTTTCTTCCAGGTAATCAGATTTATACATATCATCACTATCCAGAAAAGCGATATACTTTCCTGTTGCCGCCTTTATTCCTGCATTCTTTGAAAGACAAATATTTCGGTGGGTATGTTTTAAAAACCGAATGTTTGTATGCGACAGCATATAGCCGCTTACGATCTGAAATGTATTATCCTCGCTTCCGTCATCAACAATAATTAATTCCTTATTTTGGAATGTTTGGTTCAGGTATGACGTTATACTTCGGCTTAAATAACCAGCACGGTTATATGTCACCATAATAACAGAAACGCATGGATTCTTAGTATGATAAATATCCAGCATTTGATAGCTGCAATCTTGATTTGATTTGCAGATTACAGCAATACAAATTTACACAATAATGTCTTTAAGATAAAAAGCGGTAATGGATATACAAATAATTGTGATGACAACTTTTTACCAGCTTGCCAGCACCGTTACACCACCTTTTACGGCCTCATTTAGATTCACTTCTACTTTAGTACCTGCAGGCAGCAATACATCTACCCGGCTGCCAAATTTGATAAAGCCAAGTTCGCCGCCCTGATGCACTTGTTGACCAACTTTTAAATAATTAACTATACGGCGTGCCACAGCTCCGGCAATCTGCTTTACCAGGATTTCTGCATGCTCATTGGCTATTACAACAGAATGGCGTTCATTATCGGTTGAAGATTTGGGATCCCAGGCAACAAGATATTTCCCCTTATGATATTCGCTATATACTATTTCTCCCGCAACGGGGTTAAGGTTCTGATGCACGTTGGCAGGACTCATAAAAATAGATATCTGAAGACGTTTGTCTTTGAAATATTCTTCATCCACCGTTTCTTCTATCACAACCACTTTACCATCAGCAGGAGCAATAATTTTCCCTTTATCTATCGTAAGTGTTCTTTGAGGGACACGGAAAAATGAAATGATAAAGAGAAAGAAAAGGAAAGTAAGTATAAATATCAGCCATGAAAGCCAGACAAGATTGTAGGGCAGAAAATAGAATAAACTGATATTTATTAATACAAAAAATAATCCGCAGAGAGCAATAGTTTGATATCCTTCTTTATGTACGGTCATGCCTACAGTTTAAGAATAACAAAAGTAGGTAATGCAGCAGGAGCATCCAAAACTTTACTTCTATACTCGACTTAGCATCACAAATAGCCATACAACAGGTGTTGTTAGCAGCAGGGAATCAAAACGGTCGAGAAAACCGCCATGCCCGGGCATAATATGCCCACTGTCTTTTACTCCCGCCATACGTTTCAGCTTACTCTCCAGTAAATCACCGGCAGTGCCAACTGTAGCAGCTATAACAGCTATAGCAGCAACCTGTATTACATTCAACTGCAGATTGTATGCCAGCAGAGCCATAGTTGTCACACACAATAATGCACCACCCAGGGTTCCTTCTATTGTTTTTTTGGGAGAAATTTTTGAAAAAGGTGTTTTGCCAATCAGTGATCCGGTGATATAGGCCATCGTATCATTTATCCAGATAGAAAAAATAATAACAATGGGTATAAGAAATCCTGATGGGTATTGCCATCCCTTTCCCGATACCCACAGTTCATTATGCGATCGTATATTGACTATCATTGCCCAGCTTAGCGAAATATATAATAACCCAAGAGCCGAGTACCCTATATGCCTAAGGTTCACCTGTCGGGCAAAAAGAATTTCAATAAGAGGAAGGGCAAATGTAAATATCAAACCAAGCGCTAATCCAATGGATGGGAGTACAATGCCGGCAAAATGAAGTTCATTGCCGGCAGCATACAGCATCAGCGACCAGCCGGCTATCATTATTCCATAACGATGAAATACAGAAATAGTAGTATAGGTGGGATCAATTTTCCCAATCAGTTGCTGATACTCCACCCAGCAACCGAAGTGAATGATGGAAAATAAAACAAAAAAGCTCCATTGATTTAATAGCAACCCCAGCAACATTACCATTACAAATACCAGTGCAGTAAGTGCCCTGGTTTGAAAAACTTTCCAGTTCATTGCCATAATCAAAAGTTGTGGTTACCTGTTATATTTTATGCAATCCATTTTTCTTCCAGTGCTTTTTCCTCGGGGGGAGTAAATTTTCTTTTTACTTCAATGGCTATTTTTTTATACCAGATAAAAAGAAAATAAATAACCACTACTGCTATTGCCCCCCACCACAATGGCAGGCTGTCACTCATTGCTTCTTTAATGGATTTACCTTTTTGTATAAGAATATACATTTGAGTTACCGCAAAAGCATTATTGAAGAAATGAGCCGTTATGCTGAGCCAGAGGCTGCCGGAATAATAATACAAAAGACCCAATACAATACCCAGGCATAACCGGGCAAGGAAACCATAATAGGACAAATGTATTATGCTGAATATACAACTTGTAATCAGAATTGCAAGCCAGGGATTTTTGATTGACCTCGTTAAAAGGTTCTGCATTCCTCCCCTGAAGAAAGACTCTTCAAACATAGCTGGCAGAAGGGCTATCATAAAAAGTGAAACAATATAGTCACCAAAATTTTTAATACTTGTAATGGCTTCTACCTGACGGGAATAACTTTCCTCCATTTTTGTAAAGAAGTCTGCTGCTTTTTTGGATATAGGGATCATCTCATTCAACTCCGATAATGCCCCGGCTATAATAGCCCCGCAAAAAATAATGGCGATGGAAAGCAGGAACTGACGAAAAGTGGCAGGAGCAGTAAATCCCATCAACTTAAAAGGCCGCCGGTTTATAATAAGTGCGGTAAAAAATGCCGGTAAAAAAAATGTTACTAAAGTGGAGACTACCTGTATTACTCTCAGTGCGTTTACATACTGGGGCATCATCATATCTTCAGTCATTGTTGCCAGTCCTCTGCCGGTCATCAGCAACCACACCGGGATACTCAACACCCCGCCCAACAACAAGCCGCCAAACCATAAACCAATAAGAATTAGAAACCCATTTCCATAGGAAACACCTTTTGAGTAGGAATCATACATGATAATACACTATTAATTGCAGTAAAGGAGATTTAACCTGCAATATACTATCTTTTAATAGAGAGGATGGCAAATGATGACTGGTGAGAAGTGATAAATATATTCTGTCTCTCAGGTACTATCTATATATGATTCTCATCTTAGAAATCTTATCTGTCTTTTTCTGCATTTGCAGAAGCGGCCAGCCAGATATGAATCTGGCTGCAATCCCGGTATTCGCTGTCTACATTAATATAATATGTAGGCATTTTGGTTTGAAACCAGCGTTCTAATATTTCATTTTTCTTTTCGTCCATTACCCGTTGCGCAACTTTGTTATAATCATCCTTCAAATTTTCTCTGTGGGGCTCGGTTTTTTTCTGAATATAAACAATTCTTGCACCCTGTTTACTGCCTTCACCAAAAGTAATGGGCTTGGAATATTCACCCACTTTTAATTGATTATAAACTGATACCAGGCTCTTATCAAGGTCCTGAATAGTTAAATAAGGAGAACCCTGGGCATTGGTGACAGAACCAGCAGTGAACTTACTGTTATCGTCTTCGCTGTATTTGTCTACTGCTTCTCCAAAAGTGATTGTACCGGCAACCAGTTTGGAACGAATGGTATCCAATTTCGCAATTGCTGCATCAATCTCAGTTTGTGTAACGTGCGGTATTTTTAATATATGCCTTACCACTACATCATCCCCTACCCTGCTTACTAACTGGATAATATGATAACCGAATTTTGACTTTATTACCCTGCTGATTTGTCCTTCCTTCAAAGCAAATGCAGTAGAAGAAAATACCGGGTCTACATTTTTATCATTACGATTAAATTCAAAACGACCGCCCATCTCTTTGGTTCCCGGGTCATCGCTATACATTTTGGCAAGCCTGTCAAAAGAAGCTGCCCCGCTTTCTATCTGGCGTTTGTATTCAGCCAACTCATCCTGTGCATATTTTTCCATTTCCCTGCTTGGTTTGGCATAAGCTACTACTTGTTTCATTTCAAGCTCGGTGTCATAAAAGAAAAGGCTGTCTTTGGGAATTTTATCGTAATAATCTTTTACTTCTGTAGGAGTAATTCTTACATTTTCAATGATAGATTTCTGCATGGCATCTGCCAGCTTCTGTTCTTTAATTGCTGTACGGTTGTCTTCTTTAATCTGGTAAATGGTTTTGCCGGCTATCTGTTCCAGTGCATCTTTGCCGCCATAAGCATTTATATAATACCTGATACGCTGGTCAAGCTCTGCTTCTATTTCTTCATTGCTCACCGGCAAAGAATCTTTTTGAGCCTGCAGCATCAACGCTTTTCTGATCATCATCTGTTGCAGCAACATACAGCCTGCATTTTCGGGCACTTCTTTTCCCTGTCTTTTTTCGTCTTCAATAAAGTTGGTGATATCCGATTTAAGAACAATCTTATCGCCAATAACAGCGATAATTTTATCAGCCAATACTTTTTTAGGTTGTCCCTGTGCAACAGCAACAACTGTGAACACAGAAAAAAATATAAAAAACAAACTTTGCTTCATATCAGGATTACTTCAAACAAGTCAAAAATAAAAGCCATTTCACAGCAAGGATATTTACAAGGCTTGATTTAACAAAGCTTTACAAGCTCCTTTTTACTTCTTCAATTTCAAAAGCTTCCACTACATCGCCCGGTTTCAGGTCATTATAGTTTTTAATGGTAAGCCCGCATTCCATACCGCTCATTACATCTTTCACATCATCTTTATACCGCTTCAGAGAACCAAGTTCTGCCGACTGTCCTTCACCTGTCGGATAAATCACAATACCGTCACGAATGAGTCGCACCTTAGAGTTACGGCTGATTTTACCATCAAGTACCTGGCAACCTGCCACAGTAGCTTTATCAAATTTGTAAACCTCGCGAATTTCCACATTTGCGGTAATTTTTTCTGTAACTGTGGGTTCCATCATACCCTCCATGGCGCTCTTGATTTCTTCGATGGCATTATAGATTATAGAATAAGCTCTGATCTGCACGCCTTCAGACTCGGCAAGTTTGTTTGCCTGCGATGAAGGACGCACATTAAAACCAACAATTATAGCATCGGAAGCGGTAGCCAGCAGCACATCGCTTTCGGTAATGGCGCCTACGGCTTTGTGTACTACCGATACAGCTATTTCTTCAGTAGAAAGTTTTTGTAAGGAGTCGCTCAATGCTTCAACTGAACCATCCACATCACCTTTGATAATAAGATTGAGCTCCTTAAAGTTACCCAATGCAAGGCGACGGCCGATTTCGTCAAGTGTAATATGTTTTTTGGCACGTATACCCTGTTCGCGTAATATTTGAGCCCGGCGATTTGCTATTTCTTTGGCTTCGCCTTCGTCAGCATATACTTTGAATTTTTCACCTGCCTGCGGGGCTCCGTTCAATCCAAGAATCTGCACCGGTGATGACGGACCAGCTTCATCAAGGCGCTGGTTTCGTTCGTTAAACATTGCCTTGGCGCGTCCAAAGTACTGCCCACTCACCACAATATCTCCCTGGAATAAACTACCATTCTGAACCAGCATAGTAGCCACATATCCGCGCCCTTTATCCAGCGATGCTTCTATAATTGTACCAACAGCTTCTTTCTTAGGATTAGCCTTCAGTTCAAGTAACTCAGCTTCGAGAAGTATTTTTTCCAGTAACAGATCCACATTAAGACCGCTTTTGGCAGAAATTTCCTGGCTTTGGTATTTACCACCCCAGTCTTCCACCAGCAGGTTCATTGCTGCAAGCTGCTCTTTTATTTTTTCGGGGTTTGCACCTTCTTTATCAATTTTATTGATAGCGAAAACCATCGGAAGATTTGCCGCCTGTGCATGACTGATTGCTTCACGGGTTTGAGGCATCACAGCATCATCTGCAGAAATTACAATAATAGCAACATCTGCCGCTTTAGCACCACGGGCACGCATAGCTGTAAAAGCTTCGTGTCCAGGAGTATCAAGAAAAGTAAGTTTCTTACCCGATGATGTTGTAACCTGGTATGCACCGATATGTTGTGTAATTCCTCCGGCTTCGCCAGCCACTACATTGGCACTTCGTATATAATCAAGTAATGAAGTTTTACCGTGGTCAACATGCCCCATTATGGTAATAACCGGGGGACGTGGTACCAGGTCTTCTTCCGCATCCAGCACTTCTTCTTCTTCTTCTTCTTCTGCATCATCCAGCCCGATAAATTCCACTTCAAATCCAAATTCACCGGCAACCAGTTCTATTACTTCCGCATCCAACCGTTGGTTGATAGATACCATTATACCAAGTCCCATACATTTGCCAATCACTTCAGCAAAACTTACATCCATCAAATTTGCAAGTTCACTTACAGTTACAAACTCAGTTACCTGTAGTTTATTATCATCCATCCCCTCTGCACCTGCGTGCTCTGCCGCTTCTTCTCTGCGGGCCCTTCTCAATCTTGATTTAGCTCCTTTGCCGCCACCACGCGAAGCACCCGCCAATTTGGCCTGGGTTTCACGTATTTTATCCTGTATTTCTTTTGCGTCAATTTCCTTAGCCTCATGGGTATCTCTCCTATGATCCCCTCTTCCATGACCACCAAATCTACCTCCATGTTGTCCCTGCTGTTTATTACGGTCGCCTTGTTTTTGAATCGGAGGTCTTGCTCCATCCCTCTGGAATCCGCCGCCACTACGGTCTCCGCCATGCCTGGCCGCAGGCGCCTGTTGTTCTCTTTTCTCAATTGGAATACGTTTCCGTTTACGTTTTTCCTCATGAGAACGGGCAACTGGTTTGTGCTCGCTATCCACAGGTAGCGTAATCTTACCAACTACACGGGGTCCTTCAATTTTTTCAGCACGAATATTCTCTATCACCGGCGGTTCTTCCACTGTATTAATATCACCGTCAGGTATATCTTTTATTTCAGTAGTTTCATGCTCTACATTAGTAGTAGGAATATTTTCTTTCGGTGTTTCTTCTTTTGCAGGTTCCTCAGCAGGTTTTTTCTTAACCCCTTTTTTGGGTCTTGTGGAAGAGTCAATAGCGCTCAGGTCTATTTTGTCTAATATCTTTGGACCTTCAAGTTCCGGAGCTTCAATTTTCACTATTTCCGGATGTGATTCATCATGCTTTTCAACTGGGGGTGGCAATATTTCCTGTGCAGGTGGTGGAGTTACCTGTTCTGCAGGAGGTGTCACCACTTCTGCTACCGCCTTCTTTTTGCTATCTTTTTTAAACAGAATTTCCTCTTCGTCCTTTTTCTTGCGGGTCTCCATCACATTACCCTTAGGTATCTCAATCTGATCACTTTTTGCTTTCGCAGCCTTATCAGAAGAAAACTCATCCTGAAGCGAATGGTACATATCTTCCGTTAGTTTGCTGGTGGGCTTTAGATCATCTTTGGAAAAGCCCTTCCCTATCAGGAAATCAATTAAGGTATCCTGTCCAATGTTGAACTCTTTAGCTGCTGCTAATAAGCGTGGTAGTTTTATTTCAGCCATATTTTGTTTTCTTAGAAATACCGTTTATCTAACGCGGTATTTACTATCCTTTTTCAAATTCTTCTTCAAGCACTTTCCTCAGCTCCTCAATAGTTTCTTTTTCAAGATCAGTTCTTCTTTCTAATTCTTCAGTTGTTAAATCCAATACACTTCGGGCCGTATCGCATCCGATACGTTTCAACTCATCTATTACCCATGTATCAATTTCATCTGCAAATTCATCCAGGTCAATATCAAATTCTTCAGTTTGTCCTTCATCATCACGGAATACATCAATTTCGTATCCTACCAGTTCGCAGGCCAACTTAATATTCACACCCCTGCGGCCGATAGCCAGTGACACCTGATCGGGCTTGAGAAAAACATTCACATGTTTTTTCTCGTTATCAATTTCCATATAGCTCACTTTTGCAGGGGTAAGTGAACGCTGAATCAGCAACTGGGTATTATTGGTCCAGTTAATAACATCAATATTTTCATTCTTTAGTTCCCGAACAATTCCATGAATACGGCTTCCTTTCATCCCTACACAAGCGCCCACCGGATCAATACGATCGTCATACGATTCCACTGCTACTTTTGCACGTTCACCGGGTTCACGTACTATCTTGCGAATAACAATAAGACCGTCGAATATCTCAGGTACTTCAATCTCCAGAAGTTTGGCCAGAAATGAAGGATGGGTACGGGAAAGGATGATTACCGGAGAATTATTTTTCAATTCCACTTTCTTCACCACAGCCTTCACGTTTTCACCTTTCTTAAAATAGTCAGAAGGTATCTGTTCAGACTTTGGTATTATCAGTTCATTGCCGTCTTCGTCCAGTAATAATACTTCTTTTTTCCAAACCTGGTACACTTCTGCACTGATTATTTCACCCACACGATCAGCATATTTTTTCACCAGTCCATTTTTCTTAAGGTCGCCGATACGGCTTGCCAGTGTTTGTTTTGCAGCGAGGATAGCCCTACGGCCAAAATCAAGTATATCTACCTCCTGAAATAATTCTTCCCCAACTTCAAAATCAGGTTCTATTTTGATGGCATCGCTGTACGCTACTTCAGCCACCGGGTTTTCTACCTGACCATCTTCTACAATCGTACGCCGGTGTATGATTTCGAGGTCTCCTTTTTCGGTATTAACAATCACATCAAAATTTTCATCCGAGCCGTATTTTTTCCGGAGTAATGTTTTAAAAACATCTTCCAATACTTTCATCAGCGTGGGGCGGTCTATATTTTCCGCGTCCTTAAAATCCTGGAAGGATTCAATAAGATTTATACTTGCCATAGTACAGCATTTTATTCCTCATCCGTTACAGGTTATATCAGCACGATAACGGCTTGGGTCGTTAAAATTGAATTTGAATTTTTGTTGATTTTATGTTTTTAAAAAGTATAGTATGCTGAATGATTTCTTTTTTCTTGTTTTTCCCTTTTATTTCTTCCAGTTCTATCCCTTCAATATTTACAACGTTGAGTTTACCAATAATTTTAGTACCGTCCTGCTGTATTACTTCCACAGTCCTTCCGGTATTTTTTACATATTGCCGGTATAGCTTTAACGGCTCATCAAGCCCGGGAGAAGAAACCTCTAGCGAAAAATCACCATTAGGGAACAGTCCACTTTCTTCGATATGTTTATAAAGTGTCCGGTTATACTTTACACATTTATCTATGGAGACCCCCGAATCGGCGTCTAAATACACCTTAATATTGTTTGTAGGTTTAATAATGATATCTACCAAAAAATAATCAGGATTATCTTTCAGCAGTTCGCTAATCATATTTTCCAAAACCTGAATTGTTGCCTCGCTTACCATAATGCTGATAAATGAAGAAGGGAACGGATTCGTTCCCTTCTATCGCTCTTTTCCTACGGCAAAGTTAAGATATTCGAATAAAGTGCAAAATTTTTTATTCTCTAAAAATACAAGTATAAAAGAACTAATAGTTCTTTGCTCATTTTTAACTTTTCCCCTTAATTGCTGCCAGGTATTGTATAATTTCTTTAGCGGATGAATCAGATACCGGCGCCCCAAATGTTTTCTGCATTTTGGTGACAATAGCAGCCCAGGTTTTTTCGGGTAAGTTGGGCTGATTTGATATATAGCTTGCCGAATGGCAGGTAAGACAATTCATACTAAAGGTTTGATATCCTGGCAACTCCGGTAATTCCGTAGTAATACTATTTATGTCCTGTAAGCCAACTGCTGAAGGATTTTCAGTTTTCACTTCATGGTTGCCACAGGAAATGCCAAAACAAATACAAAGAAAATAAAGTAAACCGGTTCTAAGACTGATATGCTTCATGGTTATTCAGCTTTTAATGGTAATGTTTCAATTTCATTTCGCATATAGCCGCTTCGGTTCCATTGGTGAACAGGCTGAGTTTCACCTTTTGTATTTGTGGCTTTCACAAGCAGGTTATAATTACCTTTTTGAGGCGGCGTAAAACTGTAGTGCCATCTGCGCCAGGAATATTTGCCCAGATCAGGATCAAGCCTGGCAGCTAACCAGGTTTCACCACTGTCAGACGACAATTCCACTTTTGTAATACCAAACCCACCATCAAAAGCCAGACCTTGTACTTCTGTTTGTACACCTGCTTTTATTACCTGGTTGGGTTCCGGCGACACAAAAATAGAGCGTACATCCATAACGCTGATGGGTTCAACATTTGTAGCCAGAGAGTCCGGGCTTTCATTACCATTAGACACGCCTTTAGGTACCATATACGCTTTCTTCATCCAAAAACCTTCAAAAGGTTCAGAGTGCACCTGAATATTGCCCAGCATTCCCACCCAATAAGTGGCATACCAGCCGGGTACTACCAACTTCAACGGATAGCCATTAAGCAATGGTAATGGCTCGCCATTCATTTCGTAAGCAACCATCACTTCGCCGTCATTGGCATGATTGTATGTCAATGATTTCACAAAATCAGCTATTGTTGGCAAGGGTGGTGCGTCAAGTCCATCAAAACTTACATCTTTCGAGTTGGGTTTAGCACCTGCATACTCCAGTAAGTCCTTCAGTTTTACACCTGTCCATTTAGCGTTACCCATTGCACCATTCTTCCATTGTCCGCCAGGTACACGAGGGTCAAAAAAACTTCTTGAATTGCCAGAACACTGACATAAAGCAGTAATGGTGAAAGGTGTAAATTTTGTTTTAAGGTCACTGAGCGATAGGGCAATTTCTTTTTTAACATTACCGCCTATCCGCAAACGGAATGTATCCTCGTTAATTGCTGAAGGTAAGCCCGAGAGGTGCCAGCGAACAAAAAACACCTTATTGGGAGTATAATCGTGCAAAAAAAATTTTAAAGGGGTCTCCAGGTTGGGTGGCCTGTCTGTAAGCAGCAACATACTGTCTTTACCAACAGCTTTTACCAAATCTACAGAAGCACCATCAACAGAGTTTTCCACCGGTGCGGAGACCGGGGTATTGCACGAAAAAAATAATGCAGAAAATAAAATTAAGAATGAAAGTTTATTCATTTCGGTATAATACTTAAGGGTTATTTGCAAGTTATACTTTTTACCTGTTTTAAATAAATTCAATTTGAAAAAATAGTCATCCAATTAATATGGTGTATACCTTGTTTTACATGCAAAATGACAGGGCAGAGAAGCCATCCTAAATCACTTTTTTTGATGCGATGCAACACTTTAATAAGAAAAAATGTCAATGGGTGAAAGACCTGAATATGAAAATTAACTTTTCTGGCTGGACCGTCATCATCATATTGATACTGTTTTTTTCAGCATGTAAAAAAAGAGTGGTAAATGTAACCAGCCTTCAATCTGTTATGTTGGGCAATTGTATGGAAAGAACAACAGTACCCTATATATGCTTTGATTCGTTAATTACAGACAGCCGTTGTCCGATAGGCGGGATATGCATTTGGCAAGGAACAGCATTAATTAAAATAAGTTTCCGTGAAAGTGGCTATGTTCACAAATTTACTATGTCGCTGAAGGGTTTTCCGGGTATTGGTTATCCCAGTGACACTGCCATTGGGGGCTATAAAATAAGTTTTACCGATTTAAAACCATATCCTGATACTAATACCCCAACCCGGCAAAAATTAAAACCAGAAGCTTTTTTCAGTATAACACATTAAAATATTAATGTGATAAAAAAACCAGGTTGGTTGTAATTTATTTCTCACTATTAATATTGAAAAGACAATTGTAGAACAACAGATTATAAATATAAACCCCTGAAACTGGTCTTTAGGATTTATTGAATACTTACCTCTATCTCCAATGCAGGGTATTAATTAAATGTTCCATATCTTTTTGCAGAAAATCGTAAACAATGTGTAAAGAGTCTTCATTAGGCGTATCATTGAAATAAAGCGCCCCGCGCAGAAAATGACGAGTAGTGTCAGTAACAAAAAATTGTTTTCCTGTAGCAGCGTTTCCACCTACATTAAAAAATATCCCGCCTATGCCGTTGGGAGTAACGAAAGCAGAATCCTCAATCGAAGTAGCTTTAGCAGTATGTTTGAAAGTAATTTTATAAGCATCGTCTCTCAGGTTATCAAAAGTATTCAGCGAAGTAGAGTCTTTAAATCCATGATCCGTTTTAAGCCTGTATACTGATTTACCACCTATAGTTTTATAACTTAAATAAATCCTGGCATTGAATGAAGGTATATCTACATTTACGGAATAAGCGCTGTCCTGACTTGGATCGAAATAACTGCTATCTCTGATAATACGGCTATATACAGGGTATTCAAAACTATAAGGGAACCCCTGACGATTAAATAACTGGTATTGATGGGTTGGGAATGATATAGCAAAATATCCCCTGGGACGTGGTGTATAATTACTGTTGCAGGACACAATTAACAAAGCCAGAAATCCGATAATCAATGCCGGTATTTTTCTTCTCATACTGATGAATGATCTTATTGCTCAGATACAACTCTGATGGTCACTTTAACTTTTTTTATTCTGTTTTTATCTATTTCAAGTACTGCAAATTCAAAATCACCCACAGTGATCACCTGGTTTTCTTTTGGTATTTCACCCGCCAGCTCAAGCACCAACCCTGCGATGGATTCACTATCACCCTTTACCTGATCAAAGGTATCTGTCTTCAAGCCCATAGCCTTACAGGCATCGGTAATCATAATTCTTCCTTCAAAAACATAGTTGTGATCGTCCAGTTTTTTATTTGCACTTTCTTCATCATCAAATTCATCTCTGATGTCACCAATTATTTCTTCCATGATATCTTCCATGGTCACTATTCCTTCAGTGCCGCCAAATTCATCAACCACTACCGCAAAATGTATATTTTTCTTTTGAAGTTCCCTAAGCAGGTCTTTAATGAGATTATGTTCCGGAACAAAATAGGGCTGGCGCATCAATTGATGCCAGTCAAAATCATCATTTTCATTCACAAAAGGTAATATATCTTTAGATTGAATAATACCAATAATGTCGTCAAGATTATTTTTATATATGGGTATCCTGGAATAATGAAGTTCTTCAATTCTTTTTACTAGTTCATGGAAACCGGTATTATAATCTATTGCGCTTACGTCGAGTCGTGTACGCATAATCTGTTTTACCGTTATCTGCCCAAACCTGGCTATACCACGCAAAATATTTTTTTCTTCTTCAGTTGTTTCTGCTGTAGTATTCATTTCAATAGCCTGGTCAATATCTTCCTGGTTGTATACATGATACTGTTTGATACCACCAAAACTTCTTTCTATACCATCAGTATATTTCACAAACCATTTGCTCATTCTGCTGAAAAAAGAATACAAAACTTCTACCAGCAGTGAAGCCGAGTATGCAAAACGGATATTATTTTGAGTAGCCCAAACCTTTGGCAAAATCTCTGCTAAAAGCATCATTAAAAAAACGATAACTACTAGCTTTATAAAAAAGTTCAATACATCGTTGGGCTGCGTCAAAAATTCGTCCATTAGTACATTGGCTACAATGATAGTACCGATATTTACAAAAGCGTTGGTGATCTGCAAAGTTGCCAGCAGCCTTTTTGGCTGATCAAGCAGGGTAATAATTCTTCTTGCCGCAGGGTGCTGTTTTGTTTTCAGCATATTAATATCGCGATAGCTTAGCGAAAAAAATGCAACTTCAGCTCCTGATACAAAAAAGGATACCAACAGGAGCATCATAAGTAGAATCAATAAAATGGTAACGTTTCTGGGGTCAGCTGCCAGCAGAACAGTTTTGATTTGCAGTAACCCTGAATATACAACATAAAGATGCTCCAAGCTAAAGAGATTATTATGAATAATTGGTTTCACCAAACAGGCAGGTTCTGCCTGCTTGTTATTAAGTAACGAACAAAAATAGGTATTCGTGCAGAATGTTTAAAACGCCATGTTTTCGGGGGGGTCATTCATAGGAGGGATATCATTGCCCAAACCCTCTGCATTGTGGTCTTGAGGCCCGCCATGTGCACCTTCAGCTCTCTTATCAAGCATTATAAGGTTGTCACCAACCACTTCAGTGGCAAATTTTCTGTTACCTTCTTTATCTTCCCAGCTCCTGGTACGCAAACGCCCCTCTATATACACCAGGCTTCCTTTGTGAAGATATTTTTGGGCTAATTCTGCCAGTCCCCGCCAAAGTACTACGGTATGCCACTCCGTTTGGCTAACCAGTCTCCCGGTTCTGTCTTTAAATGTTTCTGTAGTTGCCAGCGGAAACTTTGCCACAGCAATGTTTCCTTCTAAAAATTGAATGTCTGGATCCTTGCCAAGGTTGCCAATTAACATTACTCTGTTTACGCCACGCATATTGCTTGTTTTAAATTCGTGCAAATAAGCCCATCCATTAAAGCTGACTTAAATTTACATTTTTTTCCAGCAAATAAATAGTGATAAATTTTGGGAAAGCATACTTTGTCAAATCTTTATAATCAATTTTCCTGAATTGCCCGTTCACTACCGGTGGTTTTTGACAGGCTAATTCTATAAATTGTCCCCTGATAGTCTGATGGGTCAATTGTTGCATATACTCACCCGACACATTTGTTATCTGCGCACTATATTTATCTAAAAACAGTTTTATCTCCGGATTCATCGTCACTTCTTTCTCATTCATTTTTTTTGTCTTTTCTACCAGAAGGAACTCATGCAGGTGCCTCCAGATATCGTTTTCCTGTCTTTCTTTGATATATATGCCGGATTTGTACCGGATAATATAATAGTAAAACCAGCGGGTTTTCCTGTTTATTTTTTTCTCTTTCAGCGGCAAACTGCCTACTAATCCTTTATTATATGCAACACAATCTTTTTTCATTATACAACTACTGCATAATGGAGCTTTAGGCTTGCAAACCATTGCTCCAAAATCCATAATTGCCTGGTTGTAAATGGCAGGTGACTTTTTATCGAGCAGTTTGTTTGCAAGTTCATTTAGTAATCTTCTCCCCTCCGATGAATCTACAGGCTTATCCATTCCATATACCCTGGCTAATACTCTGAGCACATTTCCATCCACAACGGGGTATGGCAATTCGAAAGCAAACGAAGCTATAGCTGCTGCGGTATATGGACCTATACCTTTCAAACCTAAAATAGTTTCATAAGTGGAAGGGAAAACATCATTAAACTTTTCGTGAATCAGTTTTGCAGTGGCAATGAGATTTCGGCAACGCGAATAATATCCCAGTCCTTCCCAAAGCTTAAATACTTCCGATTCTGGCGCAGTTGCCAGATCCTGTACAGATGGAAAAGTATTGATGAATTTGAGATAATAATTCCATCCCTGTTCTACCCTTGTCTGTTGCAGAATGATTTCGCTGAGCCATATCCGATAAGGATCCTTCTCTCCTTTCCAGGGCATTTCCCGATGGTTGTATTTGCTGTTCCACTCCAGGAGTTTTGCTGAAAAATCTAGCTTCATAAGGGGTAAATACCTGTTATTCAACTATCTGGCAATGTTTTTATTTGAAATAAGATACAATTTTCTGAAATTCGTGTCGTTCATAAGCAAAGGAACCTAATGATCGTCAATAAATTGGTTTTCTTTCATCTATAAATGGAATAAAAAAATTTTTTGTTGTGATTGCTTGGGTGAAATGCAAGATTTTTGCTATCTTATCGTTGAATTTCATTTACTTATATAAAAAACAATACCATGCGAAAAGCTGATTTGATTAATAATATCTCTGAAAAAACCGGTATTCCCAAGGTTGATGTACTTGTTACCCTGGAAACCATGTTTAAAGAGGTAAAGGAAAATCTTGCTAACGGCGAAAACATTTATATCCGCGGTTTTGGAAGTTTTATCACCAAAAAAAGAGCTGCCAAAATAGGACGCAATATTAAGAAAAACACAGCCGTTCACATTCCCGAACATTATATTCCTGCTTTTAAACCTGCCAAGGAATTTGTACACGAAGTTAAAAAACTGCAATCTCCCAAACCTGTGGAAGAGAATTTTGATGACGAGACGGAAGATAGTATTTAACTTTGCGCTCAAATTGATAGCGATTGAAAAGACAACAATGGATAACTGTATTATCCGGGCTCGTTATTTTGATGGGCCTTTATTTTTTTGGCAGAACGAAGCCTAATATAACAAAGACAGCCGCAGATAAAACAACGGGAGCGGATCATACTGAAGAGGAAGTTCTTGAAACTTCACAAATTCTGGCAACTGCAAAATCCCGCCTCTCACCGGAAAGACAGGCCTGGGTTACTTCTATGGAAAATTCCATTACCCGTGGTGATGTAAAAGTTCAGAAAGAAAAACTATATGGACAACTGGCTTCTTTCTGGAAAGATTCTGCTCATGTATTTGAGCCATTTATGTATTACCTCGGTGAAAAGTCCAAATTGGAAAATTCTGAAAAAAGCCTCACCTTTGCTGCCCATTTGTATTTAAAGCAGCTTATAGGTGCAGATCAGCATGCTTTGCAGGTATGGATGGCAAACCAGGCTGCGGATCTTTTCAGGCATGCTTTAAAATTAAACCCTGACAATGATTCCAGTAAAATAGGTTTGGGAAGCAGTTATATTTTTGGTGCTTCAGGTGCTTCAAGTCCGATGGAAGGTATCCAGACAATACTTGAAGTATCGCGCAGAGATTCCACTAATATGTATGCACAGTTTATGCTTGGCTATGGAGGTATAGTAACCGGCCAGTATGATAAAGCAATAGAACGCTTAAACCATGTGATAAAAAACCAACCTGATAATACTGAAGCTGTTTTTTTACTGGCTGAAGCTTATGAAAGACATGGTGAAAATGCCAAAGCTGCGGAATGGTACGAAAAGGGGAAACGATTTATTCAAAACCCTGCCGTACTTCAGGAAATTGACAAAAGAATTGAAGAATTAAAATAATTATTTAAGAAACAAAAAACTATTTGGTTTATGCCTTGTGGTAAAAAAAGAAAACGTCATAAAATTGCTACCCATAAGCGTAAAAAACGCCTTAGAAAGAATCGTCATAAGAAAAGGAACAAGTAGTTAATTGTTGTTTTTCAATGCGGTTAATCTGCACTGAACATGTCTTTGAAATGTGAAACTCAGGGCTGTTTTATGCCTGCGCATATATAATGGTTGCCTGCAGGCCTTTAGACATAATTTCCCGGTTTCTTCCTTTTTGTTTTTGGTGATCGTTAAAGGCTTTTTGCTTGAACAAAGAATTAATTATTAATGCAGCCCCATCAGGTGTTGAAATAGCCCTGCTGGAAGATAAGAAGCTGGTAGAATTGCATCATGAAAAAGCGGATGCAAGTTTTGCTGTAGGCGACTTATACCTGGGGAAAGTAAAAAAACTTATCCCGGGATTAAATGCTGCATTTGTGGATGTCGGGTTTGAAAAAGATGCCTTTCTTCATTATACGGATCTTAGTCCTTATGCCAGGTCATTGCTGAAATTTACCCAGCAGGCAATGTCAACACCGGAAAACCAGGAGTTTGATTTTTCACAGTTTAATACCGAACCTGAAATCATTAAAACCGGTAAAATCAATGAAGTACTTGGACAAAAACCTAATATCCTTGTTCAGATACTGAAAGAACCGATAGCCGCAAAAGGACCAAGACTAAGTTGTGAAATTTCTCTTCCAGGTAGATTTGTAGTAGTAACTCCCTTTAATGATATTATAGCAGTTTCACGTAAAATACATTCTTCAGAAGAAAGAAAACGGCTTAACAAAATAGTAGAGTCTATAAAGCCTAAAAATTTTGGTGTAATCGTGAGAACCGCTGCGGAAGGCAAGAATACCGCAGAACTACATGAGGACCTGAATATGCTGGTAGAAAGCTGGAAAAACCTTCAGCACAATCTAAAAGGGGTTAATGCGCCATGCAAAATCCTGAGCGAGCAAACCAAAACTACCAGCATGCTGCGCGACCTGCTCAACGAAGATTTCAACCGGATTGTAGTAAACGATAAGAATATATATACCGATACGCGCAACTATATTCAGAAAATCGCCCCCGAGAAAAAAGAGATTGTAACACTTTACCACAGTAATGGTACCGCTATTTTTGACCAGCATGGCGTTACCAAACAGGTGAAGGCTTCTTTTGGCAAAACAGTTAACCTTCCCAGCGGCGCATATCTTATCATTGAACATACGGAAGCACTTCACGTAATTGATGTGAACAGCGGCTACAAAAGCGTAAGCAACAACCAGGAGATGAATGCGCTTGAGACCAACCTTGAGGCTGCTGCCGAAATTGCACGCCAGTTGAGGTTGCGCGACCTGGGTGGTATTATCGTAGTTGATTTTATTGATATGAAATTGCCGGACAATAAACGTAAGCTTATTGAGGCAATGGAAGAATTTATGCGCGCCGACAGGGCAAAGCATGCGGTGCTGCCCATTTCAAAATTCGGGCTGATGCAGATCACCCGGCAGCGCATGAAGCCGGAAGTAAATATCAATACCCAGGAAGTTTGTCCCACCTGCAACGGCACCGGAAAGATATCTTCTACATTGGTGCTGGAAGACGAAATAGAAAAGAACCTGAGTTACCTTGTAATGCAAAAGCATAAAGGCCTAAGCATAGTGGTGCATCCCATCATATACGCGTATCTGACAAAAGGGCTAATTTCCATCCGCAGAAAATGGAGCTGGAAATACAAACAAACCATCAAGCTGAAATCAGATAACAATTATTACCTCACCGAGTTTCATTTCTTCGACAGCAACGAAGAGGAAATTAAGTTGTAGCATCTGATAATTTTCGCTTTCTATCCTACACCATTGATGTTTCAAATAAACTGTGCAATCCTCATCGAGAGACCTGAGAGGTTGTTCACAGTTCACTCTTCACTATTACCTCACATTTGTCGTCTGCCGTTTTATCTTATCATTTTTTTCTAAGGCAGCACATTCCACCTTCCAACGGCTACCTCACTGGTCCCATCTGATATTTTTACATATCGCTTGGTACCTTCATACAAATCATGAAATTTGAAGGCTGATCCGCCGGCCGTCTGGAGATTATCGGATTGCCAACTGGAAACGTTGGCCGGCATTGTTGCCACCTTGGATAGCGCATCCGGGTTGTTTAGCTCATAGATACTCACATTATAGTTGCCGGATGGTTTTCTGAAATCAGCATTTAGCTTGATTGTAACTTTCACTTTATCCTCTATTGTTTGATCCAGACTGCCATCGCCCGCAATTGTTGAATCCCCGGCATTTATATGGTAAAGTTTAAAAATGGCGTAAATAGGAATGAGTTGAGGCTCCGGTGTGGGGTTATCTTTACCACATGATATACAAAGGCAAATCGTAACGGCCAAAAACAGGAAATGTCTAAGTTTGAGCTGCATATTTCTGAAATTAATGCGGGTTTACAAATATTTTTTAGTCACGGTTTTATGATGCTTTCAGCACTTTTTTACAATAATCGTTCCATTGCTTTTTATCAAAATAAAATAAGTACCCGACGGCTGGCTATACAGATCAAATTTACCTGTAGGGTTTCCAACCTTTTGAAGGCTGGAAACCCTTTTTATGATGACGCCCTTGTATACCATTTATACACGATACCAAAAATTCCGGACTAAGACTTTACCTTCGATACAGGATATTATAATTCCAGCCGAAGCTAAATGCAACGGGGTAAATTTCCTGTTCTATCACACCATTCTGCCTTATGTTATTATAATCTTTAAAGAAGGCAGCGTTTCTAAACGGAAAAAGCAGGCTTACATTGATCTTGCTTTTTTCAGTTCTGCCCAGTTTAAAATCCACACCGGCGCCAACTGTAAGTCCGTTATAAACGGCATAATCGGTACCATTTAGATATTTTACTTTCATCACGGCATTATAGCCGTACATCGCCGTAATTACAGGCGTAACCCGCCGGTTAGGCAACAGGTTGCAGATCATGCCCGCATTGGCGCCCACATTGGCAAGATTATATCCTGCGCCTGCAAATACGCCGATATATTTCACCGGCTGAAATTCCGCTTTCGCACCTATGCCGCCATGATCGAAGCCAAATCCCGGGCCAATAAATAAAGCCTGATTATTTTGAGCTGTTCCAACATTTGCTATAACCAGGTATAGCCAAAGGACGATGGAGTGTTTCATGATGGTCTGAGTTTAGAGATTTAAAATTTGCTTTTAAAAATTGAAAAGCGCTACTATTCCTAACGCTGAAATCTTATCTTCCTTAAGCGATCTCATATATGAAAACTTTGCTTCAATGTTTTTCTGATGCTTTCCAACCGCGAAGCGAACCCCGATATTGCCTGCAGGGCCTACAGATGTTTCTTTTACTTTAGGATATTCGTTGGTAACTCCGTTATATTCATCCAACACATACCGACCGTATTGATAGGCAACTCCGCCGCCAATGAAAAATCCAAACCTTTTTTCAGTCTGTTTAGAAGAACCTGCACCTATGTTTAGGTTTACCATTGCGGGAATATTTATAACATACGTTGTGGTATTTTCTACGTCCAATCCATTTGCTGAACAAAATAAGTCCCTCCGGGCTGATTGGATAAGTCAAACTCAAGGCGCGTTCCGCGCCCTTTTACTTTTTGTATCACTTTCCCGTTTACGTCAGCTACTTGGATAACAGCATTGTCAATTGCCTTACTGAAGGTGATAAAAAATCTTCCCGTTGTAGGATTGGGATACAACGCATCAACCGCTTCAAAATCAGCGCTGGCAGCATCCTGCTGCTTTGCCAGCTCAGGAGGAGCAATACGATTGCTGCCATTATTGCAATAATATTCGCGCTTGATCCGATTGCCTGCGGCGTCGTAGGTCATTATTAAACCACAGCTACCGGACGGGATCTCCTGGGAGAAAGATTGGAGCGAAGCCAATACCAGAATAGGAATAAATATTTTGTAAATCATAATTGTTTTTTTATAAAATAAACTAATATTCAATTATAATAATGAAGCGAAAAATCAATTAATCCAATCAAGGATATTGTATTGTGGAATTCATATTCTCCACGTCTCTTTG
>JAFDXG010000006.1 GCA_018268105.1 Bacteroidota bacterium | reverse complement strand
TTTTCTAATGTCAGTGATGTTTTACAAATAAGTAGTAATATCAGATTGTTTGAACAGGACCTGTAAACCATTTCTTAACGGATACATGCCACCATATCCAAAGGAAAAACAATGTTAGTCCTACAAGAATAGGTGCATAATTTACAGCAAGCCATGTAAAATCTTTATTCCAGGGTATTGCTGCAGGTTCAAAAGGTAAAATAAAAAATACACACATGATCACAATTTCAGCTACCGCTACCAGGCACATCCATTTATAGTGTTTGCCTGTATTCCATGCCCCCGGTGTAAAAGTATTGCCCATTTTCCATCTCTGCCATATAGGAATAACAAAGGCAAGATAAAGCCCGATGACACCAACAGACACCACAGCATAAAAAGCCGTAGGGATACCCCTAGGGCTTTTCCATAAAGCTGGTAGGGTAATAAGGATACCCGTTACAGCAGAAGCAAGCACTGCATTGGCCGGCACTTTTTTTCTATTCACTTTTGACCAGTATTGGTGACCAGGCACTGCACCATCGCGGGAAAAGGCAAATAACATTCTGGAACAGGAGGTGAGACAGGCGACAGCACAAAATAATTGACCCGCTGTAGATATCACCAATACAAGCTTAAAGAAAATGGGTGGAAGGGCATAGAATAAAATGGAAATGACAGAACCACTACCATAAGGATTTACTGCGGGATCAAATGAACTGACTACCTCAGGTTTTGTTGCTGCATACAAAAATCCAAGTAACAGCAGGTAACCGCCTATTGCTGAGTAAAAAATTGATTTCCATATTCCTTTTGCGGCAGCTATATGTGCTCCTTTTGTTTCTTCGGATAAATGAGCAGAAGCATCGAAACCAGTGATGGTATATTGGGTTAGTAATAACCCTAAAGGCAATACATATATCCAATAGGTAAGCCCGCCGCTAAATCCGGAATTATTGATTTGTGCAGTAAATACCCATTTCATAGCCTGATGCTGAGCAGGGACAAGAATGAGAATAATGATAACGACTGCCACACCGAAAACATGCCACCATACGGATATATTATTGAGTACTGCCAGTATCTCACTGCTGAAACAATTGAGTACAGTGATTATTATCATAATAGTAGTGAACCAGAAGAATTGCTGGTTAATACTGTCGCCCTGTAAAAAACTTAAAGCGTATGCAGGGGAGTAAGTACCTATTGTAATATTCAGAAAGGTCGCTGCACCGTATACGACCGAAGCGGTAACAGCTAATAATCCAATCAGGTTTAGCCAGCCGGTATAAAAGCCGGCTTTTGCTCCTCCTAATTTTGAAGCCCACCAGTAAATACCACCCGATACCGGATAGGCGGAAGCAAGCTCAGCAAGGCAAAAACCAATGATAAGAATTAAGAACGATACAATAGGCCAACCAATAGAAATAGCTACCGGTCCACCATTATTCCATGCCTGCCCGAATGTAGTAAAGCAACCACTTAGTACTGAAATAATAGAAAATGAAATTGCAAAATTGGAAAAAGCCGAAAAACTCCGCTTTAATTCCTGCTTATATCCTAAAGCGGCTAGTCGCCGCTCATCTTCAAAAATTATTTCCTGTTCATGGTCTTTGTTAGTCTTGTTTATCAATGCCATCGCCTAAATTATGCAAAATGGGGCAAAAGCAATCAAATAGTATTTAAAAATATTACTCACTCGTGATAAGCTGACCCCAACTCATTCCTATTAGTATTGATGGAAGAGTTATAGTTACTCAACGACCAGATAATGCCTGTAGTTATATCCGCAATATACAAATCATACCCCCCTTTAGTATCTGAGCGTGTAGATGATAATAATATATATTTTGAATTAACCGGATATGCATCTGAATAATCACCTGTGGCTTCATTGAAGGGTAAAGCAACAGGTGATCTTGAATTTAAGTAGCCAATATATAATTGATCGTGGTGATTGGTTGCTGAATACCACCTGGTGAAAATAAAACTGCTATCGGTTATAGTTATGGGATAATAAGCATATATGCCATTGGTATCGAAGATTGTATTTATATTAGTAGTTTGAATATTATAACTATATAAGGATGATATGTCATCTTTCTCTGCCGCATACAAAATATTTTGATCATGATTAATGAAGTACGGCATAGAAGCTTCTTTTTGCGAAACAGTATATTGGGCAATTAGGTTTCCCAAAGTATCTATTCTGGTTAGCCTGCCACTGCACTTAAAAATGATAGATAATCCGTCAGATGAAAATTTGGGGTCTTCATTCCGGCTATTGAACGCTGAAGTGAGATTTACCGGTTGTGCAGTATCTCCTATGTGCCATAAGAAAATATGCCAGCGATTGCTGTTAGGGTCAATACCCATAAAAACGATCTTATTACCATCTGGTGAAAAATGAGCATTCATAGGATTTTGGATTTTCCAATGTGCACTCAATTCTATATTGGTATTTGTAACAAAATCATACAGTATTAATTTGGAATCATTACAATTGTAACAGGAGTAACTATGATAAACAAGCTTGCCGGTGAGGGCAGGCTTGTTTATTGTCGTGTCAACCGGAATTTGTAAACCAGGTGCTTCATTTGCAGTTTCTGATTTGCCGCAACTTACTATTATCAAATCTGCAACCAAAAAACCAGCCGAGAATATTATAATTCTCAATAAAATGGTACAGTAATATTTCAACAATGCCATATTAATAACCCAGGTTTTGTTTAAGGTTGGGGTTTGCATCTATCTCTACCTGTGGTATAGGCAAAATCCAACGTTGTTGTGTACATTTTGTGTAATCCATTTTTACAGGGTTTCCCTGCACACCATTAGCACAGGTATAAGTATATTCATTCAGTGATTGCATAACGGCAGAGGCTACTCCCGCTCTTACCAAATCATCCCAGCGTTGCCCTTCAAAAGCTAGCTCAAGTCTTCTTTCCAGTAAAATAGCGGCTTTCATCTGCTCTTGTGAAGAACCCGATATGTTAGAGAGACCTGCCCGCTTTCTAACCAGGTTAACGGTTGTTGCTGCCTCTCCCGGGTGCCCGGTTTCATTCTGCGCTTCTGCTTTTAGTAGAATAATATCAGCAAGCCGAAGCAAATAAAAATCATCACCGCTTGACCAGCCATCAGGATGTTTTTGTTTGTAGTTAAATGGAATAGCTGTTTCAGGATCCTGGCAGGGGTTCCAGTTTTCATCTGCCCAACTGATAGGAGCGCCGTTTGCATCTGTTTTCATGAAAACAATATTGGCATTCTTTCTCTCTTCATCTCCGGCAGCATCATAAGCTGCAACAAGATCTTTTGAAGGCACGCAATATTTCTGCCAGCCATCTTCCGGCGCCAGAAAAAGTTGCACACCCCAGCATGCAGCACTTGCACTTCCTGCCAGATAGGGTATTTCCAGTATTGACTCTTCATTATAATCATGGTTGCCGTCAAACACATCAGCGTAGCTGCCCATTAAGGCGTAACCTTCAGGACTGTTGATTACAGCATCGCAATATTGCAATACTTTGTTGTAATCCCTGTCGGTCCGTTGAGCCCAAACTTTGGCAAGCATGGCATTGGCTGCTCCTTTTGTAGCTCTTACTTTATTTACAGCAGGCACATTTTCAGTGGCAGAGCCGGATGGCCCGTTGAAATGATCCGGTAAATTTTCCACAGCCGTTTCCAGGTCGGCAACAATCTGATCATATACCTCTTTTTCTGTTGCCCTGGGTTTCCTTGTTTTTTCAGGCTCTGCGGTGTTAGATTCCAGTTCCAGTGGTACACCGCCATATAGTTTCACTAATTGGTAATAATGAAATGCACGCAGAAAGCTGATTTCACCAATAATTTGTTTCCTTCTTTCTCCGGTAAAGTTTGCATCGGTAACCCCGGCAATTTTAGCAAGCAAAACATTGCAGCGCGCAATACCGTTGTAAAACATTTTCCAGTGAGCATAGCTGTGTGTATTACTGGGGGGAAGTATAAATCTGTCGTAATCATAAAAGGTCTCTTCGTTATTGCCGCCAGGGTATGCATTGTCAGAGCGTACATCACTTAACATTACATTTTCCCACTGATAATAATCACTGCTGTAAAAAGTATTATAGCAGCCTGCAAGTGCATTTTCAATATCATCCGTTGTACCATAAGCATTACCCGTTGTAAGAGCAGTTTTAGGATTATCGTCTAAAAACTTTTTACATGCAATAAACGGCAGTAGTCCAATCAGCACTATTATATATTGAAATAAATATTTTTTCATATTTGCTGTTTTATTCAGATTAAAATGAAACATTGATACCAAAAATAAAATCCCTCGACTGAGGATAAGTGCCATAGTCTACACCAGGCGCGGCATTCTGATCGGTGGTAGAGTTAGATTTTCCGCTGAAAGCACTCAGCTCCGGATCAAAACCTTTATACTTAGTGAAAGTAAGGAGGTTTTCAGCAGTGAGATAAATAAAGCAACGCTCCAATTTTATTTTTTTTATCAGTACTTCAGGCAACTTATATCCAAGGGTAAGCGATTTTAAACGCAGGTATGAGCCATTCTCAAGAAATCTTGAAGATGGTAATGAATTGTCCCAATTGTTAGGCGACACACCGGGTATATCAGTTTTATCACCCGGTTTCTTCCATCTGTTTAATACTGAGCTTGATTGATTTACAGCCAATGCCATAGATTCTGTAAGAATTCTGGTAGCATCCATTACTTTATTGCCACTTACTCCCTGAAAGAAGATATCGAGACTAAAATTGTTCCAACTGAATGAGTTGGTAAATCCGTACATAAATTTAGGAGTGGCATAGCCAATAACACCCACACTGTCTGCAGAACCATCATAGTTTTTAAGAAAAACTATATTACCTGTTGCCGGGTCAACACCCTGCGAAAATTTTCCATAAAAAGAACCTAATGGTTGTCCTTCTTCAACTAATGCAGTATTATAGTCTGAGCCCAATACGTTAATTGTCCCTACCACTAGTTGAGTGCCTACAATGTTCAACACTTTATTCTTGTTGAATGAGACATTAAAATCACTACTCCACCTAAAATTGTTATGCAGTATGTTTTTAGAGTGGAAAGAAAACTCAAATCCTTTATTGCTAAGACTACCCGCATTTTGCCATGCACTGGTATATCCGGTACTGGAAGGTATGGGTACGGCCAACAGCATGTTGGTTGTTCTTTTATTATAATAATCTGCTGTAATTAATAACCTGTTTTGAAATAATCCGAGGTCAATTCCAAAGTCCAACTGTTTTGTTTTTTCCCAGGTAAGGTCTACATTTTCAAGTGAGCCAGGTACATAAGCAGAATGAAGCTGGTTGTTAATAAGGTACTTTGAGCTGGTGGTGTCTACAATGCCAAATCTTGCATTGGCCGGTACTGCATCATTACCTACAATTCCCCAACCGGCACGCAGCTTCAACTCTGAAATGAAATTTTTATTCCCGGCAAAGAAACTTTCTTCAGATATTCTCCAGCCTGCAGAAAATGAGGGGAAGCTTCCCCATTTATGACCCGGAGCAAATTTGCCAGAGCCATCACGACGAAAATTGGTAGTGAGAAAATATTTCTCTTTATAATTGTAGTTGAGCCTGCCTATAAATGCTACCGAAGAAACAGGGTTGATTTCTTTGACAGGTATTGATTGTACTGCACCTCCGTCTACTGACTGGTCACCAGCTTTTGCATTTCTGAAATCAACAGAGCTGCGATAGAGGTTATTGGTATTTTGCCTCGATACTATAAAACCGGCAAGTGCCGAAATGCTATGGTCTTTGATTTTTGTATTATAGTTTATGGTATTTTCTGATATCCAGCTTGTGAACTTATAGTTATTATCTGTAGCTAATCCATGCATTGTTCTGCCATACCTTGTTTGTACTGTATCCTGAAAGGAAGTGTATCTGCTTTTTAAATTTTCAAATCCAAACAGGCTTTTCAGTTTCAGTCCTTTAATTACTTCAGCTTCTAAGTATGCATTGCCACTATAACGGTTGCTCTTGTATAAATGATCGGGCTGGTAGACAGACGATACCGGGTTTTCAAGATCATTAAGGAAAGGACTCCTGGCATACATCCGGGGATCATCGAGGTCTCTCAGCCCTATGATGGGAACGGTAGTAAGCAATCTGGCTATGACACCATTTCCATAATTTTCAGGAACATCCCTGTCTTTCCAGTTGCTGTAAGCAAAGCTGATACCCCCTTTCAGGAATTTGGTGATTTGCTGATCAACGTTGACTTTAAAGGTTGCTCTTTTCAAGTTATTATTCTGCACTATTCCATTTTGATTGACTACCGCCCCGGAAACATAATAGGAAGTAGATTTTGTTCCTCCTGTAGCCGACAACTGGTAGTTTTGTGACAGTGCATTTCTAAATACTTCATCCTGCCAGTTGGTGTTGGCGCTATACTTATTCCAGTCGGTTGTTCTTCCCATTTCAGTGGCTAAATCTTTAAACTGACTGCTGTTTAACACATCCAGTTTTTTCCAGGGTTCTGATATTGTAAGAGAAGTATTAAAGTTCAGTTTGAGTTTTTGGTTTTTCCCTCTTTTGGTAGTAACAAGAACAACGCCATTAGCGCCGCGATTGCCATAGATAGCTGCAGAAGAAGCATCTTTCAATATAGTAATGTTGTCTATATCTGAAGGGTTGATATCGTTGATACCTTCCATTGGCACACCATCAACAATATACAAGGGGTCGCTACCAGCGGTAATAGAAGATGTTCCCCTGATGCGAATAGAGAATCCTGCCTGTGGCTGTCCCGAAGATCGTATGACCTGCACTCCAGCGGCTTTACCCTCTATAGAATAACCAAACTGTGAATTGCTGCGGTTTTCCAGGTCTTTTGACGAAATAGTTGCCAGGCTACCGGTAACGTCTTTTTTCTTTTGCGAGCCATAGCCTACTACCACCACTTCATTTAATTCACTATCCTTCTTTTTCAAAACAATCTGCAATGAAGATTGTCCGGTGTTAACAGTAATCTCTTTTGTTTCATAGTCAACAAACGAAACCAGTAGTACAAATTCAGACCGTTGTGTATCAAGTGAAAATGAACCATCTGCTGCAGTACTTGTACCCGTTTCACTGCCTTTTATACGGACCGAAGCTCCGGAAAGAGCATTGCCGTTTGCATCAGTAACGCGTCCTGTGATGCGTATATTAGAAGTTTTAGATGCATTAAGGGTTTTGACAACAATTGTTTTATCAATAATGACAAAAGAAAAAGGCTGATTTTCAAAACACACCTGTAGCGCATTTTCGAGCGGTACATTTTTGAGATGAACAGTTACCCGGTTGAAATCCTTCAACTGGCTTTCTGTATAGAGGAAAGAATACCCGGTCTGTTTTTTTATCAGCCTGAATGCTTTATCGAGGGAAACATTATTGGCTGATAATGTAACCATTTGACCAAATCCGGTTGCCGAAGCAGTGAGGCTTCCGGAAATCATTAAAACAACAATCAATTTCATGATTCGCCAGGTTTGCAAAATATGCGGATTTCCTATATCCGGAACCCGCTTTAGCTTCCATAATTTCATACATTTGTACAGTTTGGGTTTAATAATAAGCATCCTCACCAGAGTTGCCTTTGTTATGAATCCTTACAATCTGCCGCCTCGTCTCGCACACGAAGCGGCTTTTTATAAGGGGTAAATCAATTATTTATTTACTTCTATTGTACTACCGGTTGTTCTAAAATGAATGCTTCCGGTAGTTTCAAGCATATTTAATACACTTGATATGTTTTTTTCCCGGGAAATATCCCCATAAAATCTTTCGGTTATATTTTCATTAAACTTAACACTCACATCATACCATCTGCTAAGTTGACGCATGGCGGTATATATATCTGTACCGTTAAACATAAATAATCCGTTTTTCCAGGCCATTACTTCTTCAGTATTTACCTGCCTGTCAATACGAATATCATTGCCAACTTTTGCTTGTTCACCCGGAGATAAATTAACAGTATGGGTTGCATTAGAAACTTTTACTCCGCCTTCCAGCAAAGTCACATCCAGTGATGCTTCATCTTTGTAAGCATTTATATTAAAATGGGTGCCGGTTACCTGAATAGTTGTTCCATTTGACTGCACGATAAAATGTTTTGTTGTATCCTTAGCTACTTCAAAATATACCTCTCCTTCTATTTCTACTTTTCTTTCCTGTTGTGTGAAGGTAACCGGGTAACGAATTTCGCTTTCTGCATTCAACCATACTTTCGTGCCATCACTTAAGGTAAGTTGTACTACCCTGCTTCCCCGGGGATTTGTTAATGTGTTAAACTGTGTTTCAGCATTTAATTTTTCATCTGCAGTATATTGTATTTGCCCGTCTGCTGTTTTTTGTATTATAGTTTTTCCCTGTTTTGCCAAATTGCCGGTGTTAGTACTGTCTATAGCAATACGGGTTCCGTCATGCAGGGTAATAGTAGCTTTGGAGATAGCTGGGGCGGCAATATCTGTTGCGGGCTTCTTATTTGTTTGATCAGCAATTTTAATCACCTTAGCCGGAAAATATTCGAAAAGTAGTGCGGCACCGGCAAGAGCAAATAAAATAATAGCAGCGGCAATCCAATATTTCCACTTGCTATACTTTTGAATAACTGCAGTGTTTTTGTTTGCATCATATTTTACTTTCAGCCTTTGCCAGCCTTCATCCAAATTATACCCATACATTTTCCCCAACTCCTCTTTCACATACTGCGGATCTCTTAATTGTGAAAGTAGTTCCCTGTTTTGAGGAGATGCCCTTAGCCATTCATCTAATATATATTGTTCCTGTGTTGAAAGTTGTTCTCCTTCAAGCTGCCTGATAATTATTGCTGAAATCCTGTTGAAATGATCGTTCATGAATTATTTAATATGAGGATCGCCCATAAACCGGTAATATTATATACACGAACAGGATTCATTTTTTCCCACGCCGGTTCCGATTTTTTTTAATGAAGTTCTTATTTTATGCTCCAAAGGCTGGGACTTTCTTGTAAAACAAGCATAATACCCAGTGCTGTTAACATCCCTTGTTGTAAGAAAGATTTGCGAAGCAATTGGATGGCCCTGCCTTTCTGATTTAACACTGTTTTAGTTGTAATACTGAGTTGCTTTGCCACCTGATCAGTAGTAAGTTGTTGGAAGAACATTAATTTGAATACCTCTGCACATTGCGGCGGAAGTTTTTCAACTTCCTGGAATAGCGTAGCCATTACTTCAGCGTTTATAAGTAGGATATCTTCGGCAGCAGATGCTTGTTGGGAGAGATATTTTATTTCAGTTTCAGATTGCAGTTGACGTTTTCGTTTTCTCAGGTAATCAATACAGGCATTGCGGGTAGCCGTATAAAGAAATGATTTTATTTCTCCGGTATGCACAAAGTCTTCCCGTTTCCTCAACAATTTCAAAAAACTCTCTACTACAATGTCTTCCGCTTCCTGCCGCTGACGAACTATACTTTCGGCATAATAGCACAGTGGTCGGTAAAACATATCAAAAAGAGACCTTGCTGCCTCAGCTTCCCCACTGCGAAATTTTTCAATAATATTATAGCTGTTTGAATCGGCCATCTCCATGAATATACGATGCTCATTTCGGCAAGTCAATGATAAGTAAATTCAGACAACCCGGATAATATTTTTTACACACAGCCATAACCATACAAATCTGAAAAAAGCGGGTCGCTGGCTTTTGGGTGTTACAATAAATAATTGTTATTAACATTAATTAACGTAGGCAATTGAGCGGTTAATTGAGTTTCAATATCAAATTTTGTTAGCTTCGTGGCTAATGAAAATTCTATATATTATTACTGTTTCTACTTTGATAGCTGCTTCATGTACATCAAAAAAAGAAAAATCCGATAGTTCATTGCCTCCTGTACGCAACTATGCCGTACAGGCAGAAGCTTTTGTTGCCAAAACCATTGCATTGAGTGAAGATATACAGGTAGCGGGCTCACTGGCGCCTGCTGAAGGAACGGATATCCGGCCCGAAATTTCGGGAAGGGTAGTGGGTATATATTTTAAAGAGGGAAGCAATGTGCAAAAGGGTGTGCTGTTAGCCAAGCTTTTTGATGATGATCTACAGGCCCAACTCAAAAAGCTTGAAGTGCAGTTGGAGATCAACGAAAAAACAGTAGAACGTTATAAAGCCTTGCTGAAAATACAGGGAATCAGTCAGCAGGACGTTGACCTCAGCGAATTGCAGGTGAACAATAACAAAGCAGATATAGCGCTCATAAAAGTGAGCATTGCCAAAACAGAAATCAGGGCGCCATATAATGGTCGCATCGGACTGCGCAATATCAGTCTCGGTGCTTATGTGTCTCCTTCGGATGTGATAGCAACCATTCGGCAGGTAAACCAGTTGAAACTGGAATTTACCGTACCGGAGAAGTACAGTACCACTTTTACTCCCGGGAAAAAAATATCTTTTACAATAGATGGAGTTCAACAAAATTTTGATGCTACTGTTTTGGCTACTGAACATTTTATTGATGCAAATACCCGCAGCCTTACCGTAAAAGGACTGGTAAAAGGTAATCATCCGTCGCTGGTGCCCGGAGCATTTGCAAAAGTGGCATTAGATATAGATAAAGAGAATAATGCCATTGTAGTACCTACACAGGCCATTATTCCGTTGAGCCGGGGTAAGGAAGTCATAGTTTATAAAAATGGCACTCCGCAATTTATTCCTGTTACAACGGGTATAAGAGATTCTACATATATACAGATTATAAAAGGGATCAGCTTAGGCGATACGGTATTAGTCAGCGGACTTATGGCCATAAAACCAAATTCTCAGGTTCAACTTAGTAAAATAAACTAATGAATATTTCAGAGCTTAGTTTAAGGCGCCCGGTATTGGCCACAGTGTTAAGCATACTAATAGTTGTGTTTGGTGCTATCGGTTTCACATTTCTTGGGGTAAGGGATTATCCGGCTATTGATCCACCGATGATTAATGTGCGTACTAATTATGCTGGCGCCAACGCAGATATTATCGAGTCGCAGATTACAGAGCCACTTGAAAAGTATATTAATGGAGTAGCAGGTATTAAGAATATCACATCTTCCAGTAGCCAGGGTATGAGTAATATTACGGTGGAGTTTGATCTTGGTGTTGACCTGGAAGCAGCGGCTAACGATGTGCGGGATAAAGTATCCCAGGCGCAGCGCAGCCTTCCTCAGGACCTTGATGCACCTTCGGTAGTATCTAAAGCGGATGCCAGTTCGGATGCCATCATCTCCATGACAGTGCAGAGCAACAACCGTAACCAGTTGCAGGTAACCGAGTATGCCACCAATGTTTTACTGGAGAGATTGCAAACCATACCCGGTGTAAGTGGCATACAAATATGGGGTGAGAAAAAATACGCAATGCGTATTTGGTTTGAACCTTCAAAACTGAATGCTTACGGACTTACTTTTCAGGATGTACAGGCTGCCCTTTCGAGGGAAAATGTAGAACTGCCCTCGGGAAAAATTGCCGGTGCCAATACTGAACTTACGGTGCGTACATTTGGAAGACTCACCACTGAAGAAGAATTTAATAATATTATCATCCGGAATACCGGCGGCAGTACGATACGCCTGAGAGATGTAGGTGAGGCAGTATTGGGCCCCGAGAATGAAGAAACTGTTTTGAAACTGAATGGAATACCAATGATTGCACTGGCTATTATACCCCAGCCCGGTGCTAATTATGTTGCTATTTCCAATGAGTTCTATAAGAGATTCAACCAGCTTAAAAAAGAAATTCCGGATGATATCAAGCTGGATATAGCGCTGGATCAAACCGTGTTTATTAAAAGAGGGATTACCGAGGTTGAGGAAACCCTGTTCATTGCCATAACACTGGTGGTGCTGATCATTTATCTGTTCTTCCGCGACTGGCTTATTGCCATTCGCCCGCTGATAGATATTCCTGTTTCGCTGATTGCCGCTTTTTTTATTATGTATCTCGCAGGCTTTACCATTAATGTGCTGAGCCTGCTTGCAATTGTACTGGCAACAGGTCTTGTGGTAGATGATGGTATAGTAGTCACGGAAAATATTTATAAAAAAATGGAGCGGGGGATGAACAAATGGCAGGCAGCAAAGGAGGGCTCCAAAGAAATTTATTTTGCCGTAATTGCCACATCCATCACTCTGGCAGTGATATTTCTTCCTATCATTTTTTTGCAGGGATTTGTGGGTAGATTGTTCCGTGAATTTGGTATTGTAGTAGCCGGTGCAGTGTTGGTATCTGCTTTTGTTTCGCTGACACTAACACCGGTACTCAATGTGAAAATGACCCAAAATGTACATAAGCATGGATGGTTTTACAGGGTTACAGAACCTTTCTTCAGAGGAATGGAGAACAGTTATCACTGGATGCTTGCCGGTTTTATGAAATTCAAATGGGTATCAATTATTCTGGTATTGATTTGTGGCGCCATTATCTGGCAGATAGGCGGAGGACTGAAATCTGAACTGGCACCTATGGAAGATCGTAATCAGTTCAGGCTCACGGTTACGACACCCGAAGGGTCTTCTTTTGAATATACTGACAGGTTTATTGACAAACTCTCAGGCTTTTTGATGGATTCAGTGCAAGGGCTTAAAACGGTACTGACAGTAACTGCTCCTGGTTTTTCGGGTGCCGGTTCGGTGAACCTCGGTTTCTTGCGTGCCATGCTGGTAGATCCCAAAGATCGCCCACGCTCACAACAGCAAATTGTAGATATGATTAACCGAAATCTGCCCCGGTTTAGTGAAGGAAGGGCATTTGCCATACAGGAACAAACCATCTCTGTAAATCGCCGTGGCGGCTTGCCTGTTCAGTTTGTAATTCAAAATAATAATTTTGAAAAGCTCACTAAAATTTTGCCTAAATTTCTTGAAGAAGCCGGTAAGAATCCTGTCTTTCAGGGTATAGATGCAGACCTTAAATTTAATAAACCGGAATTATCGGTTACGGTAGACAGGTTGAAGGCAAGTACATTAGGGGTGAGTATAGATGCAATTTCTGAAGCGCTGCAACTGGCATATAGCAATCGCCGACTTGGTTATTTTACCAAAGACGGAAAACAATACCAGGTGATAGGTCAGGTGCCCAGGGACGATCGAAATGAACCTACTGATTTGCGGAATATTTATATCCGTAATATGAGGGGGGAGAGCATCTCACTTGACAACCTGGTGAATGTAAGTGAAGGTACTACACCGCCTACGATTTACCATTTTAACCGGTATAAGTCTGCAACTGTTTCTGCCGGTCTTGCACCCGGAAAAACACTGGGCGAGGGCATACAGGCTATGCAGCAAATTGCAGATAGGATGCTTGATGATACTTTTGCCACATCTCTGGCTGGATCTTCCCGCGATTTCGCAGAAAGTTCCGGCAATACTATGTTTGCATTTATACTGGCATTGGCATTAATCTACCTGGTACTGGCTGCCCAGTTTGAAAGTTTTATTGACCCCTTCATTATTATGGTTACTGTTCCCCTGGCTATTGCCGGTGCAGTGTTATCGCTATGGTTGTTTGGACAAACTTTAAATATTTTTTCGCAGATAGGTATGATCATGCTTATAGGGTTGGTTACAAAAAACGGGATACTCATTGTGGAATTTGCCAATCAAAAACAAAGAGCAGGAATACCCAAGGGGCAGGCTGTTGTAGAAGCTGCTGTCGCAAGGCTGCGGCCAATATTGATGACAAGTCTTGCTATGTCGCTTGGAGCATTGCCTATAGCGCTGTCTATTGGCGCTGCATCTACCAGCCGTATTCCACTGGGTATTGTAATAGTGGGCGGTATCATTTTTTCGCTGGTACTTACTTTGTTTGTAATACCGGCGATGTATGGATTTTTATCGGCAAGAAAACATCAAAGCCATATTGACGAATATTTTACGGAAGAAAAAAGAGCCTGATACTATGCAAGGAAAAAAGACTGCCACAATTGCTTTAATATGTTTTCTCGCAATGGGTATTGGATATGCTCAGCAAATGGTGACACTTGAAGATGCTATTGCTGCAGCTTTGAAAAACAATTATGATATCCGGCTTTTACAAAATGACTCAGTAGCTGCTTCAATAAATAAGAATTATATATATAGCGGGTTTCTTCCGTCCATCAATGGAACCATTGGAAGAACACAAACAACCTCTGCTCAAAAACAGCAATATAAGGATCGTCCGGAAGTACAGGGAAGCGGGATTAGAACCACGAACCTAAATGCTGCTGTCAATCTGAACTGGGTGTTATTCGACGGATTAGGAATGTTTGCTACCCGCGACAAGATCAATGAACTGTTTGAACTGGGACGGATAAATGTGAAGAACCAGGTTATAAATTCCGTAGCCAATGTCATCAGCGGATATTATATTATAGTGAGACAGAAGCAAAAACTTAAAGCAATTGAAGAACAAATGTCAATCAATGAAGAACGGGTAAAACTCGCAGACCGGAAACTATCCGTAGGGCTGGGAACCAGGCCTGAACTGCTGCAGGCTAAAGTGGATTTGAATGCACAAAAAGCAGCTCACCTGGAACAACAATCCATCATGTCACAATCGAAAGAAGCGCTCAACCAACTTACCGGTATGCAGTTGCCTGAAAATTTTGAAGTATCAGACAGTATACCAATACATGCAGGGCTTACCTTATCTGAAATTCAAAACCAAATCGAAGCCACCAGCCCTTCTATACTGCAGGCAATAAAGAATGTTGATCTTTCAAAAATTAGTTTGAATGAAACGAAAGCCAAACGGTGGCCTACCATTTCATTTGGTTCCAATTACAATTTTGCCCGAACCGATATCGCCAATAATATCAGTCCTTTTGCCCCGGTGTATAACCGCAACAAGGGATTTAATTTCGGATTTTCCGCCCAAATTCCTTTGCTCAATTATATGAATGTAAACCGGAATATCCGGCAGGCAAAGCTGGATATTGCTTATCAGCAGATAATATTGGAAAAACAAAAAACTACCATTAATGTTATGGTGAAAGCGGGGTATTATAATTACAGCTTCCAGCTTAGTGCATTACGGTTAGAAGAAGAGAATATAGAACTGGCAAAGGAGAATGTATTTATTGCGCTCGAAAGATTTAAGCAGGGAGTATCTACATATCTTGAATTGCGGGAAGCACAGAAGAGCCTTGAAGATGCTTATGACAGGCTAATAGCAGCACGTTACAATACAAAATTAGCAGAGACAGAGTTGCTGCGGCTTAAAGGTGAGCTGATAAGATGAGGGCTGTCAGGTATCAGCCATTAGCAGTCAGCTCTTAGCTATCAGTGATATCTGATACCTGACAGCCCCTCCAAAAATCTTTCTTCCATTTTGGCAATTCAGCATCATTCTATTACCTTTGCCACCCTTTACGATCAGGGAGGCAGTTTAGCCCGGTCGTAGAAAATCATCCGCCGTCAGGTGGATAGAATAAGAACATTCGGGAGGTAGTTCAGCCCGGTAGAATACCTGGTTTGGGACCAGGGGGTCGCAGGTTCGAATCCTGTCCTCCCGACAATAATTTAAGCCCCGGCTAAAGCCGGGGCTTTTTTGTAGATGTATACCATCAATTTATCCCGGAGAAGTTACAGAAACAATCTGACTATTGAAAGATCTGGGGAATGAGATTGAATTCTTCTGCTAAAAAAACTTTTAGTATTGAATGCTATCCTTACTTATGCTGATTATCTTGTTCTGTTAACTTATTTAATTCTTACCAGTAATTTTATTAACTAAAGCGTATCAATTACTAATAAGTATGCATACAGGTTTAATATACCGAATCATCTTTTTTGTGTTACTGAATAGCATTGTTTCTAAACTATCTGCCCAATGGGATTTTAACACACAGTATCTGAAAGTCCGTGTGAACAGCAAGGGCTTTATCACCAGTATGAAAAATATAGCTGCTGCACCTTACGGGGAATTCAGTCCCGCAGATAAACCTTCACCCTTGATGTTGCTGTATGATGGAAATAAAAAACGGTATTATCAACCGGTTAGCGCCTCCTATCAGAAAGCCGGAAGACTGATAACCCTGCAGTTTACAAACGGATCAGTGGCACAGATTCACATTCGGCAGCAGTCGAAATACTTAAAACTTACCTTACTGTCACTCTCCAACAGAAAAGATATTGAAGATGTTCAGTGGGGACCGTATCATACCAATATTAGTAACCTGCTGGGTGAAATCATTGGCGTAGCGCGGGATACCAGTGAAAGTGTGAACTATGCCATCGGGATGCTTGCGCTGAACGACAATACATTGGGCGGATTGTCAACAACTGTTGGTGATGCAGCGCCTTTTCAATATATCATACATACCCCGGATGCCAAACGTTTCCCGTTGCCTGATGGTTTACATGAAGGACAGGTTTTTTCTTTGGGCGGAAATGGTATCAGTGATGTGGCGTTTTATGCCCACAAAGAACCCTGGTATCGTATTATGTATGGCGATGCTGCACAGGTAGATGCTAAAGGACAGATTTCTATTGCTTATCATTCCAGGGATCGTACCCGTGAAAAGGAGATATTATTTTCGTTGATTCCGCACATGGCGGCTAATACCCCCAATCATATAGAAGTACAACCCCTACCGGGTGTGGATTATATAGGGTCATCCATTGCATTGTGGGGCAGCCCGGACAGTACAGCGCTTCTGGATGTAATTCAAAACATTGTGTTATCAGAGAAATTACCCTATCCCACAATCAATGGGAAGTGGGTAAAAGACCCTGCAGCTTTTGTGCCTGACCTGCTCACCAGTGGCGGACTGTACGACAGCACTATTGCTTATGCAAAACGTTTAGGGTTTAAAGCAATCAGCTTATACGATCAGGGTTTTTTGCGGCCAGACCGTGGAAACAGGGGATACCTGGATGGCAGATACTTTGAGAAGAAACCTATAAAAATGACAGCCGGAAATTTATCCCAAAAAGAATTTTCTAAACTTGCTGCAAAAGAAGGTATCATTATCGGTCGTACTACAATCACAAATTCCATAGCGCCCGGCACGCAGGATGCCAGCCCGGTTCCGAGCGACAGTCTTTGTTACCAGCAAAAACGTTTGCTTGAAAAACCTATCAATGCTACAGATACCTTCATTTATGTAAATGATCCGGCACACCTCGAAGAAATTGCGAGTTGGGAAGGGCATTGTGAAAATTTAAACATGGTTAAGATCGGAAAAGAACTGATTCATTATCTTGGGGTATCTGATGCGCCGCCCTACCGTTTGCTGAATGTACAACGTGGATATTGGAAAACAACGCCATCTATCCACCAGTCAGGTGATACAATTTATAAGTTGCAGGTAACCGTGAATTATGGATACGATGGCGTAATTCCCAATTTGCAATTGCAGGATGAAATTGCAAAATACTATGCTGAGGTTTGCAGCATTAACGGGCTGGCTTACTACGATTTCGACGGACAGGAGTTCCTGTTTAATAACGGGCATGGTTATTATTCAGCTAAGCGATTTTTCAGAAAAATGTATGAGCGGGCTAAAGAATTAAATGTGCCTTATATCCGCTTTACCGGAGCTACTTTATCAGAAGGATCCTGGCATTACCAGAGTATATGGAATGTGGGTGGCGGAAAAAATTTGTATGATGTAGAAACAAGAGAATGGGGCAGTACTACCAGCCAGGGAAAAGACCTCAGGGATGTAACTTTCTCCAATTTCTTCCCGGTAGGAATGGGAACAAATTTTTCCATCAATGCCAAATCAACTGTTGAGCAATACGAACAGATACAGGCAATTTCGGTAGGTGTAGGTACTACATATAGTCTTAGTTTGAACCAGAAAGATGTGGAGAGCTGCCCGCAGAAAGAAGCAATCTTCAACGTAATCCGCACCTGGGAAAATGCAAGGGCTGCCAACGCTTTTCCGCGTTGGGTTAAAAAAGAATTATCAAACCCGGGATGGTCTTTTCATCTTGAAGAAGTGAACCAGGACACCTGGAACTTATTCAAGACAGATAGAGATGGAAGCAACCAACAATTTTTTGTTACCCTCAAAAGAGGTATGGGTTTATAAAGTGTAAGAAAAGATGGTGTAATTGCAGTGTTAGCAAAATCTTACAGCATAGCGACTGGTTAACGAGGTATTCTACGATTATTTCAAGACTCCCAATTCCGGTAAAAAATCAATTGTTCACTAGTTACTGCAATGCAAGGATATCAGGCGCAACAGGTACAGATGACTACTTACAGGACAGTTAGTGTATTGCACCTCAAGAATCGGATATTACTCACGACAATACAAATGATATAACGTTGTTAAAATGATTATCAGGATTGAAAAAATTTGCAGAACCGGTGATATAGTATAAATTTATATGTTAGCGGAAACCTTTTACACGATACTTCATGAATGCAGATTTAATTATTTCAAATATCCTGAATAAGATCAAACTAGATAATTTTGAAATTGACCTATTCATTTCTCTATTAGACTCTGTCAGTGTTTCTAAAAAAGAATATCTTTTAAGACAGGGTGATATCTGCTCTTATGATTATTTCATTAATAGCGGATGTGTTAAAGTCTGTTATATTGATGAACGGGGTTTAGAAAACATCGTAAAATTTGCTATTGAAGATTGGTGGGTTGTGGATTTGGATAGCTTTTTAAATCGTACTCCCTCTTTTTATTACATTCAGGCAGTAGAGAATACGGTTGCTTATCGGCTTAGTAAATCAAATTATGATTTAATACATCAGCGTATTCCGGCATTTGAGAAGTTTTCAAAAACCCGTTGGCAGCATAGTTTTATTGCAATACAACAACGAGTGGGGCAAAATCTTTCTCTGACTGCAGAAGAAAGATATCAACAGTTTAAAGTAAAATACCCTAATCTTGAACTGCGCATACCTCAAAAACTTATAGCTTCTTATTTGGGTATCACACCTGAATTTTTGAGCGTGCTGCGTAGAAGAAACAGCCTGTCAATTTCTTAATCTACATTAATATTTTTTGTTCCGGGAAAGGATTGTTTTGTAAAAAAATATACTAAACATGAAACAATTACTTTTCTTTTCAGATGGCTCTTGGCCGGGGCTAATATTGCGAATTACAATTGCTTTAATTATGTTTCCTCACGGAGCACAAAAAATGCTTGGATTATTTGGTGGCTACGGTTTTAAGCCGACAATAGTTTATTTTACAGAAACGATGAAGCTACCCTGGATTATAGCATTACTAATAATTTTGATCGAATTTTTTTCCCCGATTGCATTGCTAATTGGTGTAGGAAGCAGACTATGCTCATTATTGCTAATTATAATAATGATTGGAGCGATCATTACAACGAATTATAAATTCGGGTTTTTTATGAATTGGTTTGGTGCACAAACCGGGGAAGGATTTGAATATCATTTATTAGTCATCGGCATTTGTATTGCCTTACTTTTTACAGGAAGCGGAAAATACTCAATTGACAATATTATTAATTCGCTTTAGAATTGACAATGAACTTATAATTATAAATAAATCTTCGGTTAGGGCCAGACGAATCTTGAAATTCAGAAACATCCCAAGCCTGACCGTTTGCGGCTATTACAAAAGGAATAAAATGAAACGACATTTTTTTATCTCCATACTGACATTTTTAACTTGGCTTACAAAGGGATAAATTATTTCAGTTACCCGCTTGACAACTTCACAATTGACGTTGACATTATTTCGCACTCGATTAAAAGAACGTTTTTGCAAGAGTTTCATGGAAAGCTAAACAATACAAACTTTAACCCTAGTTTATGCTCACGAAACACACTTAACTTCACCCTAATTTTTTGTCTCACAAACTAAACATCAAATAAGATCAAAATCCTTTTAAAAAGGATAGCCCCTCTAAATAGTCGTTACCCCAGAGAAGTCTTTAAAGAATTTCTTTTTTGTTGTGATGGTCATTTATGATGTAACATAGTAGAAACCTCTATCTTTATCCCGTTTTTTTTGCATCCGGTTTGCATAAAATTGGAGTTAGTTATTTCAACGAAGCTTTGATATGAAAATATTCAGTATTATTCATGCCCTGAAAGTGGTAGTTTACTTTTATTGTTTTTGTGTACTTGCTTCCTGCACCGGCAGTAACGGCAAAACAGGCATTCCTCTTACCCGTGATTATATTATTGCACATGCCCCGGTTTTATCACCCGAAGAATTTATCAGGTTTACCAATATAGAAAAAGGATTTGAACTTCAAGTGGTAGCTGCCGAGCCTGAAATAATAGCGCCGGTTTCAATGATCTTCGATCGGCAAAACAGGATTTGGGCTGTAGAGATGACCAGTTATATGCCCGATATAGAAGGTAATGGTGAAAATGATCCCAATGGCAAAGTGGTAATATTAGAAGATGCAGATAAAGATGGTTATTATGAAAAGAGAACTGTTTTTCTTGACTCACTGATACTGCCAAGAGCAATTGCTTTTGTAGAAAAAGGTTTATTAGTTGCAGAACCCCCTAACCTTTGGTATTATGAAATTGTAGACGATAAACCACAACATAAAACACTTGTAGATGCTCAATATACCGAAGGAAATAATGTGGAAGCACAAAGCAATGGCTTATACAGGGCAACAGACAACTGGATATATAATGCGGGATCTGCTAAGAGATATATGAAAGCTGACACCGGTTGGGTAATCAGTAAAACACATTTCAGAGGTCAATGGGGCATTACCCAAAGTGATGACGGGCGTTTATTTTATAACAATAATTCTCAGAATTTATTGGGTGATTTTTTTTTACCCGGATTGGGAAGTAATAACCCCAATTTGCCCGGTATGGAAGGATTTAACCAAAGGATTGTGACGGATAATAGTATATTTCCCTGCAGACCAACTACCGGGGTTAACCGTGGCTATTCGGATACAGAGATGGGGGATAGCCTGCGGTTAAAAAAGTTTACGGCAGCCTGTGGTCCTGTTTTGTATAGAGCTGATCTCTTCGGAAAGGATTACTATCAAAATGCTTTTGTGGCTGAGCCGGCAGGGAACCTGATAAAACGTGATGCATTGTTTTTTTCAGCAGACAGGGTTGAGGGCAAACCCCTGTATTCGGGCAGCGAATTTATAGCCAGTAATGATGAAAGGTTCCGCCCGGTTAGTCTGTATACCGGGCCCGACGGTGCACTATATATTGTAGATATGTACCGTGGCATTATTCAAAACAAATTAATGATTACAAAATACCTGCAGGATGAGATAAAGAAAAGAAACCTGGAGAAACCACTCAATTGCGGACGGATATACCGGGTAGTGCCGCAAGGCACAACAGTAAAGCAATTTATTATGCCCACTGCGCCATTGGAACTAATCAAACTTTTTAAAAGTAAAAATGGGTGGATAAGAGATAAAGCCCAGCAGATGTTAGTGGACTGTAAGCCGGATGAAGTGATTGCTCCTTTAAAAAGAATTGTGGATACCTCCAAAAATATCATTGAATTTATACATTCCCTTTGGACACTTAAAGGTTTGAATGCTATTTCGGATAAGGAACTGATGGATAAAATTATTCCGGAAAAAGATCCCCGGAAATTAATTCAGCTCTATACGGCTCTTGAAAAGATTAATGATACTTCATATAACAGGAAAGAATTTATCCTGAAGACTAAAACTCTGATAAATGACTCTGTATTAGCCCCCTGTATAGCTTTTAAAAGTTATGCTTTTGCAGGATATAGCAACAGTGTAATGGAGGATATCCAGCATTTATTACTCACTACGTATCCATATTCCAAAACGATAGCACAGGCTATAATATCGGGTAGCTCCGGATATGAAGTTGTACTTGATCGCCATCTCAAAAAGGGAAGTAAACTGCCGGAAAATGCAGTAGTATTTGCGGAATTGCAACATGTTTTTACCTATATACAAGAAACACAAAATCCCGGAAGAGAAAAATTGTTAGAAAAAAAGTATGGAAGGGGAATCTGGCTTTTTAAAACCACTTGTCAAACCTGTCATGGCAGCGATGGGGAGGGTATTGAGAACTTAGCACCGCCACTGAATAATTCAAACTGGGTTACCGGTGATAAACATAAACTCATATCCATTGCACTTTATGGTTTAACAGGTCCGGTTACGGTTAACAAGAAAAAATATGAAGTACCTAAGGTAAGCGGTGAAATGCCCGCTTTTATCAATAACCCCGGAATGGTTGAATCAGATATGGCATTGTTACTCAGCTATATCAGAAATAACTGGAATAATAAGGCGGATGATGTGAAACCGGAAGATATAAAACAGGTAAAAGAAAAATGGGGAAACAGGACAAAACCTTTTACTGCAGAAGAACTTTCGGGGGGAAAATAATTTCAATAGCGAATAAATTACGATTGTGGTTTAATTGTGTTTTTATTACTTCTTAGTAACAAATGCACGTATAAAACATTTAAGTCAAAAAGCCATCCTTCCCCATTTTATTGTGCATCATCATATAAGTTCAGCCATTTGTAATAACTGTTATCCATTTGTGTCAGAAAATTTTCTTTTTGCCGCATCCATTGCCGCTATTACCATTCGTATTTCACCAAAACTGATATCGTCGCCCAGCGCCTGTTTTATAGGAGTGACAGAGCCACCATCATAGTCTTTTAATGCAACCTGAATCATGGCGGTTTTCTCAGCCGGCAAAAGTCTGCCAATTTCAATGTCGCCACTTCTGATATATTGTGTAAGATGTCCTTCTATTGTTTGTACGGTCAGATTTCTTTCCTTAGCAATTTTGGCAACACTCTTTCCTTCGTTGTACATCTGAAAGGATATTACCCGGGTATCTTCTTTTTGTTTAGCGGTATCATTTTTTTTCTTTTTCTCAGTACCCGGTATCTTTTCATGCATCAGCGATACTATTCCGTTTTCCTGACAGTATTCAGTAATGATCTCTAAAAATTCATTCCCGTATTTTTTGATTTTTGCATCACCGAAACCATTTATTTTTTTGAGATCGGCCAAACTGAGCGGAAGGTAGCGTGTCATTTCACTAAGCGTGCTACTGCCGGCTACAAGGTAAATAGGGATATTATCTCTGTCGCAAATAGTATCTCTTAATGTTTTGAGTTGTGCATACAATTTGGGATGGGTGCTTTCAGTTTTTTGTGATGAAGCGCCTGCGTAAGCGTTTACAGTAAAGGAAGGCACTGTGAATTTTTGTTTCCTGTAATGCCAGGCTTCCATATCCAACCTGCCGCTGAAACCCTTAAACAGAAATTGTTTTAAAGATAACCCTGTGAATATTTCGCGTATGGCATCATTGTATTCTTTTGCATGTTGCCTGCTGTCTGTTTGTACAGGTGAGCGCCCCAGTGCCTGAATGATATTTGAAATATGAGTATCAAAATGTGTGATGGCATCTTTTATCTTTCTTTGCAGCAATTCATTTTCTTCTGGCGTCCCGGGTAGTCTGAACTGGTTGCGTATCCAATCCTGGAAGCGTTTGGCATGATCCTGCACCAGGTTTAATTCAGCAATTCTTTCCTCCAGCCAGGGAGCAGAAGTTGTATTAAAGGAAGAGGTATGCTCCCGCAGATATTGTTGCAGTTCACCGGCGTTATATACAATCCCACTGAAATCAAATGTGCTGATAAGTATATTCTGCTGATATTCACGCCGGGCAAGATGAAGATTATTTTTAAGCGTTTCGGCGCCCGGGTTACAGCGTTTGAAAAAACCCAATACGTGCTCGTTTACCGACAGTCGGTCGGCGTTGATACGGGTTTTCAAAATGATTCCGTCAAGAGTAGTGCAGCGGCTGAGCGCCACATAAACCTGGCCGCCTTCAAAAGCACGGCCTGCATCTATTACAGCCTTTTCAAAAGTGAGCCCCTGGCTTTTATGAATAGTAATTGCCCATGCCAGCCTCAGCGGAAACTGAGAGAAAGTGCCGATGACATGCGGTTCCATTAACTGGGTCTCTTTGTTCAGCGCATACCGTATATTTTCCCATTTCTCCCGTTTCACTTCTATTTCTGATATGTCAGTTTTACACTTCACAAACACTTTGTCCTTTTCCAATTTTGTTATCACACCTATTTTGCCATTGTAAAACCTTTTAGCCTGATCGCTGTCGTTTTTGATGAACATCACCTGCGCCCCTTTTTTAAGCTCAAGTTTTTCATCTGCCGGGTAGGCGCTTTCAACAAAATCCTGTTGCACTTCTGCAGTATAGTAAAGTGGTTTTTCAGATATCCGGTTCAGCGCCGCGCTGTTGATTTCCCTTGCGGTTTGGTTATGGGTAGTTAATATAATATAGTCTTCATAAGCTTCTGTGTCCGTATGAAGCCCGGTCTCAAACCGGCTTTCTAATATTTTTTTACCGGTGTCATCAAGGGCATTATTGCGTACCTGGTTGAGCAGGCTGATAAATGCTTCATCACGCTGACGGTAGATTTTTTTGAATTCGATAAACAGGGGGAGTTGCTCCTGCATGGCATTGCTGTCGAAAAAGAAATTGCTTGTATAATAGGAAGAAAGTTTTTCCCACACTTCTTCTTTTCGTACCGGGGGCAGTTGAAACAGGTCGCCGATCATCAGCACCTGTACACCCCCAAATAATTCATAAGGTCTGCGGCGTGTATAGCGTAATACTGCATCTGCGGCATCCATCACATCGCTACTCACCATACTCACTTCATCAATTATCAGCAGTTCGAGTTGGTTAAGTAGTTTTCTTTTTTCGCGGTTGATGCGCATACGGGAAAGCAGTTCCTGCCTGTTGATGATTTTACCTTCAGTGTCGTGTCCGGCAAAAGTTGCAGCATAAGCCTGCAATGGCAATTGAAAAAATGAATGAATGGTTACCCCGCCGGCATTGATGGCAGCAACACCGGTAGGCGCTACTACTGCCATTTGTTTGGGGCAATTGTCAATAATGTATTTCAAAAAAGTGGTTTTACCCGTGCCTGCTTTACCGGTGAGGAAAATATTTTTATTAGTTTGGTTGACGAGTTGTATCGCCAGTTGAAACATTTCGTTGTCTGTGTCGGGAGTAAATGATGCCAATGCCATTTGGTTTTCAGATGGTGTTTATCAGGTTAAATAGTTCAAAGGTAAAATAATTTTATAGTTGATTGTTTTGAAATGCGGGCGGTGGTAATGAAATTTAATTTCTTATGAATTGAAGGAGTTGCCACGGATGCACGAATGAAGAAATAAAAGAATTAGATATTCGTGCATACGTGGCTCCCCTTGTACTTTTTGTCAGGTGATAATATTCATTACCCACCTGCTTATGCTTCTGCTGTATTTGTGCCCAGCATCAGCATTTCATTCACCTGTATTTCGGTAAAATATTTTTTATTGCCTTCCTTATCCATATACTGTCGGTTTACCAGCTTGCCTTCCACTGCCACTTCCCTGCCAGCTGAAAGATATTTTTCGGCTATCTCAGCCAGCTTTCCCCACATCACTACATTGTGCCATTGTGTTTCTTTTACTTTTTCACCCTTGGCATTGTGGTATGTTTCAGATGTGGCTATTCTGAAATTTGCTACTTTTTTACCACTGCCAAATGTTTTTACTTCAGGTGCATTGCCGAGGTTTCCAATCAGTTGAACCCTGTTTTTTAGTGCATACATAGTCTTAAGTTTTATGCCCCGCATAAAGCGGAACGAAGTTTTTAAATTTTTTATTTCAATCATCCGGTGACGTCATTGCCGGTTGACGATACAAAGATGGGTGCACCTGCAAACCTTATCCGGTTTTTAACCGTTTATTCCCGAAGCTAAACGGGTATAAACGTTTGCACACGGATAAACTGTTGTATATTAGTGGTATAAAACATCTGTTATGCTAACCAATAACACCGGAAAAAAAGCCTGTCTTGCCTGCGGCAATATTTTAAAAGGTCGGGCCGACAAAAAATTTTGTAATGATTATTGCCGGAATAACTACAACAATCTTCAAAAATCAAAAGACAATTACAGCAACATCATTAGGAATATCAATAATGCCCTGTTGAAAAACAGAAAGGTATTGCAGTCTCTGTTGCCGACTCAGGAGGATTTGGCAAAAACTACCAGGGAGAAATTGTTGCGGCTGGGTTTTCATTTTGGGTACCTCACTCATATCTATACCACAAAGGCCGGTAAACAGTATTTTTATTGTTACGACTATGGCTATCTTCCGCTTGACAATGACTGGTTTTTGGTGGTGCGGAAGAAAGAGGATGAGGGGTGAGTTTTTTGTTTTTAGTTTCAGGGTGTTCCATGTTAGATGTTCGGTTAGCATCCTATAGCAAAAATTGAATATCTATGTCTACCGTGATAGAATGAGTCCGGGATGCATTGGGAAAAGTCAGACTCTTTTACCAGCCTGGCTATTTGCAACTTGCAGTTGAGGTATACGAGCACCGTTAAAAAACTATAAACATTTGCAAATAAATATATTTTCTTCTTGCGAAGGCTTTATTTCAGTAACCCCAGTCTGCATGACTTACCGGCAATTTATTCAATTCAGTTTTTAACTGTCTCCAATTGGGTAAATAGGTGTCCATGTGGTACAAAAATCTTTCGTTGTGGTGTCTTTCTAACAGATGCACCATTTCATGAACGATGATATATTCCAAACAATGTTCGGGTTTCTTTGCCAATTCAAGGTTGAGCCAAATTCTTTTCTTTTCAATGTTGCATGAGCCCCATTTGGTTTTCATTTGCTTTACCTGCCAGTCAGCAACTTTTACTTTTAATACCTTCTCCCATTTCTCAATGATAGCGGGGATTTGCTTTTTGAGTTGCGCCCGATACCATTCTGTCAGGATTTCGTGTCGTTTGGCTGTTGGTGTGTCGGGCTTGATGTGCAGTTCAATGAACTTCTTGTTTTTTAAAATTACTTTCTGTGTCTTGTCTGTCTCAATAATGTTTAGCAAATACCGTCTGCCCTGAAAGTAGTGGCTTTCCCTTTGCTTGTATTCTCTTGGTGCAATACGTTCCTGTCCTTCAAATTTTCGCTGGTTTCGTTTTATCCAACCGAGTTTAGAAATTGCAAAAAGCCGGATTGCATCATCATTGACTTTTAATGGTGCAGCAATACGAACCCTTCCTGTTGGGGGGTAAACAGCAAGATGTATGTTCTTTATGTCTTTGCGAACTACATCAATGATCAGTTTGCAATTATCAAATGACAATTGAAAATTACTTTTTTCCATTTCCCTTGCTCGTCTTTACAATTGAAATTAAAAGTTTTAGTAATTCTTTTTTATTTCCATAGAGAGTGAATTAAAGGCCTCTTCACTCAAATACTCAGATTTGAACAACAATTCCATCCAATATTCAGTTTCATTGGCTTCCTTTAATGCAATATTTAATTTGTGAATAAATTCCGCTTTACTTTCTGCATATTCTGCTTCTCTTACCATTGCCCCAATAGCTGTTCCGCTTCTTAACAATTGCAAACTCATCACCTTTTCCTTCTTCTCCTGACTTAAAAATTGATACAATTTCACAACCCTAAGTGCAAAAGCAAAACTCTTCATTTTAAGCACATTCTCTTTCATTGTAAATTGTCCATTGTTAGTTGTTAATTGCACTAGTACTCCCGTTGATTTTTAACCAAGTCAAAAATGCGATGCACTTCATTGTCATCTTCAATTCCATGGGCTTTCAATACTTCTGTGATGGCGTTTCTTACTGCTTTTGATTTCTGAATATTGTCCCGCCAGCCGTCTTTCTTTGTCGTCAGTATTTTTTGGTCTAATTCATTAGCCAATGTTTCATTCCTGCCCAAGTTGTCAAATAAGGCTCGTTTGGCTGCTGTGTTAATGGTAGTAGGGTATTCGGTTGTAGTATTTGGCTTTTTTACCTTGCCTGAAAGGGCAATGATTTCATTCAAATACTTTTCATATTCTAAGGTGGCTTCTTTTCTCATTTTAATGAGTTCATCCAAAAGCACACTCATTTTCTCGTAATACATGGGGTTGGTCGGTCTTTCCTCAATAATCACTTTCCGCAAATTGTTTTCAATGGATTCTGCCATGGCTTTCGGGTCATTCTGAATGCCCTTGGGTATTTTTTCGTAAGGCACCTCATCTTCCTTAACCATTAGTTCCACTAAACTCAAATCGTCAAAGTTGGCAAGCATTCGGCTTTCCTCTGCACCAATGTAGCTGTCAATCAAATGTCGCATTGCCGGCTCATATTGCTTCAAGTCAATATAGTCGCCACTGGCTAACTGAATTTCTTTGCGAACATTTTCAAAGCGCCTGATGTCTGCCTTTATTTCTTCAATTTCCTTTTCGGTGTAACCTGCCTCTTTCATTTCATCGGCTATGTTGGCATAAGCCCGAATGAGTGCAATGGTTAGCTTGTAAAGGGCAACACGTCTTGGTTCGGTGTCCTTCAGATCATCAGGGTTCTGAGTATTACCTACAAAGTACCGAATGTGTTCCATTGTTCCCTTGGGTGGATCCACGGGTTCTACCAATGCTTTGATGGCTTCCAATGCTTCCTCCAAACGTTCTTTGCCTTTTTGCAAACGGTCTTTCAATAATCCTTCAATGTCTGATTTTTCGTAACCACTGAATGCTTCGGAAGTGTAATCATTAAATGCTTGTTCCAAACTCTTGAACAAGTCCATGTAGTCAATGATGTAGCCATAATCTTTATCATCACCATCCAAACGGTTTACACGGCAAACGGCTTGAAAAAGTCCGTGGTCTCTTAGTTTTTTGTCAATGTATAAATAAGTGGCACTCGGAGCATCAAAACCGGTTAGCAGTTTGTTTACCACAATCAGTAATTTCATTTGTGCCGGTTCTTCCACAAACTTCTTTTTCACTTCGGTTTCAAACTGCTCCACTTTTTTCAATGCTTCTTCCGGCGTTTCATTGAAGTATGTGGAAAGCATTTTTTGGTAAATCTCAAAACGCTGCAATTTCTCGGTGTAGTTGTCGCCTTCGCCCTTTATATCATTGGCATTGGGAACGAATGATGTTACAATGGCGCAATTCTTCAACCCTGCATTTTGAAACAGTTCATAGTAACGGCAGGCATTGTAAATACTATCCGAAACCAATAGGGCATTTCCTCTGCCATTTTGCAGGCGTTCTTTGCGTTCCATATCCAGCATGATGTCCATTACGATTTTCTCCAATCGTGATTTGCTGCTGAACACCTTTTTAATCGTTCCCCAACGCTGTTTCAGTTCGGCTTTGGCAAAGTCGGTAAGCCCTCTTGTTTTGAGGTCAAACCACTCGTCAATTTTATCGGATGAGGTAATGTTTTGCTCAATGTCCCGGGCTTCATAGCGTAAATCCAACACCACTTTGTCCGCTACGGCTTCATTAAATTTGTAGGTGTGAATGTATCTGCCGAAAACTTCCAAGCTGGTTTGCTTGTCGCTTTTCAATAGTGGTGTACCGGTGAAACCGATAAACAACGCATCAGGAATGAATTGCTTCATGGCTTCATGCAATTTTCCCGATTGGGTTCTGTGGCACTCATCCACAAACACATAAATATCGCCTTTGGCTTTATAGTCGGTAGGAATGCTGCTGCGGATTTCCTGCAAGTATTTTTCTACATCTTCATCGGTGGCTTCTTCGCCTTTGTCTTTGCCGCCAAACTTGTGAATGAGTGAACACATCAGCCAGGGCGAAGTGTCGTTGAGTTTTTGCAGTAAATCCCTGCCGCTTTTGGTGCGGTAAATATCTTCCTGAACGCCTTTGTAAACCTTTTCAATCTGCTCGTCCAATTCTTCCCGGTCGGTAATGATAAGCACCCGTGCATTGGGGTTAAACTCTCTTATCCATTTGGTAAGCCACACCATGGTTAAACTCTTACCGCTTCCCTGTGTGTGCCAAATAATGCCGCCTTCTTTTCGGTTTACAAAATCCTGTGCCGATTTGATGCCGAAATACTGATTGGGTCGGCAAAGCTTTTTAATGCCACGGTCAAATACAATAAATTCGTGCAGCAATTCAATGAAACGTTCTTTGTATAGCAGTTCAATGATATTTTTATCCAAAGGGTATTCATACCTGGCTGCTTTTTCCCGAATGGGTTTGGTAATTTCCAGCAGATGCGGAAATTCTTTGCCTGTTTCTTCGGTAACTTCTTTCCATTTCAAAAAATATTTCTCTTTGGTTTCGATGGCTCCATACGCCAGGCCTTCAATATCGTTTCCAGCCATTACATACTGAATGGTGCTGAAAAACGGCTTGATGAAAAAATGCTTTTGATTGTCCAAATTTTGCCGAATGCCTTCTGAAATGGACACCGTGCTGCGTTTCAACTCCAAAATGCCCAAGGCAATACCGTTTACATACAGCACAATGTCGGGGCGTTTTTTGTGGTTGCCTTGTATGGTCACTTCTTCGGCAATGGCGAAATGATTGGCAAGCGGATTTTTCCAGTCAATGAGCCAAACCGTTTTTTTGTTTTGCCCGATTTCGGGTTGCACCGTTACACCATAGCGAAGCAACGCATACACTTCTTTGTTCACATCATACAGCGATTTGCTTTGGTCGTTGACGGTTTTGGTAAATTCATAAATGGCTTTATTGGTCAGGTTTGGGTCGTAGCGTTCCGATAGCCATGTTTTCAAAATTTCTTCTTCTACATTGCTGTTGTTCTCTCGTTCTTCCCAATTACCGAGATATTCATATTGTAATTCGTTTTGCATCAGCGCCACCACACGGTTTTGGGAAGCTCTTTCTAACTGGCCTATCTTAGTCATAATTAGTTTCATTTTTGGCTTTAGCAATTTCAATAGCCTTATGCAGTTTTTCTTTCAATACTTGTTCCGTAGGTAAAACAGTTAAATAATCAGCCACTCGTATATTGCTTCTATCCAGTTGTAATAGTTCTATGTGTTCCTGATTTTTACCTGTGCAAAGCACCAAACCGATGGGGCTGTTTTCGCCCTCTACCTGTTCATATTTTTCCAGATACCGCAAATAAAGCTCCATCTGCCCTTTACAGGCGGCTTCAAACTCACCAATTTTTAGGTCTATTGCTACTAAACATTTAAGTCTGCGATGGAAGAACAGCAAATCAATATAATAATCACGGTCGTCAATACTGATGCGCTTTTGGCGGGCCATAAATGCGAAATCATTTCCCAGCTCAATGATAAAACGTTGTAATTCGGTAATGATATTGCTTTCTAAATCTTTCTCAGAATAAGTATCCTTTAAACCTAAGAAGTCTAACACATAAGGATCTCTGAATACCAAATCGGGATGTAGTTTTTGTTCATTTTTAAGTAACTCCAATTCGTTTTGTATGGTTAGATCCGGTTTTTTGCTGATAGCTGTCCGTTCGTAAAGCATGGATTGAACACGCTCCCGGAAAACTCTGACAGACCATTTTTCGAGCATGCACATCTGGATATAGAAGTCTCTTTTTAAGGGATCTTCTATGGGAATTACCACCAGAATATGAGTCCAGCTCAATTGTCGTATCAGTGATACGACAATCTTTTCATCGGGGAAAGTAGCCGCAAACTGCATCATTCTACGCAGGTTTTTTTCGGAAAATGACGCACCGTATTCTGCCGACAATTGTCGCCACAGTGTAGCAACAATCTGTTTTCCATACCCTTCGGAACGATTGTGAAGGTTTAGCTCTTCGTTGATACGTTTGCCAATTTGCCAATACAGCATAGACATGGCTGCATTTACTGTTACCGCCACCTGCTGCCTGCTTTGCTCTATCAGGGTCTTGATAGAGAAGAATAGCTCATTGTGCTGCATTTCTTTGTTCATACCAGGCGAATTTTTCCGGTTAACAAATTCTGCATCATGGCCTGTTTTATCCTTTTGTATTTCTCCAATTGCTTTTCCAATTCCTGAATTTCATTGTCCATGTCGGAAAGGATTTGGGCAATGCGGATTTGTTCGTTTTTATCCTTTGGAGTATCTATTTCAATCTTATACATTTCAGATTTGTTCAGCTTTGCCCTTGTTCCACTAGCCAAGAAGTTTAAAATATTTTTATGAACTAAAGAATAGAAAACAAAATCTTGTTCGTACTCTGGTTTTGCTTTTAAAATATGAGCATGATTATTAACCCAAAATTTTCCTTTCATTTTATACGCAATTGGTCGAGTTGCATATTCGTCAAAATATCCACCGTCCTCAGCAATCAAAATAACTTCATCATCAATCTTATAGTCATTTATGTAATCCAAAATTCCATTTGCACCGCAATAAGGGTAATCTCCTTTCATGGAAAGTCTTTGGCTTTCATTTAAAGGAATTCTCAAATTGTCTAGGCAGTCAGAGCATTCTTCAATTGCCTTCACTTCCCAGCCCTCTTTCGGTTTTCCATGTGCTGAGCTTGCCGAAGCAAGCAACTCCTGCATAGCACCTGTTTTGATGTTTCGTTTTTTGGCAATGAGTTGTTCTAATTTTTGAATGAGTGCATCGGCATCGTTTAAGGCGGTGGCAATGGCGGTTTGCTCGGCAAGTGTGGGGGGAAGGGGGATGGGAATGATTTTACATGTTTTCTGATTTAATTTTGGTTGAGCTGTTCCTGAGTTAAACTGCTCGTAGTTGATACTTTCAAGTTTTTCAGATAGATAATCTATATTATAGTTTTTCTTAGGCCTTATTACGTGAGCATGGTTATTTACCCAAATTTTACCTGATACATTGAAAGCAAGCCTTAGATTTCTACTAAGAATGTTTTCTCCATCCTCGCCAAGTAAAATGAGCTCTTCATCAAAAATATAATCATTGACATAATCAATTATTCCAGACGCACCGTAATAAGGATACATTCCTTTCATTTTAGAACGGTCACTATCCTTTATCGGCTTTCTTTTCCCATCAAGAAAATCCACAATTTCACCTAACGGTTTCACTTCCCAATCTTCCGGAATTAATCCCACCTCTGTATTTTTAAAACCTTTCATTGTCTGAACTGTGATTTTTGTGATTGATATGATGGTTCTGATTTTTTTCTTTCATGGGTAATTATTTAATCAAATGAATTAGTGATTCAGACCTTTGTAGCCCATTTTCTTCAAATGGTCTTCCACTTTAGCCGTAAGCTGTGCTACGTCATCGCTTAGTTTAGGCATCGGTGTTTCGTAACGGTCTGCCAGTTCTTTAATGCGTTGTGTTAACCGTTGGCTGATGTTGTCCATTTCGGTGCGTATGCGTTGCTCCATGTTTGCCATCCATTTCTTTTCTACCACTATGGTTTTTATTTCATCAATGGTCAGTTTGGGATATTGGGCTATTACCTTCTTTTCCAGTTCGGCTTTGGCGGTTTTTATTTGGGCTTGTGTGTCGGTTTCCTCGTCCATTAGTTTTTTGTAGGCTGCCAGCACATCGTATTCTTCTGCGTTTTCAACCTCACCCCCTGCCCTCTCCAAAGGAGAGGGAGCTGCTTCTTTGATGGCTTTGCTTAGGTTGGCTTTGCTTATTTTCCCCTTGTCGTCAATGGCGTTGTTGAGTAAACCTTCTTCGCCTCCGTGTTCGTCCCGCATTTCTTCCATTTGCTGCACCAACTCGTCAACGCGTAATTGTAAATTGTCAATTATCAATTGTTCATTATAAAAGTATTCCTGTATCATCAATGCAGGCGGTATCAGTCTGCCCTCCAGTCCTTCTATCCCTGCCACTTGTTTTACGATTTCCTTATCGCCTTTTTTTGTTCTTTTCTCCATGCGTTTTACCTCATTGCCTGCTGCCCATCCATCGGCTGCAATTTCATAAAAGTCATCCTGCATGGCTTCATCGTTGCCGTCAGGGCTCCAATAGTCCATCAAATGCTGATACATGGCGTATTTGTCTGTCAATTGCTTGTTGTCGTAATGTTTCAGCAGGTTTTCAGAAATGATGTGTATTTCATGTTTGGGCCTTAGCCCTTTGTCCAATGCTTTGGTGTAGGCAATGGTTTCGGTTTTCCATGTTGAAAATACCTGGTCCATTTGCTTGCCAAATGCGGTAAACTCAGGGTGATTGAAAATGGTTTCTTTCAATTGAGAATTGAAAATTGATAATTGATAATAGTTTGGGCGGGAATCTATTGGTTGGAACAAATCGCCTTTCAGGGTTGGATACACTTTCCAGTAATTTTCCAAAGCATCAATATCCCGCTTGGAAATTCCACCCAGCAAATGAGCTTCGATGTCTTGAATATCTTCCGCTTCCTGGCTGTCAATGTAGCGGGGAATGTTCAGGTTGTAATCGTTCTTCGGGTCGGCTATTTCAGAAATCGGAACCAATCGGGCATATTTTTTATCGCTTTGGTTTTGTGAATTGAACGCATCCACCATTTTGTGAATGTCCTGCTCACGAAGGCGGTTTTTGTTGCCATCTTTCTTAAAGCCCTTGCTGGCATCCATCATAAAAATGCTGTTTCGTTTATCAGCATCTTCTTTGTCCAGGACAATTAATGAAGCGGCAATACCTGTTCCGTAAAATAAGTTGGGAGGCAGGCCGATAATGGCTTTGATGTAACCCTTTTTGATAATCTGCTTGCGGATTTCAGCTTCTGCATTGCCACGGAACAACACACCCAAAGGCAAAACAATACACGCCTTGCCTTTTGATTTCAATGATTTAATCAGGTGTAACAGAAAAGCAAAGTCGCCATTCTTATTAGGCGGTATCGCATCGTATCCATCAAAGCGTTTGTAGGTATCGTTTTTCGGGTCAAGCCCGTTCATCCATGCCTTGTAACTAAAAGGCGGATTGGAAACTGCATAATCAAACTGTTTCAATTCACCTGTTTGGTCATCGGTAAACAGGGGAGAAGCAATGGTATTGCCCTGTACGATTTCAGCATCTGCAAAATTGTGCAGCCACATATTCATTACGGCTAATGCACGGGTGGCATTGTCGTTTTCCTGTCCGTAAATGGTAATACCCTGCGGAGCCACATCAGCTGCTTTTAGCAACAAGGATCCCGAGCCGCAGGTGGGGTCATAAATGGTTTCGCTTTGGCTTTTTGATTTGCTGATGCCAATTACCTGCGCCATAATACGGGAAACTTCAGAAGGGGTATAGAATTGCCCTTTGCTCTTTCCGCTTTCGGTGGCAAAGTGCCGCATCAGGTATTCGTAAGCATCGCCGAGCAGGTCATCGCCTTCGGCTCGATTACTTGAAAAATTCAGTTCGGGTTTGTGGAAAATATTGAGCAGGTTGGTGAGCCTGTCCACTTTTTCTTTACCTGTTCCCAGTTTAGCATCATCATTAAAATCCGCTTCGGTGATGATACCCGAAAGGCTGTTGTTTTTAGCAAACTCACCAATGATTTTATTGATTTGGTCGCCAATATCCGACTTGCCCCGGTGCTGAAGCATGTCATAAAAAGTGGTGCCCGGCTTCAGTTCCACCAATGGGTCTTTCTTGTCGGAAACGTATTTCATAAACAACATAACCAATACGTAATCTTTGTACTGGCTGGCGTCCATGCTACCTCTTAGTTCGTCACAGCTTGCCCACAGTGAGCTGTATAATTCAGATTTTTTGATTGCCATCCGATTAATCCATTTCTTTAATGTACTGTAAGATAAACCGTCCAAAGATAGTTTGTAAGTTTCTTGTTTTTTATACCAATATAAGTGTTATTCGTTTTTTATGTTTGGAGTGATGGGTTTTTTCGTAGTTAAATTTTGCTGATGAAACATTGAATATAATATGAATTATTGTTGTACGGGGGTGTAGGCAGTGCATTGACATTTTTTAGTGCTTTGTATGGTTGGTTTTTTTATGTCAACTTTGTGTGCCTTACTATGTGCTAAGAAATTATGGAGCGGATGAGGAAAGACATAAGGGGCACTTATCAGGTATTCATTATCACAATGGTATTATTCTCCGCTTCAATAAAAGCCCCATAGCCATACAACCGATGAACGTAATGCGACGCAACGAAGATGCCACAGGGCACTACGGCCGGTTATCTGAAAATATGTATATAGTATCCCTCAAAATTGGTGTTTCATTTTTCATTCCGCGGAAATGAGTAGCTTTAAACAAAATTCGTTTTATCATGACTGTTATATTCAGGAACTTGTTGCTCGTACTCACCGGTTTCTTTGTATTATTAACTACCGGAACTGCCGGTGAGAAAAATCCGCCAAAAGAATTTTATGAAATCAGGGTATATCATTTTACTAACAGTACCCAGGAAACTGCTATTGATGATTTTTTGCAACTTGCTTATCTGCCGGCGCTGCACAGATCAGGCGTTGATAATATAGGAGTGTTTAAACCCCTGGCAAATGATACCGCTGCGGATAAAAAAATATATGTATTTGTACGCGGCAAATCGTTGCAGAAAATTGTGAACCGGCAGGCAGCGTTGGGTAAGGATAATGTATTTCAGGATGCAGGTAAAGCTTTTCTCGGTGCACCCTATAACGATCCGCCTTTTGTTAGAATGGAGAATATTCTTATTGAAGCTTTTCCAATGGCAACACAAATGAATCTACCCCGGTTGCAAACCAATAAAAGTGAGCATATATATGAACTCAGGAGTTATGAAAGCCCGACCGGAAACCTCTTTCGCAGTAAGGTACACATGTTTAATGAAGGTGGAGAAATACCACTGTTTAAACGGCTGGGTTTTAATGCAGTTTTTTACGGAACTGTAATCAGCGGCAGCAGGATGCCCAACCTGATGTATATGACGAGCTTTGATAATTTAGCATCTAGGGAAGAACACTGGAATACTTTTCGCGCTGATGCCGAATGGAAAACCCTTTCTTCCAAACCCGAATACCAGCATAATGTAAGCAAATCTGAGATTATCCTTATGAAAGCCACAGCGTATTCTGATTTTTGAAAAAGTGGAGAGTAATGGTGAATGGTGAGTCGTAAAACGATAAATAAAAAACTTAAATGCAATCTGCTAACTGCTGATAGCCCACAGCCCACAAATGAAACAGATACTAATTATAAACGGAAGTGCAAGTGAAAACTCATCAAATCAAAAACTAATTGACTGCTTTGCAGAATTGACTAAAGACTTTTTTAGCTCAATGGTTTTTAATGATTTGAAAACGCTTCCTCATTTCAACCCTGATCTTTCAACTGATAATATACCCGCAATAATATTGGATTTTAGAAAAAGTATTGAAGAAGCGGATGCTGTATTAATCTGCACACCCGAGTATATTTTCAGTGTGCCCAGCGGACTTAAAAACGCAATTGAATGGTGTGTGTCTACAACAATATTCTCAGACAAACCCTTAGGCATCATAACCGCATCAGCAAGCGGGGAAAAGGGACATGAAGAATTGCAATTGATTATGAGAACCGTAATGGCAAATTTTACTCATGATACCACTTTGCTAATACAGGGAATAAAAGGTAAAATAAACCAGCAGGGTGTGATAACTGATGACAAAACAAAAAATGATCTAACAAAATTTGCAGCAGCATTAAAAGAATTGGTGAATGAGAAACGATAAATGCCAAACGATATAACCTGACACTGATAGACAACGACAGCCGATAGCCGATAGCCGACAGCTCATAGCTCACAGCCCCCCATCCATCACCATACCTTCCATTGCATTCGATCCCTTTTTCAAAATAAATTCTGAATTGAGCAGGTAGACCCCTGTGGTCACCACTTTATCACCTTTCTGTAATCCATGAGTAATTTCAACCACATCACCATTTTCCATACCGGTTACCACCTTATGCGGTTCAAATTTTCCTTCTGATTTCTCAACCCATACATGAGTACCCTTTCCGTCCCTGATCACTGCATTTACAGGGAGACTGAGAATATTGCCACTGCTTTTCAATGGAAAGTAAACCGTTGCTTCTAAACCTGATTGCCAGCGATTGCCCGGGTTTGAAATGGTTCCTCTAATTTTCAACAACTGCCGTCCTTCCTCTAATGCAGGACTGATAAACTGTATAACCATCTTTTGAGGATCACTTTCCCAGCCCGGTATTACTACTTTCACAGTTTGTCCTGTATGAACTTTAGAAGCTTCTGCCGGGTAAATTATAGCTTCAACCCACAACGGGTCATAAACTTCCAGCCGCATAATTGTGCCCCCTTCCGAAACATATTGTCCTTCTGTTACTGCAAGTGTTGATACTGTTGCATTATTTGTTGCGGTATAAGTTATATAAGGTTCCGCTTTGCCGGTCTCAAGCAGTTGACTGATCTGTGATTCGGACAGATCATACAGTTTCAGTTTTTGTTTAGCTGCCTGTTCTATTTGCCGGAACCGTTCATCATGCGGAAAGGTTCTTACCTGGGCTGCTGCCAACAAATATTCTTTTTGTAAGGAACCTAATTCCTCGGAGTATATTTTATATAGTGGCTGGCCTTTTGTAACGGTTACGCCTGTTTGTCTTACATAGAGGGTTTCTATACGACCGGAAACACGGCTTGAAATATCAGTTGTTTTTTCAGGGTCGGTCGCGAGTTTACCATTTAAACGTTTATATCCTGAAATAGAATCTTCGCCAATAACCGTTGTGGTGATATTAGCCAGTGTTACCTGGCTTGTACTTAATGTGAGCAACATTTCATTGCTGTTTTTTTCAACCAATACCAGATCCATGCCGCATATCGGGCAGGAGCCGGGTTTATCCTGCACAATCTGCGGGTGCATGGGGCAGGTGTAGGTTTGCGTTGATGCTTCCTGCGTATGTTTGTGTGCATTCCCTTTACATGCAGGCAGCATATAGATTGCTGTCCATAATATAACGGTTAGGGGTACTCTGAATTTCATTGTTGTATTTTTTTATTCACTTGTTTTAATAAAACTTTCACTGTCTACCAGGTAAGCTGCATTGGAAGCAAGTTCCCAGTCTCCTATATCAGTTAATACCTGTACCATTCCGTTTGTTACTACTCCGGTTGCCACAGTTACAGGAATAAAAACTACATCTTTCTTTTTAAAAACAACGGATGTATTTCCCAGCGAACGCACTGCTTTTTGTGGCAGCCACCAGCCTTTTGTAAAAGAGACAGGAATATTTGCTGTTATAAGTTGGCCTGGTCTTAATCTTGTATTTCTGAAATAGACACGTGCAAGTGTAAAATTCTCACCGTTACGTTGTACAGGTTCAATTAATCCTATGCTGCCGGATTGTGAACCCTCTTTGTCTCCTGCCGGGAAAAATAAAAGTTTCTGACCTGTTTTAATACTGGCGGCCATCGCCGGGGTAAAAGCAAATTCTGCCACCAGTGATTTGGACTGGTAAATGGTAAACAGAGGCTGTCCGGCATTAATATATGCACCCTGCCGCAGTAACAGGGGAGAGGTAGTTTGTATTGCAGGGTTTGATGCAACGCCTAAGCCTGTGTTGTTTTCAAGCTGCATACTGCTCATAATGGTATTTGTAGCGGAGACAGTAGCAGTTGGCAAATTACCTGCAGATGAGGTAACACTAGATTGTTCCAGAATATAGCCATCAGCAGTACTATATACTGGAATGTGGTAAAGTATTTTGCCCGATGACAATACCTGGTTGATTTGTACGGGCTGCATACCCAGCAGCAATAAGCGCTCCTTTGAGCGGGAAAGCATATCCGGACTGGTGGCAGCGATATATAATATCTCACGCTGTGCTGCTGCCAGATCGGGTGAATAGACTTCCATAATTAACTGTCCTTTGCGCACAGGTTGGAAGTTATATTTGATCATTAATTTCTCGATGCGTCCGCTTACCCTGCCGGAAAGCGTTACCTTATTGCGGGTATCATAAGTAACTACACCGTTGACTTCAAAGGTAAATTGTTGCGGGCCGGGTTCAGCTTTAATGATGGGGACAGAAGCAATCACCTGTTCATTAACCGGTCTGGTCAGCAGGGTAATGCTGCTGTCAGCTACCATTTCTTTATTGGTTTCTTTTAATACCAGGTCCATTCCGCAGATTGGGCATTTCCCCGGGTGATCCTGACTGATCTGGGGATGCATAGGACAGGTGTACAAATGTGTATGAGCATGCTCTGCTTTTTGATCCCCGTTTCCTGTACATGCCACTAACGTAAGGATCATGCATAACCCGGTTACTATATTAGCGATATAATTGTTTCTCATATTCCACTATCATTTCGTAAAGTTTTAATTTTTCATCCAGCACATTCAAATGCATCATATTAAGCGCTTCCCATGCATCAATGACGGTGGTTAACGCCAGTTTATTTTCCTGGTAATTGAGAAAGTATGCATCGAATGTTTTTTGTAATGCCGGAATTATTTTTTCTTCCATACCAGCAATATGTTCCTGCATATATTGAATATCGTATTGCATACCAAAGAGCATACTTTGTGCTTCTATCAGCATTGCAGATCTTTCTTTTTCCATTGCCTGAATATTGTATTGTATTGCCCTGATACCTGACTTATAAGATTTGGAAGCCCAGGGAGCAATGGGGATACTCACCATACCCATTATACTGTAAGCCTGGGGCATTCCGGCAGCCAGCGGGGTCATGTGGTCAAAGCGGATGCGAAAGTCAGGTTTCTTTTCCAGCACCATACTTTTGATATTTAATTCCATAGAGTGGATGTTTTCATCCATTTTGTGTACATCTTTTCGTACAGCCGAAAGCTCAGCAGTATCGGAAGTAGGGGCAAGCGTAAATACGGGTATATAAGTAGTATCTATTTCAAATACTTCATCGCCCGGAACATTCATCAGCCCGTTGAGCCAGGCTCTTGATTTGGCAATAACAGCTTCCTGTATATGAAGGCTGTTACGGGTTTCTTCTATTTTGGCATCGGCTTTGTATATGCTTCCCAACTGGGCCTGGTTATAAGTGTACCGTATCTCCTCGGTTTTCTTCATCATTATCAATATGGATTCATTTTCACGAAACCTAAGGATTTTTCGTTCAGCAATGAGCCAGTTGATGAATAATCGCTTTGCAGCGGACTTCAGGTCATTTAATGTTATATCCCTGTTTGCCCGTTCTATATTTCCCTGTGAAGTGATATAGCTTTTTTTGGCTTTTAGTTTTGCAGGGTTAGGAATATCCTGTTCCAACTGCAGCATCAGGTTCCCTTTGTCCCTGCCGTCCATAATTTTTTGACCAGGATAGGGAGTCATAAAAGTACCTAAGCCCACCATTGGCGCCATCCAGGCAGTTGATGCATCGGCGCTGTATTTAAAACTCTCCGCTTTTAAACCGTAGGACTGAAGCAGCACATTGTTGCGATCTATCCTGCTTAGTATACTGTCGAGCGGTAATACCTGTACATTGAGACCTGAAGCAACAGTGTGCATATTGGTATGTGTAGTACTGATGGCAGTATCCGGTTGTTGACTAAAAAGCTGCAATGGCAGCATATATATTGCAACCCCTAAGACACCAATTTTTTTAATGATGAACATCATATATTTCCAGTTTTCCATACTTGCGTAATTCATATTCTTTTGACATTAAAAAAATCAGCGGTGTGACTAATAATATATGGGTGGAGGAAGTAAGCACACCACCGATCATAGGTAATACAATGGGTTTCATAACGTCAGTACCTACGCCACTTGCCCAAAGAACTGGCACTAAGCCAAACAGCGATACGCATACCGTCATTAACTTAGGTCGCAAACGTTTTACTGCACCTTGAATCACATAATGTTTTAAATCCTCTTTGCTGATTGTTGCAGCGGAGTTGCCTTTTAGTTTTACTAATTGATGCATGGCATCATTGAGGTAGATAACCATTACTATTCCTGTTTCCACGGCAATACCAAACAGTGCAATGAAACCTACTGCAACAGCTACTGACAGGTTTACACCCCAGAAGTAGATAATATAAGCACCGCCAATCAGGGCAAAGGGTACAGTAATCAGACTTAAAAATGCTTCGCGCAGGGAGTGAAAAGCGAAGTAAAGAGAAAATAAAATAATCACCAGTACTACCGGTAATATCCACATCAGAGTTTTCTTTCCGCTGATCAGGTGCTGATATTGTCCGCTCCATTCCAGATGGTAACCGGCAGGCAGCACACCTGTGGATTTATCCAGTTTGTCAATAGCTTCCTCTACGGTACTCCCCAGGTCGCGTCCCCTTATATTAAATAACACGGCTCCGCGAAGCATTGCATTTTCTGAATTGATCATTGGCGGTCCGTCGGTAAATTTCACATCTGCCACTTCAGATAAAGGCACTTCACCCACGGAAGACGACATAATCGGAATGCGCTCTATTTTTTCCAAACTGTTGCGAAACCCTTCTGATAATCGAACGCTTATTGAAAAACGCTGCCGTCCTTCAATGGTGTTTCCTATTGTTGCTCCACCGAGTGCTGTCTCCACTGTCTGGTTTACATCATCCACATTTAAACCATAGCGGGCAAGATCCGGACGCCGTACATTTATAGAGAGGTACTTACCACCGGTAACAGGTTCTACATATAAATCCACGATACCCGGAGTAGACGCTAAAGTTTTTCTCACCCTTTCTGAAACGATGGCAATAGAGTCAAGAGCCTGACCATATACTTTTACACCCACGTCAGTTCGAATCCCGGTAGACAGCATATTGATCCGGTTGATGATTGGCTGCGTCCATCCATTTACCACTCCGGGGATCTGGAGTTTGGCATCCAGTTCATTGATGATATCTTTTTTTGTTTTTCCTTCCCGCCATTGAGATTTTGGTTTTAACATAATGATCGTTTCTATCATGCTCATCGGTGAATTGTCTGTTGCGGTGGCTGCTCTTCCTGCTTTACCTAACACCTTATCCACTTCCGGAATAGTTTTGATAATCTTATCCTGCACCTGCAGTATCCTCTTTGCTTCATTGTTGGAAATATCGGGCAGCGTCACCGGCATGAAGAGAATACTTTGTTCATCTAATGGCGGCATAAATTCTGTTCCCAGGCTTTTTAGTAATGGAATGGTGATGATCAGAGCCATCACATTGATGACGATCACAGTCTTACGCCATTTTAATACTGCTTTAATCACCGGCTCGTAGAGACGTTCCAATATCCTGTTTACCGGGTTAGCAGTATCCGGTCGGAACCTGCCCTTCATAAAAAATGATATCAGTACCGGGGCGAGGGTAATGACGAGGATGGCATCTACAATGAGTATAAACGTCTTGGTAAAAGCAAGCGGATGAAACAGTTTTCCCTCCTGTCCGGTGAGCATAAAAACCGGCAGGAAAGAAGTAATGATAATAACAGTGGCAAAAAATACACCACGGGTTACCTGCTTACTGGACTGCTCAATTACTTTCAGGCGTTCTTCTTCGGATATCCATCGTGGTGACTTTTTGAATATATGTTTAAGTCGTTTCATGATTTCTTATTTTTCTGTTGTTCCTGCCAATAACTATACTTTTCAGACAGGTGTTTATAGGCGTTCTCACTCATAACAATACCATTGTCAACAATAACACCGATAGCAAGTGCTATACCGGTAAGCGACATGATATTGGATGAAATACCAAAAGCATTCAGGAGAATAAAACTTATTGCCAGTGTAATGGGGATTTGTATGATAATACTTAAAGCACTGCGCCAGTGAAATAAAAAAATGATAACCACCAGCGACACCACAATCATTTCTTCGATTAGTGTCTGCCTGACCGAATCTACTGATTCTTTTATCAATGTACCTCTGTCGTAGATGATATCAAATTTTGCACCTTCAGGAAAGCCTTTTGACACTTCTTTCATCTTTGCTTTTACCTTATCTATTACGACATTGGTGTTTTCGCCATACCGCATCACCACAATTCCACCAACGCGTTCCCCTTCGCCATCCTGGTCAAATATACCCAGCCGCGGTTCGCCTGTCATCTGTACGGCGCCAACATCTGCTATACGGATGGGAATGCTGTTTTGTGTTTTGATGGCAATGTTTTCAATTTCTGCAACCGACTTCAGGTATCCGGAAGTTTTGATGATATAACCCATATCGCTCATTTCAAATTTTCGTCCACCGGACTCATTGTTGTTGCTGCGGATGGCGCTGATAACATCGGTTACAGATAGCCGGTAGTATAGCAGTTTATTGGGGTCAACGGTAACCTGGTATTGCTTCTGAAAGCCGCCAAATGATGCTATTTCGCTTACACCTTCTACATTCTGCAAAGCAAATTTTACATACCAGTCCTGTAATGCACGCTGTTCCCCCAGGTCCATGTCAGGAGCATCTAAAGTGTACCACAGTATATGGCCAACGCCAGATCCATCTGGACCCAACTGCGGGGTAATACCTGCAGGTAATGTCCGCGAAACGGTACTCAGTCTCTCCAAAACCCGTTCCCTGGCCCAATATATATCTACATCATCGTTGAAGATGATATAAATGAAGCTCATGCCGAACATGGAAGAGCCCCGTACATATTTGACACGGGGCAAACCCTGCAGATTAGTGACTAAGGGATAGGTAACCTGGTCTTCTATAAGCTGAGGGGCCCTTCCCATCCACTCTGTAAAAACTATTACCTGGTTTTCTGAAAGATCTGGTATAGCATCAATGGGATTTTTCTTCACTGCAAAAATCCCCCAGGCAAAAAGGGAAGCTGTAATCACCAGCACTATAAACCTGTTGCGCAGCGACCATGCTACAATACGATGTACCATTGTAGTTTTTTTTCTGAATTTTGATTATTGAACCCAGAATTGCAGTTGGCTGCAAAAATTTGGGTTAAACAGAGAATTTCGAAGGCATATAAATCGCCAATACCCTGGCAACGATATAGCCCGGCGCAAAGTGGTTAAAAATCTAAATCAGAAAAAGGTTGTGCAGAAGATAAATGGGGATATTGTTACTTCGGGGTGGTGCATTAGATGTTGAATACACCGGGGAACAGGAAACTACAGAGAGCAGCGGAAGCTCTGCATAGGGTACGGATTTAGCCGATATTTTCAATTGAAAAGATGGGAATATGTTATCTGTAGCACTGTATTCTTTTTCAAACTTAACAGTCTTAAAAGCATCCTTACAACAGTTTTTGCTGCAGGGATCAGTTTCTTCTGATTTGCACTTGCTGCATTTTTTAGTTTCTTTCTGCCCGAGTTTTACATTCACCAGTTTTCCCATGCAATAATGCAGGTGAAATGTAGCTCCTGTAGTTGTAAACAGGTAGAAAAAAGATAATATAAATGCGAGCACTTTTTTCATGCGGCAACAAAAGTAATATTTATTTTTAATGAACGTCGCTTTCTGTTTTCGTCATTTTTTATTAAGATGAAAATATGCATTTGGCAACCGGGACTTTCTCAAATGTTACTTCTATAGTTTTTTCCCTAATTGCTTCCAATGTTGTTCCCTTTCTGTCGGATATATACCATCTGTTTTTTGTGCACCGGTTACTTCAATATATAGTCTCTACCCTGAAGGCTTACTTTATAGTATTAGTAGCTATTGCCGGAACGGTAGATTTGTTATGGTTTGCCTATACCTGTATACTCATGCCGTTAATCAGCTCCGTTTTGCCTCCATGTATTCTTTTCTGCACAGAGATGGTTTTACTTCCTTCTTCAAACGCAGCTCCTATTGAAAATATTTCAGACTGGCAGATATCTTTAAAGTTTTATTTATGATTTTCAATGTTTGAGTGGTCATATTCATTGTTGATCTGAGGCAGCCGGCAATACTTTCAATCATTAGATTGCTGACACCGGGCATATCCTCCTGCTTTTTCAGTATTTCAGTGCTTTTTTGAATATTCATTTGTGAATATAAATTTCGTCGGGTATTAGCGCAGATATTAAGTAGTTCTGATTAAATAGTAATTACATTTTTTTTGAGAATAGATTTTTATTGAGCTAAAAAAATTATCTTAGTCAATAGTACTTTTTACCTGTATTAATTTTTTTTAAAAGGTTTGGTGGATGCTGCATCTGAATTAAAACCCGAAATGTTTTTCAATTGCATATTCAGATTAATATAAATTTAAAGTAATGAAGTTATCTATATGTCAAACATTCTTACTGCTCATTTCTTCAATAATAGTTTCATGCAGTGCTGGTAATAAACATAAAGAAAAATTTGCCAGTTTTGATAAACAGGCCCACCGTGGCGGGCGTGGGCTGATGCCTGAAAATACCATTGCTTCAGAGAAAAATGCCATCAACTATGATTGTACATTAGAAATGGATCTCCAGATGTCGAAAGACAAGAAGATTGTAGTGTCGCATGATGCTTATTTCAACAGCGATTTTTGTCTTACTCCCGAGGGGGATACAATGACAAAAGAGGACGGTTACAGCAGGCTGATCTATGCTATGCCTTATGATAGCGTTGCAAAATATGATGCAGGGATCAAACCCCATCCTGGCTTCACCCGGCAGGAAAAAATGCATATTGTTAAGCCCCTTCTCAGCGTGCTGATTGATTCAGTGGAAATGTATGCAAAAGAAAAGAATCATATCAACCATTACAATATTGAGCTCAAGTCCAGTCCAAAAAGCGATGGGAAAACCTATCCTTCGCTGGAAGAGTATGTTGACTCGGCAATGAAAATTATTATTGATAAAGGTATTGCGCCCCGCACCATGATCCAGTCCTTTGATATACGAGCTTTAAAACTTGTACATGAAAAATACCCTGGTGTTAAAACATCCTTTCTTGTAGGGAAATCCGGTGTAAAAACTGTGGAAGGATATATTGATGAACTGGGTTTTAAGCCGGATATATTCAGCCCTGAGTTTTCTGTTGTTACCCAAAATTTGGTAAAAGGATTTCATAAGCAAGATGTTCTTGTTATTCCCTGGACGCCAAACACGGTGGAAGACATTCAACGGTTAAAAGATATGGGGGTAGATGGTGTTATCACAGATTATCCGGATCTGTTTGCTCAAATAAAATAATAAGTTTAAGTTTAATTTTCTATTCATTTTTAAAATTTAAAACTGATATTGATGACTCCATTTATTGCTGAATTTATTGGTACAATGTTCCTCGTTCTTCTTGGAAATGGCGTAGTTGCCAATGTATTGCTTACCGGCACCAAAGGAAACGGAAGCGGGTGGATAGTGATTACTACCGGATGGGCGCTTGCCGTTTTTGCCGGAGTGGTAATAGCTGGTCCCTATAGCGGTGCGCATCTCAATCCTGCAGTAACAATAGGTTTGGCAGTGGGTGGTAAGTTTGCCTGGGCGGAAGTATTGCCCTTTCTTTTAGCCCAATTTGCCGGAGCAATGACTGGGGCATTTCTTGTATGGCTAATGTATAAAGATCATTTTACCGCCACTGCTGATGCCGGGTTAAAAGCGGCAGCATTTTATACTGCCCCTGCAATCAAAAATACCAGCCGCAATTTTATAAGTGAAGCTATAGGCACTTTTGTGTTGCTCTTTGCGGTTTTCTATTTTACTGATGCGCAAATGGGAGAGGAGAAAACACCTATAGGACTCGGTTCTATCGGTGCTATACCGGTTGCTTTTATTGTATGGGCTATTGGATTATCCCTTGGCGGTACAACCGGCTATGCTATCAATCCTGCCAGGGATTTGGGACCGAGAATAGTGTATAACCTGCTTCCGTTCAAAGATAAAAACAAGGAAGACTGGAAATATTCCTGGATACCGGTGATAGCTCCGATAGTGGGTGGGTCAATTGCTGCCGCACTTTATTTATTGTTGAATTGAGGGAAAGTGAGCTATTGTTTTACTTTAAATATTCAAAGTAAATAGTGCAACAGAAAAGCCGCTTAAGCAGCTTTTCTTACAAGTAAATTAAAATTTAGTTACCCGACCTGGATTCGAACCAAGGCTATCAGAGCCAGAATCTGATGTACTACCACTATACGATCGGGCAATGGGGTTGCAAATATATAGCTTATTTTCTTTTCAGTTCGACTTATACTCGTGATTTTATTCAGAGGGTATCTGCTTCAAACAAAAATAATTTTTTTTCATAAATCCTTTATCGCCATATAATTTGCAGGGTATAAGGATATCATAACCTATAAATAGTATGGCAATATTAGAGCGGCAACTTGTAGTGAAGAAATCTACCTTGCCCAATGCCGGCAAAGGATTGTTTACCAAAAAAACAATTCCTGCGGGAAAAAAAATCGTCGAATATAAAGGCACCATCACCCGATGGAAGGATGTGAACCATGATGATGGCAGGAATAAATATATCTACTATATAAACCGCAATCATGTAATTGACGCTGCACCACACCCCAAATATTTAGCCCGCTATGCAAATGATGCCCGGGGACTTGTCAGGGTAAAAGGGATTACAAATAATGCCACTTATAAAACAGAAGGACTCAAAGCATATATATTTTCCACCCATGATATTCCGGCAGGCGGAGAAATACTCGTTGGCTATGGCAAAGAATACTGGGATGTTGTAAGATATAACCGGCGTCTTGACCTTAAAAAATAATGCTGACAGCAATAAACTTTTTATTGCTGCCAGCATGAAGAGTATGAGAGCTTTTTTATTTCACAATAATCAGCCTGGAAAGTGGGGCTGATTTTTCCGGCAACACCTGAATGATATACTGACCCGCGGGCAATTGAGAAATGCCGTCAGCAAGTAAAACAGTATTGTTGCTTCCAAATCGTTGTTGGCTTACCACCTGACCCGTTGTACTGAGTATTCTGATTTCAGTTTTCCCTGTAATGCCGGAGGGCAATTCAATACGCAGGAATTGCGTATTCCTGGTTACAGGGTTGGGATATATTTTTATGCGTGATGATTGTGCAAATGAAACGGCTACTATTTTAGTAAACAAACGTGCTCCGCCTGTTTCAGTGTAGGCTATACGATAATAATTTACTCCATCCAACGGTGATTCATCTGTAAAAGTATAATGGTTGGAAATACCATTGCTTCCCGTAGATTCGTGAATAGAACCGATGGTTGCAAAATTAGCTCCATCGCCACTGCGTTGTATTTCAAAATAACTTTCCCTGTCGAGCGAAGCTTCCCAGTTGATTTCTGTATTGTTAGCTTTTTTAATAGCCGTAAAACTGTTCATGTGGATGGGCAGGATGCTGTTAGGACCAAATACCTGGAACTCATAAATAGAGAAACCATAGACTGTATTTCTTGTCTGTCCGTACAGGCGTACATATCTCCCAGGTACTCCACCCGTTATTGGAATGTCATTGATATAACTGTTTGTCGGGTTATTTGTAATCGTTGCAACATCAGTCCAGCTATTGCCATCAGTCGAAACCTGGATTAAATAATCTTTGGCATTTGCCACTTCCCAAAAAATCTTTACATCTCTGATACTATATACAGCTCCCAGGTCTACCGATATCCATTGTGGCTCAGAAAACAAGCTTGACCATCTGCCATATTCTACGTTATTTCCATCCCTGGCTTTACCATTTGCCCCAACGTTGGTTCCTAATCCGTCAAAGGCATAATTTGAAGGGTATGTCGCACTTTCAATAGACGATGCATTTGAAGATTTATTCAGAGCCAGGTTTTCCACAAGCGTTCCATACACTCCAAATTCCCAAAGTGAGAACCCCCATGCAGTTCCTCTTGTGAGACCATACATTCGCACATATCGGGCAATATGCCCACTAACATCAATTGTATTATTAAAATTGGTGTTGTTAGTAATACTTTGAATGGTAACCCATGTGCTCGCATCATCGGAAATATCAATGTTGAAATCCTTCCCCAGAGCAGTCTCCCAATGTAGTTGTACTTCTGTAAGGTCATATTGTCCGCCAAGATCTATATATATCCATTGATTATTGCTAAAACTGCTTGACCATCTGGTAGTATTACTTCCATCTACGGCATTTGATGCCGGGTATGATGGGTTTTCAAGGGAAGAAGCCAGGGTAGTTTTGTTAAGTGCTACGTTTGTTTGCGCTTTGAGGTCAGATCCAATCCTAAGGGTTGCTATAATACATAATAAAAATTGTAGAACTTTTTTCATTTAGGTATATTTTATATGTTAGTAAATAGGGTGTATCATCATGATAAATAATAATCATCCAGGTAAAAGACCAGGATAATGGCTAATGTTAGGAATAAGATTTAGAGAAATTGAATATAGAGGCGACTTGTGGTAAATAACTATGCTAAGATAAGTGTTAATTCAATATAATTAAATGTATATACTTAATTTATTACCTAAAATTGAATATATAAGATAGAAACTCAGTTATTTGCATTCTCATAAATGATCTCAATTTGTACACTTATTTTATATTGACCACTGTTATAATAGCCGGGATGTCGCTGAGTGTATGGTTCAAAAAGCTAACCTTGTTAGCTGCTTTAACAGGAGGAATCTTAAGCTTTTTTATTTTCAAAGGAGCCGGATTTCCTGGTTTGTTGATGATGACAATTTTCTTCGTTACCGGGGTTGGAGTTACTTCCTGGCAATGGGATAAAAAGCTGAGGAACGGATTGGCTGAAGACGATAAAGGACGGCGCAAGCCCGGTCAGGTGCTGGCTAATGCAGGGTTGCCGGCTATTGCAGGACTGATGACTTTTTACAATACTTTTTTTGAGGGGAATGCTCCTTTAATTATCGCCGCATGTTTTGCTTCTGCCATGGCTGATACGGTTTCTTCCGAACTGGGTATTATTTATGGCAGTCGTTTTTATAATATTCTAAACTTTAAAAAGTCACAACGTGGACTAAATGGTGTGGTAAGTTTGGAAGGCACTTTATTAGGTGTAGCCGGTAGTTCGCTGATAGCTCTGGTATATAGCACAGTATATGGCTGGTCTTTGCTGGCAGTTGCTATCGTCTTTGCCGGTACTGCCGGCAACCTTGCTGATTCTGTATTGGGAGCTACACTGGAAAGAAAAGGCTACCTGAATAACGATAGGGTAAATTTCCTAAATACCTGTGTAGCTGCCTTCACAGTTTGCCTGCTGAAATATGTTGTGTAATGAGAAATAAAAAATTTTAATATCACACAGAAATATTTCATCAGATAATTTACATGATTAAATTTTTGCACAGTGCATTTGATAAACTAAACGTATTTTGGAAGACCATTTAAAATCTTTGACTAAATTATTAAAAAGTATCCCGATAGTCTCATGAAAAAACAAATTCTCTTTTTTCTGTTGATATGCTCGATATCTGCTGTTGCACAAAAGCAGAAACATACAAAACTTTGGTATAGCAATCCTGCAAATGCCACCATAAAAGATATAAGTGATGGCTGGAAGAATGATGAAGAATGGTTGAAGGCATTGCCAGTAGGTAATGGTTTTATTGGAGCTATGGTATTTGGTGATGTGAATAAAGAAAGGATTCAGTTGAACGATAAAACCCTTTGGAGCGGAAGCCCTGCAGATAATGACAATCCGGATGCGTACGCATCTTTACAAAAAATAAGGGAACTTTTGTTTGCAGGAAAATATAAAGAAGCTACGGAACTCACCAACAAAACCCAGGTGTGCAAAGGTGTTGGCTCTGGCAATGGCAATGGGGCGAATGTACCCTTTGGATGTTATCAAACCCTCGGTGATCTATGGTTTGATTTCCATACTTCATCTCCATATAAAAATTATCACCGCGAGCTTGATCTTATTAACGGCATAGCCTCTGTTACTTACGAACAGAACGGTATAATATATACCCGGGAGGTATTTGCCAGTTACCCGGATAAAGCCATGGTAGTTCATTTGAAGGCATCAAAACCAGGTGCTATTTCTTTTTTGATGGATATAAACAGACCGGAGAGATTCACAACTATTGCCGAAAAACATAGACTTGTGATGAGGGGTGTAATGAATGACGGTCATGGGGGTGATGGTATGCATTATAAAGTGCTTGTATCCCCGGTAATTAAGGGCGGTACAATATCAGAAAAGGATGGGGGATTGCAGATATCCAACAGCAATGAAGTAACAATAGTTATTACTTCGGGTACTAATTACCGGTTGCATTATCCTGATTATCTGAATGAAAACTATGAACAGCAATTAGAAAAGCGTAACTCATTGGCTGTTGCAAAATCTTATCCAATATTGCGACAGCGCCATGTGGCTGATTTCTCTTCTATGATGAACAGAGTGACATTTAAACTTGGAGATACCGATGATGATGCAATACCAACCGATCAATTATTACAGAAGAATAAAGAAACTAACGGTGAACAATACCTGTATGCCCTGTATTTCCAGTTTGGAAGGTATCTGCTGATTTCCTCTTCCCGGGAGAGCAGCCTGCCTGCGAACCTGCAGGGTATATGGGCAAATAAAATACAAACACCCTGGAACTGCGATTATCATACCGATGTGAATGTGCAGATGAATTATTGGCCGGCTGAGGTCACTAATCTTTCAGAGTGCCATCTTCAGTTGGCAAATCTTATTTCCTCAGTTGCCGAACCGGGTAAAAAAACAGCAGCAATACAGTACCATGCACGAGGATGGGTAATCCATCCCATTACCAATATATGGGGATTTACGGCACCCGGTGAACATCCCAGTTGGGGGTTGCATGTAGGTGCATGTGCATGGCTCAGTCAGCATTTGTGGGAACACTATGCCTTTAGTATGGACAAAACATATCTTGAGAAAGTTTTTCCGGTGTTGCAGGAAGCCTGTACTTTTTATCTTGACTGGCTGGTAAAAGATCCTGAGACGGGTAAGCTGGTCTCTGGGCCTGCAGCCTCACCGGAGAACAGTTTTGTTGCGCCTGATGGCAGCATTGCCAGTATAAGTATGGGACCTACACACGACCAGGAAGTGATCTATAATCTTTTTACCAATACATTACTTGCAGCCAAAGTATTGCATATTCAAAATGATATCATCAATAATATTGCCACAGCACTTGCACAATTGGAGCCACTTAAAATAGGAGGTGATGGCAGACTGATGGAATGGGCAAAAGAGTTTAAGGAAACCGAATCCACACACCGGCACGTATCGCATTTGTTTGCACTCTATCCCGGTAGCCAGATATCTTATTACGAAACACCTGATCTTGCACAGGCTGCCAAAAAATCTTTGGAAGTAAGAGGTGATGATGGTACGGGATGGTCGCTGGCGATGAAGATTGGTTTCTGGACAAGGTTGCACGATGGTGATCATGCACTCAAACTGCTGAACCGGCTTTTGCATCCAGTGCATTCCAGCGGAGTAAATATGAGTAACGGGGGCGGAACATATAATAATCTGTTTTGCGCCCACCCGCCATTTCAGATAGATGGCAACTTTGGTGCTACTGCCGGTATTGCTGAAATGCTGCTGCAAAGCCAGGAGCACTTTATAGAACTTTTACCGGCCCTGCCTTCGGCATGGAAAACAGGGTCGGTAAAGGGATTGTGTGCCAGGGGCGGATATACGCTTGATATTGCCTGGAAAAATGGTAAGCTTATAAGCGTCGTGCTGCTTTCCAAAATGGGAAAAGAATGCGAGGTGAAGTACAAGGATAAAAAAATAAAAATTCAAACGGTAGCGGGTAGGCGATATGATATTACTGCTCGTTTAAAATAATTATTGTGATGGCAAAAAAGAACGAATTAATGATTATTGTCTTCCTTATAACGGCGACGTCTCTTTTTGCACAGCAACAGGAATTGAAATGGACGATTATACAGCCTGGGATCTGGAAAACAACAGTTGGTAAGAATGAATTGAGTTTATTGCAGGTTGCAGGTAATATTGCCAATACCAGGGCGCTACAACAACTTCCGGATGTGGATTTTCCAATGCATCGTGAAGATATTTTTGCGCAAAGAAATACTGATCATGTTGCACTTCGGTTTCCGCTCGACAGTGCTGAAACAATATTTGGATTGGGATTAAATTTCAAAACGGTCAATCAGCGTGGCAGAATTTTAAATCTGCATGTTGATCACTATGGCGGCAGCGACAATGGCAGAACCCATGCGCCTGTTCCATTTTATATATCATCTAAAGGATATGGGGTATTGATTGATGCAGCCAGGTATATTACAATATATGTGGGTACGGCAGTGCGGAAAGACAGCAAACATCCCCCGGTATTGCAAGACCGTAATACGGATAAATCGTGGGATGCTCAACCGTATTCCGATGCGGTAGAGGTGAATGTACCGGGCGATGGAGTAGATATTTATGTTTTTGGCGGACCTTCCCCCATGCAGGTAGTTCAGCGATACAATCTTCTGAATGGGGGTGGCTGTATCCCTCCTAAATGGGGATTAGGCTTTACGCAAAGGGTTCCAACTTTATACAACCAGGATCAGATCATTGCTGAAGCTGGTGAATTTGAAGCACATCAATTCCCCTTGGATTTCATTGGTGTTGAACCAGGCTGGCAAAGCATGTCTTATCCCTGTACATTAGAGTGGGACAGCACCAGGTTTCCTGATCCGTTGAAATTTAATGCCATACTTCGACAGAAAGGAATTAGATCCAACCTCTGGCTAAATCCTTATATTTCTCCTAAAGGAAGCTTATTTAAAAAATTGTATTCTCTCTCCGGATCGCATACCGTATGGAATGGTATTGTGCCTGATATTACTTTGCCACAAACCCAGGAAATACTAAAGGCACATTTTCTTACACAACATATTGATAAAGGAGTGAGTGGATATAAAATAGATGAAGTAGATGGCTACGACAATTGGCTATGGCCGGATGTGGCAACATTTCCATCCAAATTGTCGGGAGAACAAATGCGCCAGATATACGGTTTGAAAATTCAAAAACTTACCACTTCCTGGTTCAGGGAAAGGAATCAACGGACTTATGGATTAGTTAGGGCTTCAAATGCCGGGGCCAGTTCGTTTCCTTATGTAATTTATAATGACTATTATAGTCATAAAGATTTTATTACCGCTCTTATCAACAGTAGTTTTATAGGTGTATTGTGGACTCCGGAGGTACGGGCTTCACATACTGCTGAAGAGTGGGTACGGCGTATGCAAACCGTTTGTTTTTCACCAATGGCCATGCTTAATGCCTGGGCCGACGGTACTAAACCCTGGTCTTTTCCTGAAGTGGAAAAAGCAGTTCAGGATGTGGCTATGCTGCGCATGCAACTCATACCGTATATCTACAGCAGTTTTGCACAATACTATTTTGAAGGCAAACCCCCATTTAGGGCGATGCCCCTTGTTGAAGAATTTGGCTTTGATGCACAACAGGTAAATGGCAATTTTGATGCAACAAAAAATCCTTATAATCTGAATACTGTGCCGGAAATAAAAGACCAGTATATGATGGGGGACTTTATTTTAGTTGCTCCGTTGTTTGCCGGAGAAAAATCGCGGAAGGTATTTTTACCGACAGGCAAATGGTATGATTTTTATACCGGAGATTATGCAGGCGAAAATGAGGGGATTACTATCGAAGGAAATTTAAACAGGATACCCTTGTTTGTAAAGGATGGCGGTATCATACCAATGATACCACCACAGTGTCAGGCCCCAACCAAAGATGATATACTCCCGCTTGAAGTAAGGTATTACGGAACTAAGGAAAACAGTTTTGTGTTATATGATGATGATGGAGAAACTTTTGACTATGAAAAAGGCAGCTACTCTCAGACCGTACTAAGTGTAAGCAAAAATAAAAAAGGAAATTTGCAGGGTAATCAGCCCGCATCGGCTAAGGGAAAGCCGTTCCACTATTTGCCAAAGATTAAGTGGGTATGTATGACTCAGGCGAAAACCGGGAAGCAGTGACAATAGATGTGAGATGTGAAACAATAAACTTTAAACAATAAACGTGAAACTTTAAAATTTTTCCCTCTTTTCGTTTCACGTTTATTGTTTACAACCGGATTATTTTCTTACTCCTGTAGTAGCTCCGCCATTCAAAGTAAGATCAATAGGCTTATTGGTTTTCCATGCACCACGTGTAAAATCAGGAATATCAATTGTCATAGACTTATTGCCAACTGACCTTCCGCTTAATGGTAAAATGCAACTCCAGGATGCTGCGTCGTATACATTCTGATCCAGTGGCAGTCCATTTCTCAGACAGTCAATCAGTCGCCAGTCCATGATAAAGTCCATACCACCGTGTCCGCCTACTTCTTTTGCAATAGCACCAATATGCTTTACTATAGGCGGAGTATATTTGTCGTACAGTGCATCCAGTTCTTCTTTCTTTATCCATTCGTGGCCAAAAGCAATACGTTCAGGTTCAGGATATTTCTGAGCGATGCCTTTAGTGCCGCTTACCAGGTGGATGCGTGAGTAAGGCCGAACAGTTGATACATCGTGCTGCAACATCATTGTTTTTCCCTTATTGGTTCTGATAAATGTGGTATTCATATTACCCCGGTAGGGTTTTCCAACATATTCTTTGAAGAAATCATCTTTGGCAGCCATCTCCCTGGCAAGGTTGCCCAGGGTAAAATCAATGGAGCTCATACTTGTCATATAGTCCATCTTATCACCTCGGTTGATATTCATACACTGTGCAATAGGTCCAAGTCCGTGTGTAGGGTATAGATTGCCGTTATGCTCATAGTTTTCCTTTAAACGCCACATATCGGCATAGGCATTTTTATTGAAAATATAATCTTTGCTCAGGTCGTGCAGATAAGCCCCTTCGGCATGAACGAGTTCTCCAAATAACCCGTTGCGTGCCATATTTAATGTGAGTAGTTCAAAGAAATCGTAGCAACAGTTTTCAAGCATCATCATGTGTTTTTTTGTTGCTTCAGATGTGTCCACCAGTTCCCAGCATTCATCAATGGTTAACCCGGAATTTACCTCTGTGGCTGCGTGTTTGCCGTTTTTCATGGCATGCAGGGCAATAGGTGCATGCAGATCCCAGGGGGTAGGCGTGTACACAAGATCAACATCATTGCTTTCACATAATGCTTTCCATCCTTCTTCACCACTATATTCTTTTGCTTTTGGACGCCCTCTTTTTTGAAGTGTCTCCTGAGCTTTGGTTACCCTGTCGGGGTATTTATCACAAAGCGCCGTAATCTCCAATCCGTCAATATAGCTCAGCCTGTTTACCGCACCGCTACCTCTCATCCCCAAACCAATAATTCCCACTCTTACTACATTCAGTTTAGGAGCTGCATAGCCACACATGTTGAAACGTGGAGGGGTCTTTTCTTTTTCTGATGAGTGTAGCATTTGTTCATCTGTTGCTGCATCAAATGCGTTGGCAAGCATCGGGATGCCGGTAGCAACAGCTCCTGCACCGAAGGAGATATTGCGTAAAAATTTTCTGCGGTTGGTATTCATGTATAACATTTTTATTGATTGCAAGTTCTATAAAATAATCATTAATAATGTCATTCCCGCAAATTAGCACAAACGTTTGTCTGAATTTTAACCAGTTTGAGCATCTGCGTCAGGTTTCTTTATCTTTAACAGGGTATTTTACAAACTCCATTTTCAACTGGCTGGTCATAAATTATTTCTGCTTTTTTATATTGAGAAATATACCTGGAGGGAACAGACGATTCTAAATTTCATAATTCAATGCGATATACAATAATTCGTTTTTTTGCTGCATTCTGTCTTTTTCTTTTTTCGCATTGTGGATATGCTGATATTCCCTCTTTAGTTTCAGATAGTATTTTACGGGTGCCAATTGGAGGCAATACATGGGTATATAATGCTCCTGCCGGGAAAAAATTAATTACAAAACAGGGTATCAAAAATTGGGATGATACCTCAACTTATTTTAAGACTTATATCCGCTTTAGTAAAACAGGCACATTATTCCTAAAAATAAAAGCTAAATCGGAAGCTATTTGCAAATTGAGTATTTCTATCGGAAAGAAGTGGCATGAGTGTAAGGTAAAAAACAGTGAATACCGTTTGTATGATGCAGGAAAATGGGATATTACAGATACCGGTTATGTAGCTATTACATTAAGGGGAGTGCAAAAGAGTGGGATAAATTTTGCAGATATAAGCGATTTTGAAATAAGCGGAACAGTTACTGAAGGAGCGATGGCGTATACGCCAAATGATGAAGGAAATTTTTTTTATTGGGGCAGACGCGGACCTTCGGTACATTTAAATTATCCTTTTGACGATACCGTAAAGACCAACTGGTTTTATAATGAAGTAACTGTTCCAAAAGGAAATGATATAGTAGGATCTTATTTTATGGCTATTGGTTTTGGAGAAGGATATTTTGGTATGCAGGTAAATAGTAATACGGAAAGGCGAATACTGTTTTCAGTGTGGAGTCCCTTTTCAACAGATGATCCTAAAAAAATCCCTGATGATATGCGTATAAAGTTGCTAAAGAAAGGAACGTCGGTACAGTCAGGTGAATTTGGAAATGAAGGTTCCGGCGGGCAAAGTTTTTTGAGATACAACTGGAAGCCGGGAATTACTTATAAATTCTTATTGCATGGTCAACCAGGTGCAGATAGCAGCACAGTATATACTGCGTATTTTTTTGCACCGGAACGGGCAACCTGGGAGCTGGTTGCCAGTTTTAAAAGACCACATACTCATACTTATTTAAAACGGTTCCATTCTTTTCTCGAAAATTTTATACCCGAACAGGGTGATAAAACGAGGGAGGTGTTTTTCGGCAATCAATGGATACATGACAAAGGGGGGAATTGGATATCACTTAAGAAAGCAATTTTCACTTATGATAATACTGCAGCAAGAGGTTACAGAATGGATTTTACCGGAGGCATTATGGGAGACCGGTTTTATTTGAGGAACTGTGGTTTTTTTAATAATTATACAATGTACAAATCCGCTTTTGAGCGCCTGTCTGAGGGTAAAATACCAGAAATAAATTTAGAAGATTTACCCTGAATTATCTTTTACTGAATATCAGGATGCCATAAATTCCAGGATATCGTTGCCAGTGCGTGGTTTCTTCTCAAAAACATAGACGAAGCTTTCTCCGTTAGTAATGTTCAGTGTGAAATAGTATTTCCCTGTATTGAGGTGAGCAACCCGCATTTGTACTTCAAGCCCGTTAAATTTCCCCTTCCGACAAATCTTTTTTTGAGCATCTGTAATCGTGTATTCGAATACCGGATTGATTAGTTCTCCATCTTTAATACGCAGCGAAAGAAGTTCTCTTACAACAGAAGGAAATTCAACTTCAATGTTTTTGATTTGTTCCATGAGAAATGATTTTCAGTGAGCGATACTGGACTAATTAAGGATATAACTACAAACGGGATGAAATATTATGAGCCGTCCAAAAAAATGCCTTAAGATGATATTTGTGCTTTTCTTTTATCATAGATTGGGCTAAGCTACCCCGTTAATGGAAGAAAATATGATAGTATGTGGGATCATACGGCTGATTTCCTGTAGTTATTAATAAAATGTGAAATATATTGACAGTTTGTCAACCAATATGGCAAGATCATTGTATAAGAATAAAATATCAGACGGATAATGAATCAGTCAACGACCATATCACCCATCAGTACCATATTACAAATTAACCAGGAATTGGAAGTGGTAAAGCATACATTACATGAGATGCTTGCAGATGAAATGGTACCGAAAGAAAAAAACGGAGAGCATATTTCAAGTAATTCTTTTATGCTGGGGTGGGTAAAATCTTTTACCATAGTAATGATTTCAATAACTCTTCACAAAGCATCTGACAATACCACCAACATATTTATAGAAGCACTAGATACTCATTCTGATAATAAGGGTATGAGAATTGTTCGGGATGGCTTTTATGATTTTATCTACTTTTTCAGGCGCAACCTGCTACCTGATGTTAAAACTACAGAGGTAGCCGTCAGGAATGAACATACAGTAGCCTGGGGCTGGCTGTTCTTCATTCTCTTTATTATATTAATCGCATGGTATTTGCTGTTTAAATAAGAAAATTTCCTGCTTTCTATTGCGAAATATTCATTGCTTTTAGTATTTTCTGAAATACTTCTGTGTTTTCGTACACCCCAGAGAAAAGTTGAGATCCTGGTCCATAAGCAAATACTGGCACCGGAATCGCCGTATGATCGCTGGTAGAAAAATGCCCGCTGACGTATCTTTTCTTAATGACTCCGCTGGTTAAAGTCAGTCCGCCAGTTTCATGATCTGCGATCACTATAACAAGTGTCTCCCCGTTACTGTCGGCAAACTCCATGGCTTTCCCAATTACCTGGTCAAAGTCCATTACTTCAGTAGCAACTATGGGCAGCTTGTTGTCATGCCCACCATCATCAATCTGTGAGCCTTCCTGCATCAGGAAGAATCCGTTATTATTTTTGGATAACAATGCAATGGCTTTCTCAAATGCATCAACAGACCAGTTCCCCCGCCCTTTTAGTATTGTAAGTCCGGCTTTTTTGTCGGCTACCATCAATGGCATTTTCGTTGTGGATTCAACTTCCTGCACTGAATTGACAATAGTAAATTTTTTTGCCAGTTTATGGTTGATATCCTCAATGTTTTTAAGATCGGGTTTTTCACCCATTATAATATCAACATGTGCAGTGAGAAGATCATTTAAAATTGCCGCACTGCTATCCCGTTCAGACTGATGTGCATAAAAGTCTGCCGGTGTAGCATCTGTAATATCGCAACTGGCAATAATGCCGGTTGGTATATTGTGACGAAAAAATATATCTGGCAAAAGAGTAAGAGCTTTACCAGTATGGTCTACGCCCACGGCTCTGTTATTGGTTTTTACACCTGAAGAAAAAGCTGTGGAACCCGGAGCGGAATCAGTTATGTAGCTGTCGTAAGAACTGGTCTTTGATAATCCGGTATACTTCATATTGAATACATTCAACGCGCCTCCGTTGGCAGTATACCCGGCATACCATTGAGCAAGACCGGTACCATCTCCTATAAGGAGGATTACATTTTTCACCGGTTTTGCAGTGCCGTCATTCCTGTATCGGGGTGTATACAATGTATAAGAGGTGGGCGATGTATAGGATCTGTTGGCAAGTTGGCGCAGAAAATTGCCCATTGCATCTATATGGTCGGTATTAATATAGTCAACTCCAAGATTCATATACTCATACCAGGCATTGACAATATCCGGAGCATTCCAGAAACGTACTTTTTTCTTTAGGTCATGTCCTTTTTTTATAGCAGTCACAACTTTATTAAGATCAGCTTCAGGTAGATTTCCCATCCCGTTCCACAAGGAAAATTTTTTAAAATTATCACTCAGCATTTCAATTTTAGGTAAAGCGTCTTCGGGATATGATGCACTTAATTCTCCGTCGAAATAGATATATGCGGGATAATTTTTAAAACTTTCTGCGGGCGGACGGTTACCGGAAATTACAATTTTTAAAGAGGTGGCAGCGGTGAGTGCCGGATATCGTTTTAAGATTTCAATCAGTTTAATGAGTGTCGGTACTGCTTTGGTTTTCAGGTCTACAAGCAATTGTAATGTCAGGTTCTTGTCGCTGTATACAAATCCATTATTTTTCTCAATGCTCTTATTCAGTGGATCAAGATAAAGTGCTTCAAGTGTTTTGCCCGCTGTTATCTGGTTTCGGTGGTGAGCCACCATTAACTTATCGTCCTGTAAAAAAACATCTGCTTCTATAGATCCAAACTGCTGATCATAAGCTAAGCGAAATGGAGATGATTGTTCATAATCATTATGTGAATGTGCATTCGAAGTATTATAGTATGCAGGTTGCGAAAAAACCTTTACTGTGCAAAACAGTAAAAGAAATATAAACATTTTATGCATGACTTTGGATTATAAAGGAATGAAATCGAATGGTATTATTTTTTACTTTCTTTAGCCCAGGTGTCTTTTAAAGTTACTGTCCGGTTAAATACAGGGAGCTCCGGTGTAGAATATTTATCCAGAGTAAAATATCCTTTTCGTATAAACTGAAATTTCTCACCTGCTGTGGCCTCTTTCAAAGAGGCTTCTATATAAGCTTTTTTGATTATTCTGAGGGAATC
>JAFDXG010000069.1 GCA_018268105.1 Bacteroidota bacterium | reverse complement strand
GAAGAACTGACGGTTATATTCTTCAGCTTATTTGCCCCCTTGATATAGGCATCACTACCAATCCATGCATCTTTTATAATACTGGTATTTTTTACAATGGTGCGATCACCTATTTTTCCATAATATCCTCTTTGTACATCATATTCTTTTTGAGTAAATTCTTTAAACTTTTTGAGCATTAGCTTATCATCTCTGTATTTCGACCAAAGCCAGGCATCACCCGGCTGCATCCGTGTAAAAGGAATTACTTTTCGCCCCCCGTTTTCATTACAGATCTCCAGCCATATCCTTATACTTTCTGTTTCGCCATCTTTAATTATTCCATTCCCGAATTTTGCAGTGCTGGTTGTGGCCAATTCATTAATATTTACCAGTATTACTTCACTACCGATAATATAATGAGATAAATAGTTAACACTGTCAACAACAACATTGTCACCAAAATCGCAACTGATGATTGTACTGTTGTACAAGCCAACCGGCATCCTGATATTGTGATACTCCAAAAAACAGGGCTCCAGCTTACCGATACGCACCAGTCCGAAAAACTTGCAATTCTTGACCAGTTCAGGATTAAAATTATCTCCCACAAGAATCCGGTTCCAGTTATCAGATGTATTTCCGTTGCGCACAAGTGCTTCAATTTCCCATGCGGTTAATTCGCGATAACGTATACCGCTCCGGTTTTGAATAATACGAAGATGGTATTCATCTTTGCCATTGGGAAGATATTCAGGAGCAATGAAATTATACCCCAATGAATCAATACTTCTTTTGGTGATGTTATTCATGAGAAGATTTGAAATTTGAAATTTAAAATTTGTCCGGCAGCCGCTGAATCCGTCAGCCTATAGCCCATAGCTCGTATCTCAAAGCCGACAGCTATCAGCTACTCCACCGTTACGCTTTTAGCAAGATTGCGGGGTTTATCTACATCATACCCTTTAGCAATTCCTATATAGTAAGAAAATAACTGAAGCGGTATGACACTTATGACCGGAGCAATCACTTCATCGGCTTCAGGAACCGGAAGTATATCATCAGCCATACCGGTTATGGTTTCATCGCCTTCCGTTATTACTGCTATCACTTTTCCCTTGCGGGCCTTTATTTCCTGTATATTACTCACAATCTTTTCGTGATAGGCATCTTTGGTGGCAACAAATATTACAGGCAGCGATTCATCAACAAGAGCTATCGGTCCGTGTTTCATTTCGGCCGCGGGGTAACCCTCAGCATGTATATAAGAAATTTCTTTGAGCTTGAGCGCCCCTTCGAGTGCCACCGGGAAATTGTATCCCCGACCCAAATACAATGCATTGATTACATCTTTATACTTCAGTGCTACATTTTTTATATGCTCTGCACGAGCAAGAATATGGCTAACTTTTTCAGGCAGGTCGTTAAGCTCTTCCAGCAGGTGAAGATAACGGTCATGGCTAATCGTTTCTCTTTCTTTAGCAATCTTAAGTGCTACCATTGCCAGCACTGTAAGCTGGGCGGTGAATGCTTTTGTACTGGCCACACCAATCTCTGGTCCGGCATGGGTGTATGCACCGGCATGGGATATACGCGAAATTGATGATCCTACCACATTCACTATTCCCAGGATAACAGCGCCCTGTTCCTTCGCTTTTTCAATAGCCACAAGGGTATCAGCCGTTTCACCACTTTGCGAAATTGCTATAATCATATCACCCTTGTGAATGATAGGATTGCGATAGCGGAATTCTGAAGCATATTCCACTTCCACCGGTATGCGGCACAACTCTTCAATAATATATTCTGCAATAAGCCCTGCATGCCAGGAAGTACCACATGCAACGATAAGAATGCGATTGGCATTTTTAATCTGTTCTATATTATTTTGGATACCGGCCATAGTGATAGTACACTGCTGCACATCTAACCTGCCACGCAGGCAATCGCGGATGGTATCGGGTTGCTCAAATATTTCTTTCAGCATGAAATGATCATACCCCCCTTTCTCAATTGCCGCAAGTTCAAGATCAAGCTTCTGTATAAAAGGTGTTTGCCTTTCATTACCGAGGTTTTTTAATATCAGTTCATCCGATTTGATAATGGCAATCTGGTAATCATTTACATACACTACCTCTTTGGTATATTCTATTATAGGAGAAGCATCGCTCGCCAGGAAATGTTCATTTTTACCAATTCCAATTACAAGAGGGCTCCCTTTTCTTGCTGCAATCAACGTATCAGGATTGTCCTTATCAATCAGCACCACCACATAAGCGCCAACAACTCTTTTGAGGGCAATACGTAAAGCTTCTTCCAATGTGCCGCCATTATTCTTTTGTATATCTTCAATAAAATTCAACAGTACTTCTGTATCAGTATCGCTATGAAAAACATATCCCTTTTTGATAAGTTCTGATTTAAGGGCAGCATAATTTTCGATGATGCCATTATGTATCATGGCCAGTTTCCCGTTTGATGACTGGTGGGGGTGGGCGTTCCTGTCGCTTGGCTCACCATGAGTTGCCCATCGTGTGTGTCCAATCCCAATATGTCCGTCCAGGTCTTTCCCCACTGTTATTTCTTCCAGCGCAGCTACTTTGCCTTTCTTTTTGTATAATTTCAATCCATGGTTAAGCAAAGCCACTCCGGCACTATCGTAGCCACGGTATTCCAGTCGTTTCAATCCTTTTATAATTACCGGATAAGCCTGCCGGTGACCAATATATGCAACTATACCACACATTTTTTTTGATTTAAATAAGCTGTTCTTTTCAACGCAAACGATTGCACAATATTATAAAAATTTATGAACTCTGGTTTATTTGTTTTTTCGGACTTCACGTATTGTGGTGACTTTCTTACCGTAGAAATGAGAATGCCGGACTGATTTATAAATATTAAGACCGACTATGATAACACTAAATTTAATTCATCAAATTATGCCGGGGTGTTATTGTGAAACGAAAGTTGAGAAAAATGTCTTTGGTTCTTTGCGGTAAAAAAATAACCGCAGAGGGTGCTAAGGAATGCACACAAAGTATTCACAAAAGAATAATCAAAGATTCCACCCTTTTTGACTTTTGAAGCAACACTATTAAGATCATCAGGCTATAACTGTACATTATCGGTGGATGAGAATTGAGAAGATTGTCGTTGCTCCCCCGCAAAAAAATCTTTGTGTTCGTTGTGTGAGATAAAGTTTCACACAAAGTCGTAAAGAAAACAACATACCTCTCTATGAAAATTTTATATCAATACAATCCTCTTATTTCACTCACCATACATTTATAATGCGTCATAATATAACCCTGCCGCGCCAAGTATCCCGCTGTTTTGCAGTTCGGAAACCTCTATACGAAGTCGTTGCAGGGATTTGGGATAAGCAAAGCTATTGATACGTTCCCACATCGTATGTTGAAATAAAGAATAAGCATGACGCACAGATCCGCCAAAAATTATCAATGGAGGGTCGTAAGTGTATAGAATCATTTTGATAGCATTACCCAGGTGAGTTCCCATTTCTGCATACCATTGAAGGGCCTCCTGGTCGCCAGACTGCGCCCGTTCAAATACAATCTGTCCGTTTGTATGATATACATTTTCAAAAAACTGGCCACTACCATAATACTCATAACAACGATCAAGATAATCTACCATACCAAATTCACCAGCGCCACAGTTAGGTCCGGCATATAAATGTTTATTAATTAGAATACCCGCACCTACACCTGTTCCAATGGTAAGCCCGATCATATTATCTGATCCTATTCCTTTACCAAAATAAAATTCACCAAGCGCAAAACAATTAGCATCATTATTTACAAAAACCGGAACCCTGTATCGTTCCTCCATGATACGTTTCAAATGCACCTCTTTCCATGATGGAATATACTGTACATCATATACAATACCCTGTTCCACATCTACCACACTCGGCACGCCAATGCCAATAGCAGCAACTGTATTGTTCATCAGGTCATCAGTAATGGAGAATATATCCTGTAAAACTTCTTCTACCGTTCCTTTGCTCCGTATAGGTTTTGCATTAATACCTGTTATTTCATTGCCGCTCACCAGTCCGCCACGGATGTTTGTAGCGCCAAGGTCTATCCCGATAATCTCTTTATGATTCATATATTCTGCTGTACTGTTAATTAACTGCTGCTTTCTTTTTCCGGGTAATTATCTTATTGCTGATAATGGGTCTTGCCCAAAATCCAATGCTTAAAATATATCCTATAGGAAGGTAAAGAAATACCATACCGTAACGCAATCCGATTGCATCACCCAGTGAGCCCACGACAAGCGGCACCACAGCGCCACCCACTATTCCCGTAACCAGTATGCCCGCAAAAGACCCGTGATGCTCCTTTACCGAATTGAGTGCAAGAGAAAAGATAATCGGATACATCACTGATGCAAAAAAACCCACCAGTGGAAAAGCAATCAATGCGACATTGCCGGAGCCAAATAAGCCCAGCGTCAAACAGATCAGCGCGAGCGCAGTAAAGAGTACCAATACCTTTCGGCTATCCATCAGCTTAACCAGTAAAAGTCCTAATATACCGCCAGCCGTCATTAATCCCCAGAAGTATGCAACAGTTTCCGCCCCGGTTTTCTGCGGATCATATCCATGATAGGCAAAAAGAAACTGCGATATCCAGTTAGCTACTCCCTGCTCAGAGCCTACATAACAAAACAGCGCAATGAAGTACAGTATCACAACCCGCTTTTTAAAAAGATCAATATAGGTTTGAAATGTTCCGGCTTTTTCATCCTGGCTCAATTCCACTTTTGGGAAACGGGATACCAGAATTACAACGATCATTACCAGGGATATTAGCGCAAACAACCAGTATAGCGATATCCAGGGAAGACCCGGGGGCGTGAGCCGGTGCAGCAGCGACATTATCCCCGACGACGCTCCTCCCGCTCCAAGATCAGACACCATGCCGGAATAGACCAATGGGCTTACAAACGAAGCCAGTCCAAAAATCAATTGCGCCAGGATAGAATTGAAAGCATAGTGTTCCTCGCCGCCCGCTGTGCGCAGGAGCGGATTAATAACCACTTGTAATATAGCCATACCGCAGCCAATCAAAAACAGCGAAAGTACCGCATTGAAATAATTGGGCGAGAGCGCCAGTATCAGCGATCCGAAAAACGATACGGCAAAAGCAGCTGACATCATTTTCTTTTCTTTATATTTTTCAAGCAGCATACCCGATGGGATAGACATTACCCCGTACGCAATAAAAAACGCAAACGGAAGCAGGGCTACAAGGGTAAGACTCAGGTTGAACCCCTTAATAATATCGGGGATCAGCGGGCCGGTTATATTAGTGAGAAAAGAGATTACAAAAAATGTGAGCATAATGAGTGCTACGGTATAAATACTACGGTTCATTGGGAGAGTTTAAGGCTGGTAAAAAAATGGTATGCAACTTACCGAGAAATTATAAGGTAAGCAAACCATTTTTGAATAAGAAACCGAAACAAAAAAGGACAGAGACTCAGTATGGAAGAGGTACACCTAATCTTACATTCCTCTCCAATATAATTGGTGACAGATACAGGCAGGGAACAAAGCATCAGTTCTATAAACCCGGTGAAGGAATGATGGGTGGATAAGAGCATTGGCTTCCTGTGTATGAGTATCGGGCAGCCAAGACTTCACTTCATAACCGAGTCTGCAGAGACGTGTGTGATGAGGACTCTGCGCTGCCTGTTATCGTACACCGAGTACTGCTTGCCTCTCCAATATAGGCGGAGGCAGGAACTGTGCCGGAAAGAAAAAATCTGTAGTTTCTGTTTGCAGCACTTAAACTAAATACCTGCGTGTTCAACCTCTTACAATTTATTGCGATCCCCAACTTCTCAAAATTGAGTTGAAACAAAGATTTAGTTTTAGAAATAATCCTGCGCTATTACTCATGAAGACTTCTTTCGATATCAGGTAAGCTAAATTCAAATGATCAAATTTATGTGAGCTGATTTAGGATATGTGCAGTATATGTTTATTTTTTGTAAAAAATGTTTCCCTCATAACATACATGCCGACAAAGAGTAATAAAATTTATAAACTTCAAAAACAACATGTATGAAAAAGATTTTTTTATGCTCAGTATTAGCAATGATGATTTCTGGAATTTTCTTCTCTTGTCAGAAAGAGGGACCAGTAGGCCCGGCAGGGGCAACTGGAGCAGTAGGCCCGGCAGGCGATGATGGCGATAAAGGTGATAAGGGTGATAAAGGTGATAAGGGTGATAAGGGTGTTGATGGCAATATGAAGATCATTGCAAAAACTATAACCATTGTACCAACGGGCTGGTTGCCATCCGGTTCTGCCAGTTTCCATAATGCCGCCATTAATGTGTCTGAAATAACAACAGGTGTATTAGAGGGTGGAGCAGTCATTGCTTATCAAATCGAGGGCACAACATATAACTCACTTCCTTATAGCGATGTGGATGGAAATCTCACTGTTAGAACCCAACTTCAAATCGGAAAATTTATTGTTTACAGAGATTATGATGGGAGTAAACCAAGACCAACCTCAAATCAAACTTTCCGTCTTATCATTATTCCAGGCGCAGTTAGCGGTAGAGTACAATCAAGCAGCAGGATATCATATAGTATAGATCAACTCCGGAACATGAGCTATGCCGAGGTATGTGCAGCTTTAAACATCCGGTAGTACAGTCTTGTTTTTAATACCAATATTCCTAGGGTTGTGGAAACACAACCTTTTTTCTATGAGATATCTTTTGTAACAAAATTGTCGCCGGATTTTCTATAGTTATACCTGGTAAGTCTTTTTCGTTTTTCGTAAAACATATCGCCTTAAATAATATGCAGGAATAATAGAAAAGATAATGATGACAAGTATAAACCGATATTTTGCTAAAGTATTATACTGAGTTAATTGTAATGGATTTGGGTTACCTGATAAAACAGCGGATGCCCAATAATAAGGCAAAAGGTTTTCAACTGAGCCTTGTTTAACAAAATCAATTTTTGCTTTTTGCAAAGCTTCATCTTTAAATAGTCCCTGGCTCAAATAATAATAAAACTTTTCGCTAATGGCATACATAGTCTTATTGTCGGCCTTCCAAAGCGTAGCTATTGTTGAAGGAACACCGATTGCCGCAAAGCTCCTCGCAATGCTGTTTATTCCTTCTCCAATATACAACTCACCTGCCCCGGTTTCACAAGCAGCCAGGAAAGCCAGACCAACTTTTGGATTATTCCATTGGCTAAGTTCGGATATAACAACGGCAGAATCATTCATATATAATACTGGCTCTCCATCCGTATCAGCTTTTGCATGTGCATACAAATGCAGGAGATTGAATGCACCGGCATTTTTTAAAAAGAAATGCCGGGTTGCCGCACGGTATTTCAAAAGTTGACCGTAATTATATTTACTGAAAATAGATTCAAGTGATGAAACAGATCCGTGCAATTTGGCAAGCGAAAGGTTTGACGCAAATGATTCTGGAGCAATTCCCAGAAAACCAGCTCCTGTCTGTGTTGTAGTTTTCTTCATTGTCTTTACCAGGTAGCCTGCAGAATAGGTATAATCGAAGGCGTAATCATATACCAGGAATGCTTTCCCGGCTTTGTCTTTTACAAGCGCATCCAGTGGAATAAAATTCAGATCAGGAGATACAATAACCTTCCCTTTTGGAATATTAAAAGGTTCAAAAAGTTTTTTATAGAGGATATTAGCCAGGTTTGCATACCGGTTGTAGCTGGCATTGAGTAATTGCCTGTCTTTACACAATTGTATAAATGCCTTAACCGTATCGGCATAGCCCCGAAACGGGATTTTCTTAAACTGTATATTGCTTTTTGATATACACAATGCATATACAACACTATCTGTTTCAAAAAACGAAAGATAGGTTTGCCCAATGGTAAGCAGCTTTTCGCGAATATCTTGAATTGACGGAACGGAAGTATTGTATTTATACTGATAATAAACCGGAAATTTTGTTTCGAGAGTTTTAATGAAGCGGTTAAATTCTTCTTTTGCATTCAGTAAGGCCTGCGATAACCGGTTATAAGCCGTGTCTGTTTCGCTTAATGTTTCTTTTTGTTTTTCGAGACTGGCTATATTAATACGAAGTTGCTGCTCCTGTTCAGTTTCTGCAACAGGCAGATATGCCAGGGAGCCTAATTCGTTGAGTTTGTCGTTTAATAAAGCGGCGCGGCTTTTTTCCATAAAATACAGCATGCTGGCCGGATCGTTGGCAAGATAGGAGGCTTCGATGGCTATTCGGTAAAAGTTCCTTGTTTTCTTTTGCCAGAATAATCTGCCATTAAGAGAGTTTTGGCGCCTTCTTAATTCGTCAATAGCCACATCCGTCAGCTTGCAGGTTTGCAGTGAAACACTGATATATTGTCTTTGATTTTTTTGGTCAAAAAGATAGAGTAAAGCTTCCGATTTATTAGCTAACAATGCAAACATCGAAAAAAGATTTGCACATTCTAAAACCTGATATCTTATTGGATTATCAAAAATATCCTTTACTCTAAGATTGGGTATTAAACTTTGAAGTCCCCTATTGCAATAAACAACAGCTTCTCGGAAAGAATTTGTTGTGATGTTTAGGTCAGAAAAATTTATATAGACGTTTACTAAAGGCTGGATAAGGTTATGTTTTAAAGACAAATCCAAAGCCATTGTATAGTAATTCTCCGCATCTTTGTATCTATTTAAATTCTTTGTAAAAAAAACTGCCACATCGGAATATTCAGTGACTAATGCCTCTGCGTTTCCAGCACCTTTTCTGCTTTTTAAAGCTAAGCGATAATTTTTTAGTGCATGACTATTGCTGTCAAGTTTTTCAAACGCAAAAGCTTTGGCTTTATATAAATCTCCTTCATATTCCAAATCTAAAGGATGATTATTCACTCTAAACTCTCTCTCTGCATTCAACAACTCCTTTAAAGCCTCACCGCTTTTACCCATGCTAATTTCTGAAAAGGCCCTTTCTACACGCAACCTTAGAATACCTAAAGAATCTTGATTAGTAATAGCAAGAGGAATGACTGAATTAATTAAGTCTATACTTTCCTGATAATTTCCCACTGAAAAAAGATATTGCGCTGTTAACAGCGCAGACGTATACACCAAATAGCTGTCAACATTATATAATTTAGCGTAAAGTCTACAACTATCCCAGGCAGACAGCGCCATCTCGTTAAGTCGAATTGACTTATAATATAACCCTAAATTGAAATAACTCTTAGCTCTAAAAGCCGGGGATACAATATTCGTATTGCCTGAATTAATTATTAATGATTCCTTTGTGTAGTCAATTGCTTTAAATACGTCGTTGAAACCATAATACCTCAAATACCCCAGCCTATGCAAAATTCTCGCATAAACGGAGTCATACGGAATGTTTAAATTCAGAAACTCTTTTCGAAGTCGCTCAACATCATAAAATTTATCAGAATCATTTGCAGAGCTATTTTCAATTTCTGTTAAATACCTTAAAATATCAGTAGACGTTTTCCCTTGAGAATGCCCAGTCAGAATGATAAAAATGCAAAAAATTACTCCCCAAATTTTCCCCTTCATTTTACTAATAGAGTTTATCAACTTCAATTTTATCGCATCAGATATTTTCCTTCTTTAATCCGTCTCCTTAACCTATTGCTTACCATGAAATCTGGATGGAGGCCATCCCTAATGTAAATTCCGGTAAATATCGCCGTTGCATAAGACGATCCCGAAACCTCGCCCTCCTCAGAAAAAGGATACCTGAAATCAAACCCGTTATCTGCTTGTACTCCTTTTACTTTTGACGTTGAGTAATTTTGTCTTGGGCTAACCTGAATTCCTCCCATATCACCTGTTCCAACTGTTGTTACACTTATAAGATTGGGAATAACACCTGAAAAGCTTGCCGGATAAAAATAATGTATATCAATATTACGAAGTAATGAATCAGGGAATCTGTTGCCATACATTACACGCATAATACTATCGGACGAGGAATCGATATTCCCAGCAGCACATATCATTTTGTTTTGTCCATTAACGATATAGTTCAAAAGATAATTCTTCAAAAGAATAGGGGGTTCAGGATTATAATAATAGAATCCCAGGCTCGCATTAAATACTGATGCTCCTGATTTTTTAGCATAAGCAATACCACATAAGAACTTAAAGAGATCACCTTCCCCATTCGCTCCCAGAACCTTTACCGGAAGGATATTAACGTTAGCCTCGGCCTGGTTAATCATAAACTGCGACACAAGCGTACCATGTCCATTATCATCTGATACATCACTGCTCTTATCAACAAAATTCCATCCATATTCACCATCCGTCTTACATCCATTCGGGCTTCCAGCAACTTTAATTCTCATCGTATCTATCCCTGTATCAAAAACTGCTACCAAAACTCTACTACCGGCCGGCTGAAGCGAATGAAATCCGTTATCATATTTATGCATACCCGATTCAGGAGTTTTAACTATAAAATTCAGAGAATAAAATAAGGAATCTTTTTCGTCACCGACTCCTTTCGTCGAACCTCCTGAGCTTCCCCTCGCCACCTCTGTCTGTACAAAAGTTTTTATAGCCTCCCCCTTCCAAATTTCTAATTGATCATCGCAACTATGACAAGTATCAACATGAATTGTATCATTATCTACTTGAGCACTACTCTTTATTCTTTGGAAAAGAAAATTTTTTGTATTTTCTTTTCCACGCCATACAATTAATTCATCAGGTATGTGTGGTGGCACTGAATATTGTTTAGGGGTAATTAGCTTTAACTCAGAAGGCTTATGGCAAGTACTACCCATACTTAAGCAGGCCACTACGATAAAAAATATTGAATATTTCTTTTTCATTATTTATCCATTTAAAAAAATGAAACATCAAAATTTACTTATTCACTCCTTCAACCACTTCTCCCCTTCTTTCCATCCCTCCTTCTTCTCATCAACAATATACTGCAATAGTTTCCGGGCGGATACTGCATCATTGGGTTGATTACGTTGCAACAGGGTAACAGCTTTATAAAAATATCCAGGGTTAACAGTTAACTCCGAATGATTGGATAATGCATCAAAGTCTGCTATGGCAGCATCATAGTTTTTCATCATCAGGTAGCTTAACCCGCGATATTGTATTGCATATACTTCAGCAGGATTTTTTTTGATTAGCCAGTTGAAAATAGTGATTGCCTTTTTATATTCCTTACTATTATACAAGTTTATTGCCTGCTGCAAACTGTCCCCTTCCTTACCCATACTCACACTTATGGTTTGCAGGTTGTCTGCAATATACCTGCCGGCATCTTTCCTTAAATTATTTTCAGGAGAGGTCCACAACATAAACGTTATCGCTACAATACAAGCAGTGGCCACCGCCCAGCCTAACCATTTTTTTATTGATACCACTTTAGCAACGCCCTGTTCCTGTCTGCTTTCTGTTTCCAGTCGCTGCCACCGCTCTTTCCGCTGGTTGTTCAGTTCCTGCTGCACCTGCTGCCTCGATGCGATATACCAGGCCACTTCCTCAGCGAACTGTTCATTCTCCAGGCAACGCTGCTCAAATGCTGCTCTTTCTTCAGGTGAAAGCGCGTTGTTGAAATAATTGTCTATATGATCAATGCTTCCGTCCATACTATTCTGCTGTTTTTGGAATGCGGGACCTTAATTTCTCCAGGCATCGTAAACGGCTCGTTTTAGCTACAGCAGCCGTTTCGTAAGACATCTGCGCTGCAATCTCCCTGTCGGAAAACCCTTCTTCAAACAACAATAATATGGAACGACACTTTTCACCAATCTCCTTCAGGTTTTGCATAATGATATTGCGATTGACCTTTTGCATCATCTTCTCTATCACGCCCGACACATGATCGGGCATCTGGAAGGCTATTGCGTCGAGAGGCTGCGCCTGGTGAACGACAGCCTTATCGGCAGTGTTGCGGCGGACAGTATCCACGCATTTATTGCAAAAGATCTGGAAAAGATATGTTTTCAAAGAAGAACGGCCTTCAAATTTCCCGGAACGTACACTGTTAATAACGGCTATAACGGCATCGGAATAGGCACTAAAGCAGTCTTCTTCAGAAAGATTGTATTTACTGCAACCTTCGCGTATAAAATACTTATAAGTAAGGTACAACGCGTCTTCAAACTGCCTGCCCGCCAATCCACATGCTTGTAAACCTTCAATCAGCCGGTTATCGTCCATGTATATGATTTCAGTACTTAAATAGACTTAAGCATCGTTATAAGTCCATCACCGTCTGTAAAAATGCAAGAACAATTTCTTCATTTTATTTATTATATACAATAGCACAAAAGTTGTATATTCTATTCCCTGCTCCACAGTTTCCTGTTCTTGTTGCTTTCAATGATCAGCAATCGGCTGTCGTCAACAATGTAACTACCCAGTAACACCTGCCCTCCGGCTGTTGCCATATATAACTCTTTTCCCCGGATAAAAATTTTAACCGCACCGCCTTCACTACCCGATGATGAAGAAAATACGTTACTGTTATCAGTATAAGAAGGACCATTGCTTACGGTCATATACCCATCGCTGCTTATAGTCATTCTTTCTTTTGAAGTATGACTGAATGTACTCAGGTCATAATTGGAAGAGCTATAGTTGTCAATATGATACCAGTTACCTGCCAGGCGGGGATCAAAACCCGCAGCCGTTCCAGCACCGGTTTCTGTATTTAAGGTAGGGTTAAACATCATTTCCGGTATTGCCGAAGACCAGAATTTGCTGTTCAGCTTAAAATGAAACCCATCTCCATCGGGAGTAGCAGTGAAGCGGAACTGCCACATCCCCGAAACCACATCTACCATCCTGCCTTTTAAAACACCATCTTTCACAATACCGGAAATACTGTACACGGCATCCGGATTTGCAGGCTCCGAATATTTGCCGGTTACCCTGCCATTCACATTTCTTAAGTTCATTATCAGCGTTGAATTATTCTGCGGGTTTACTGCCGAAAACCTTCCGCTGAAAGCAGATTGCTGCGCCGGGGCGTCAATTGCTGATAAAATGACCGCCATCATACAAAAAAATAATTGCTTCATTTTTTCCAGATTTTAATTTTTAAGAATGATGATCCACTGACCCCATTTCATCGCATCAAGTCCCGCAACCGGGTTATAATACAATAACTTCACTTTTTGCTTTGGATTGAGCTGCATATATTTTTTTACAAGCGTCAAATGCTTAACAGCTTCCCACGGTTTGGTTGTTTCATAATTACTGCCTTCGATTACCTCCAATCCGCCGGAAGGAAAAGGAGTGTTTATCGATGCGCTTGTTTCGAAATGATCGGGTGGAGAAAAACTATCCGGAAAAATAATTTTACCCTTGCCCATAAAAACTTCCGTCCCGTAAAATATCAGCTCATTCAATTCCATGTAATACAGCTTTACAAATCCAAAGTCGGAAGGTGGCTGTTTTTTTGCAACAAGAGTAAATGTTGAGGTTTGTTTTTCGAAAGACAACTCTCTGCCGCCAATCAATTTGTTAGTTGTATAATCTATCTGCAAAATCAACACCTTATTTACGGGATCTGGTTCAATAACTACTTCTGTAACATTATGCTTTTTACAGCATGACGTAAATAACAAAAGTGTAATTATTAATATTTTTGTTTTCATATTTCAAAACTTAAAAGTGATAAAAATATTTAACTGAGAATAGGCAGTACAACCATAACTAATAGGACAATTAACAATTAAAAAATATAGAACACACTACCCCGGAAACCGCTGTTATTCATTTTGTCATCTTTCAGGAAAGATGTAAAATCGCTTGTGTAACTAAATCCGATACCTATACCGGCTTTGGATTGATAGCCGGCGCCAACAGTCCAGCCGGCTCTGAAGTTTTTTGACATATCTTTAAAACTTTTTGTATCGCCTGCTTTATTTTTTGCTTTGGCGCTCAAAAGGTAACCACCTTCAACCCCTGCCGTTCCGTACATCCCGAATTTTGTTATTGCTTTCAATGTAAGCGGAAGATTAATATAGCTTAGGCCAATCCTGCCCATTCCTTCTTCCATCTCAATCTTTGCCCCATGCGTAGAATATATAATTTCGGGTTGAATACTGACTATATCAGAAATCTTAATATCTGACATTACGCCGGCATGAAATCCAAACCTGAACTGAGTCCCTGCATCTACATCCTTACCTTCAATAGTGGTATAATTTGCTCCTGCTATTATACCTGGTCGTATTTTAATTTGAGCAAAAGAAAAGGAAGTACTTGCTAAAACAGCTGATAACACAATAAACTTTTTCATAAATGTTGTTTTTAGATGTTAAGAATTTTTTATAGTAAGTCGTGTGTTGAAATAATAATGGAAACAGATACATAAAAAAATGTTGCTGCAGATTGTTTTACATCAAATGGAAACAAAGAATATAAATAGATAGATTTACAACACCTACACTTTTCACCGCCAAATCATATAGCTTATGTTTGAGTACGGTATAGACTTGCCGTTGCTTTTTACATTACATCGAGTCTCAGATATCTCATCCGAGCCTCACAGCATTGGTATGTACATTTCGTGGACTCAGCGTTGCTTGTTGTAGTATGCTGAGCCTTGCTTATCTCTCCAATCTGGACGGAGGCAGAGACTCGGCTGAGTAGAAGTTATGTAGCAATTTATGACCCTGGTATGTGTCTCACTTACCATAGTCAGGGCTTTTTATTCTTAAGTTGACGGCTATGCTGAGACACGAACCACAGCGCAGGAGCAACAATTCAGATTCTTTGGATCAGGTGGTATGTAAATGCCGGGAAATCGTTCATTAGCTTAGCATAATTAAATGATCGGACGGAACCAATACCTACTGGCAATGGATCAATAATACGCAAGGTGGTTGCATGCGCTTCACCATTTCCTCTTATTCCTGTAATTATTACCGCGTGCCCGCTACTGCCATTGCCACCGGTATACGATGCAGAATTCCATAGGATAGAGGCCATCAGAGGTCGTCTTTGAAGTAAATCATACAATGCATCGGGTATGTAGGATTGAGGATTGTGCAGCTTTAATTTAAAATGATTGCAATAAATTTTCATGTGAAACGGATCATTTAGTTTAGAATCGTTTAACACTCCGCCTCCTCCATCATCTATTAATTTCTTTACCGCTGCGGGTAATGTAACCGGTAATGGCTGACCCAGGAGCATTGCTGTTGCAGCCGCCCAGCAGGTTACAGGAGTAGATTGCGGAACCAGATGAACAGGGTGCAACACATGATACTTTTCCTTTCCGGTAATGCAATTCCATGTACATGGTCCTACTATACCATCGCCTACAAGCCAGTTGGAATGTTGAAACTGTATTACAGCATTACGTGTTTTTTGACCAAATTCCCCGTCTGTTCTTAGATTCGGTCGGGGAATAACTTTATTATTGAGCAAATTTTGCAGGTCAGCAACATTTTTACCTTTAGCGCCAATACGTAGATTCATAATTATATGTTTTAAAATCAGTTGGTGTACATGAAAGTTGTATTACGGCATAGAAATATCTGTCGCAAAAAAATCCGGCTGGGAAACATTAACCTTCAGGTTTCTTAGCCGGGTCTCACAACGTGGACCCGGCGGTGGAAATAATTTTTGAAGAAAACAACCGGGCAAAGAAAACTAACTATCATTATCAGTTCTGGCAACATGAAAACCATCCTGTACTTCTGGATGATCATAGTATGTTGGAACAGAGAATGACCTACGTTCACGAAAACCCGGTACGTGCCGGTTTCGTAACGTTGCCTGAGCAATGGTTATATAGCAGTGTCCGTTGACTATTATGTAAAAGACGGTAAAGGGCTACTTGATATTATAAGCGTGTATAAACGGCAAGAAAAGTAATTTCGGGGCACAGGTTGGGAGTCCTGCGCCAGGAAGAAGTCATGCGGCTGTTTTGCGCAACTGTTTTTTTAGTGCATAATACTCGTACCGCACCTGCATATTTAAAAAGAAAAGAGCGTTTATACCAAGCGCATTTTCAATCTTAATAGCAGTAGCGGTTGTTATATTCCGCTTACCGGAAATTATTTCGCTTAATACCGTCGGCGATATACCCATACTTTCAGCTACTTTACGACGGGTAAGCCCGCGGTATTCAATTTCTTCGCCCAACACTACCCCCGGATGAAAGATATTTGTGGGCGTTATTTCATTTGCTGTTTTCATACAATCGTAATTATTTAGTGGTAATCTGTGAGCTCCAATATCTCCACTGTTATTGTATTCCCATCCATTTCCCGAAAACAAATCCTGAATTGATTATCTACTCTCACAGACAATTGCCCCTTCCTGTCTCCCTTCAGTTTTTCAAGATTTAACGATTGGATCTGTCCAATAGTTTTTAAATCCGGGGCATCAATTAATTGTCCTATTCTAAGCTTGTATCTTTCTATGATGTGCTTTGCAAATTTGTATTTTACAATACACAACTTGGTATCGAGTTGGTATAATTCCAATACTTTTTTGTTCTCAAACAGCACTAACATTCACAAAAATAGTGAATATTTTAATATTCCGGAAGATGGACGATCACAAATTGCTGATTTCACAGCCGTGTCTCACCGCTGAACCATATACGTGGTGTGGGCTCGATACCGCCGGGTATAGCACGCCGAGTCCTGCTTACCTGTCACTGGTGCGGGTGCAGAGACCGGCTGGGAAAGCTTCTTAGCCGAGTCTCACTGCAGAGCCTCGTGTGTGGCGTGGACTCGGCGTCGGAATATGAGCATAATGCTTAATATACGGATCTCACAGCATATCCTTTTACGCGTGGTGCACCCAATATAGACCTGTATAGTGCGCTGAGTCCTGCCTGCCTCTTTATACTGACTGATGCAGAGGTTCGTCGGCGAATAAAGATGAACCTTGGTTGGTTGCCGGTTATACGAGGTTTCATAGCCGAGTCTCACAACGTGGACTCAGCGTCGGAAGAAAGGCAGAGACTCGGATGGGAAGAAGGGGTTACTTGATATTATAAGCGTGTACTTAACGGTAAGAAAAGTAATTTCGAGGCACAGGTTGGGAGACCTGTACCAGGGAGAGTTCAACCGGCACAAGCGGACGCTTGCGCCTGCTACCCGACTATTTTTAGCATGCTTCATTGCATTAGCTCATATGCTTGGACTATAGGGGGGGCAGAGACTCGGCTGGGAAGGAAAGTAATTTCGAGGCCAGGTCAGGAGACCTGCGCCAGGGAGTCCTAGGGAGTCGCCTTCTTTTTAAGGCACAAGCGAGACGCTTGCACCTGGTACCTGAATATTTTTAACATACTTTATGTCATTAGCTCATATGCTTGCGCTATGGGGGGGAAAGCTTCATAGCCGAGTCTCACTGCAGAGCCTCGTGTGTGGCGTGGACTCGGCGCCGCCTGGCATAGCACGCCGAGTCCTGCCTGTCTCTCAATTATTGGCCAAAGCAGAGACTCGGCTGGGAAGATGACCCTTGGTTGGCTGTCGGTTATAAGAGGTTTCATAGCCGAGTCTCACAACGTGGACTCAGCGTCGGAAGAAAGGCAGAGACTCGGATGGGAAGAAGGGACTGCAGAGTTCAACCGGCACAAGCGGACGCTTGCGCCTGCTACCCGACTATTTTTAGCATGCTTCATTGCATTAGCTCATATGCTTGGACTATAGGGGGGAATTTATCTAAGATTATTTAAAAATTCATTAAAGTCTTTTGCAATAAAGTATATGTTTGAATATTTATAGTCGTCAGTTACACGATAGTCAATTTCATTTTCATGATCCCAAAAAAATATTTGCCCATAATCCTTCTTACCGCATGAAATGCAAATTAGATTGCCGCCAGCATCATGAGCAATTGGAACAAAATGAATTGGCAACCTTTTTTCGTCTAATTTATATGTGTTGATATAATCCTGTAGACTATCATACTCGCCATCATATATAGCCAAAAACCAGTCAATTGATGAAGTAGTAGGCTTACCTTTTTCAATAAAATCAAATTGTGATGGTGTGCATTTTCCTCCATTATGTTTCAACAGGTGTAACTTATACTCATTTGGTAATTTCAAATCTATTAAATTTTCGATTTCAATTATTTGATCTGAATTAATACTTTTTTCTTGATCTGAAAATGCAATCATATTTTTAATTTTGATGTAAAGAAAATCCACCAGTATGTCCAGTTTTAGAATGTACTTTTGACTCAACTAATTGCATTCTTCCATCAGTTTCATGGTGATGCCACGTGTATCCTTTAGGGGTTGAATCATATCCGGCTTTTTTATTTGCCGCCGCAAAATCAGCATCTCTATTGCCTGTTGGCTTGATTCGTACATCGTTTTTACCGCCAGGATATAAATGATTTCGAAAATCTGGAAACCCTTTTTTGTTAAAAGGTACACCAGTTATTGGATGTTTTTTGCCAGCCAGATGAGCATTTCTAATAGGCTTGCCATAATGTAATCCAAATATGTCTATAAAAATTATCGGATCATCCACATAACTGAAAAGCCGAATTCCTCCCCTCCATGCTATTGGATCCTGACTCACATACATCCCCTCCTCCGCACTATAATACCTGAACCTGTTATAATACAACCCCGTCTCCACATCCTCATACTGCCCCTGGTACCTGAATGGGCAACTACCCGCTTCACCTCTTTCAACCCTCACCTTTCCATAACTATCCAGCTCTGCTTCCCAAAACAGTCCTCCGTCATCCTTATACATCTGCCCGGGTGTGCCGAGGTGGTCGGTTACAATGCTATAAGTTTTGCCATTCTTTATTTTGGCGGTGGGCGCAAAACTGTCGGTATCAAAGAGCCAGGTGGTAGCCCCATCCCGCCTTCCCGAAAGGGAGGAGACGCTATGCCCGGGGCCGGGGAGGCGAGAGGT
>JAFDXG010000068.1 GCA_018268105.1 Bacteroidota bacterium | reverse complement strand
GGCGAAAAGCAGATGTATTAGAAGGCAGGAAAAGACCCTGCTGTTGTCTGGGTTGCCCTCACCGGAGACAAAGTGAAAAAAAGTGATTTAATAATTTGAACCATTAAGGAATTAAGTTACATTAAGACTTAATTATTCTTCACTTCTTAATGGTGAATCAAGAAATTTAAAAATATTTTTGACTAAATATCATTGATATTATTTATGTCGTTAAAAACATTTTCACAGTTTAAAGCTGAACTAAGGGAATTAGGTAGTCTCCCAAAATCTAAGAACAGTGCCAGGTTTTTCAAAACCGGAAAAGGACAATACGGGGAAGGTGATATTTTCCTTGGAGTCACCATGCCTGAACAAAGAAAAGTTGTAAAGCAATATTGTCACCTTACTCTAAACGAAATAGAACAATTATTGCAATCACCGGAGCACGAATTCAGGATGTGTGCTTTGCTTATTTTAGTGACACAATATAAAGAAGGTACAAAGGCCGTAAGAGAAAAAATTTATATGCTCTACCTCAATAATACAAAATGGATCAATAACTGGGATTTGGTAGATGCCAGTGCTGAATATATTGTCGGACCCTGGTTGGAGGAACAAAAAGAGCAAATGAAAGTTTTGAAAAACCTTGCTAAATCGGAAAGCCTGTGGAAAAGAAGAATAGCTATGCTGGCTACCTTTAGCTATATTAAAAAAGGCAATTCAAAAGAAGCTTTGCAAATAGCTCATTTATTGCTGAATGATGATCAGGATTTAATTCACAAAGCAGTAGGCTGGATGCTTAGGGAAATTGGCAAGCGTTGCTCTGTTGACGAAGAAGAAATATTTTTGAAAAAACATTATCTCAAAATGCCCCGAACCATGTTACGATATGCGATTGAACATTTTCCGGAAAGGAAAAGAAAAGCTTATCTATCAGGAAAAATATAGCATGGTGAAAAAGAAAAATTGAAGTGTCAATACATTTCTTTCCCTATCAAAATGAGTTTTATTTTTCAAAGCCATCACTAAAGCCAATAGCTTTGCTATTGCTTCTAAATTACAAACCGCAAAGAAACCTGAATCCCGTTAAAAAAGGATGATGAAGATTTTGGAAGTGATGGAACGGGAAGTGAAATTTTATTAAGCCTCTCCATTATATTTTATGTTAAACATTTAAGAAACCAGACAATGCGACAAAAACTAAACTTAATAACGCTTGGTGTGGAAGATTTTCAAAAATCATTACACTTTTATGAAAAAGGATTGGGCTGGGAGAAATCCGGGAAAAGCCTGGATGAACTGGCTTTGTTCGATTTGGGTGGAATCGTCTTAGCGTTACATCCCCGAAGTGAATTGGCTGCAGACACAACTTTAAATTATCAGCCTACGGAATTTTCAGGGTTGACTATTTCATACAATGCAAAATCTGAAAAAGAAGTAGATGAAGTGTTGTTACAGGTTAAAAAACTGGGGGCAACAATTATTAAACCTGCACAGAATGTGTATTGGGGTGGCTACAGCGGTTATTTTAAAGACCCCGACGGATACCTGTTTGAAGTGGCCTATAATCCATTTTGGCCCCTGGATGAAAACGATAATATAATATTATAACGATTGAAAAATCCTTTTTTTGCATTCTCAGTTATTCAGATAAACTGTGTCAGAAAAAATTTCAGTTTCTGATAAGAGTAAGAAATTTTACTGACACAGTTTGTGAAATCTTTCGGTTATATTTTTATAAAAGGGGTTTTAGAATTTTCTATATTCACCCTCTAAGTATTTATTTGCTTCTTCTTCTTTAAACCGGGCATTTTTCCCATCCCAGTTAAGAGTCTGACCGGGGAATCTTGCAGCAACCACACCCAGCAATATCACTTCGGTTAATTTAGCAGCATAAGAAAAAGGCGCGCTGCATTTAGTTTTGCCGAGGCAGGCATCTACAAATTCATGATAATGTTTTTCCCCTTCAATATCATAACTGGTTACAGGCTTGCCGGCTTTACCTTCAGGATCATATTTATTAATATCAATAGCCTCGTACTGATTGTTAATAATTAATCTCGGTAGCTCCATGAAATGCGGAAGTAACAGGCGTTGTCCGTTTTCGCCAATAAACATAGCGCCCTGGTCGGGTAATTTTTGCCCTTCAGGTAGCATCAGGTCATCCTCCAGCTCCGGTGCGCCTTTGCCGTCAAACCAAACCCATTCCAGCGTTTCTGCAGTATATGAGGTTTGTGGAAAAACATAAGTAACATGATTTTTTTCGGGATGTCCGAATGAATTGGGTTGCCTGCAGACATTTTTTACCGTCAGCGGAACACTTAAAGCCAGCGCGTTATACGGAGTATCAAAAATATGAACGCCCATATCACCCAGGGTGCCACAGCCATAATCTATACATTTTCTCCAGTTAAGAGGATGATAAAATCCTTCTTTATACGGTCTTTCTTTGCCGGTACCCAGCCAAAGGTTCCAGTTCAGTCCCTCCGGTATGGGGTCGCTTCCCTCCGGCTCAGGTCCGTCATACCCCCACACTTTGGGCGACCAGGCAATTACCTTTTTCACTTTACCAATAATGCCTTTCTGTATTAAAATGGTAGCCAGTTTATAATCGTAGAATGAATGCACCTGGATACCCATTTGGGTTACCAGCTTTTTCTTTGCCGCCATTGCATCCATTTTCCGCGATTCGGATATGTAATGGGTTAGTGGTTTTTGACAATACACGTTTTTATTCATTTCCATAGCCTTCAGCGCAACCGGCGCATGGGTATGGTCGGGTGTTGAAACTACTACGGCATCAATCTTATGACCTATACTTTTGAACATTGCTCTGTAATCAGAAAAAGTTTTGGCATTGGCATAGGTAGCTTTTACGGCATTGATCTTGTTGGCATCAACATCACATAGTGCCACTACTTCTACCGACGGGTGCGATGCAATATCTCTTAAATCATTTACCCCCATTGAACCCAGTCCAACCTGTGCAATCCTTAGTTTTTTGTTTGGTGCAAACGCTGATGATGCATCAGGCAGTATGAATGCCAATGTTCCGGCAGCCGTTGTTTTAATAAAATTCCTTCTTTTCATTTTATAATTTATTTAAACGTTTATTAATGGATGTTTGTAAGTAAGGGATTTTATTACTCCCGAACAGCTATAAAAATAGGAAAGAATTTTGTATCATGCTTCATATCTTCGGCCTTATCCAACTATTGTTATCTATCTCAATGGCATCTGGAATATTTGCATTGCTCGATGATATTGCTGCGCTCATGGATGATGTAGCCGTAATGAGTAAACTGGCGGCTAAAAAAACTGCCGGTATACTGGGCGACGATCTGCCGGTAAACGCCGAAAAAGCTTCAGGCTTTGTATCAGACCGGGAACTACCTGTTTTATGGACTATCACCAAAGGTTCTTTTGTAAATAAGCTGATTATACTGCCCTTTGCTTATTTGCTTAGCGCTTTTTATCCACCTGCTGTCACTATTATCCTGGTGTTTGGTGGTTTTTACCTGGCCTATGAAGGCTCCGAAAAAATATTTGAATATTTTTCCCCGCATCAGCATGCCAAAGATGCGCTACCGGTGGAACAACTTTCAAAAGAACAAATTCTCCAGCGCGAAAAAGAGAAAGTAAAGTCTGCAATTTTCACAGATTTCATTTTACCTGTTGAAATTGTCATTATAGCTCTCGGAACCGTGGTTGGCAAACCGATTATCATCCAGATTATGGTGGTTTCTCAGATTGAGATTTTAGCCACAATAAGTGTATATGGAATTGTTGCTTTGATTGTACGGATGGATGAACTGGGCTACAGGTTGATTGCATTGAATACGAAAAGCAATATCTTCTCCGACGTGATTGGTAAAATGTGAATAACAGCACTCCAGAAGATTATCAAAAGCATGAGTGTTACTGGCACTGCAGCACTGATTTTGGTTGCAGGAGGAATATTAGTACATTATATTGATTAAATCCATAACCTTTTAAACTAACATCCGGTTATTATTTGTGAATGTATTGCAGGACTGACATAGGGTTTCATGGCTTTTGCAATAGTGTCTTTTGTGGAGTGGATGATTAATAAGGGCGGGAAGAAGAAACCATGAAATGTTATACATTGAATACTTAGAGATGAAAAAAACGATATTTTTTTTATGTATATCTTTTTTGGTAGGGCAATATTCGCACAAGATAGCATACCCGTATTGGTGAAAGGCTGGTTGAATGCCGGGGTTAACAATGAAACTTCAGGGCTTGCAGCTTCAACGGCTCACAAAGGATTTTTATATATCCATAATGATAGTGGAGATACCAGTCGTTTTTTTGCTATCAGGGAAGATGAAATTCTTAAAGCGATTTATACTTTTAGTGTTGATCATCCCGGAAAGCATGGGGTAAAAGATGTTGAAGATAAGCCCGATTTGGAATGCCGGATACTAACTGTATACAGGCAGGTGAATTAGTCAGCTCTTAAATTTCCAGCAGGAAATACATGTCTTAAAATTGAAATACTATGCATCAACTATGGCTATTATTGTCTGGTATAACTGTTATGTTTTTACAGACTGGTTGTACTGCACCTAAACCCCTGGAGCAGACAATCGCCGTTCATTCTTTACAAGTGATGACCTATAATGTACACCATTGTAATCCACCCGAAAAGGTGGGAATTATTGATGTGGATGCTATAGCAGCAGTTATCAGCGAACAAAGGGCCGAATTAGTGGCGGTACAGGAGGTAGATGTCAACACTAATCGTTCAGGCAAAATTAATCAGGCCGCATTGCTGGCTGAAAAATCAGACTATCCATATTACTATTTCGGAAAAGCAATGGATTTTGAACAGGGGCAATATGGCGTTTTAATTTTATCTAAATATCCTATTGCCGATACCCAAACCTTTCATCTGCCCAAAACAGAAGTGAAGGGCGGGGAACCACGCGTACTGGCTGTAGTAACTGTTGTCCTGCCCGATGGGAAATCTATAGAGTTTGGGAGTACCCACCTGGAGGCATTTAATAGTGCCAGCCGGTTATTGCAGATAGAAGAAATTAACCGTATTGCAGGAAAAATCACATTGCCCTTTATTATTGCAGGTGATTTAAATGCTTCTGTAGGGAGCGATGTAATTCGTTCGCTTGATACTCATTTTACAAGGACTTGCAGTAATTGCCCGGCTACATTTGGGGAGGGAAACGAAACCGGTGCGATAGATTTTATTGCTTTTAAACCCCAGGATGCATTATCTGTATTTTCACATAGGGTAGTACAAAATAAAAAAGCATCTGATCACATGCCGGTTATTGCTGAGCTGCATTTCAAATAGTATTTCAATTTTTATTCCAGATACCCAGTTATGCAACTCACGAAACACCGCAATAGTTCATGGTTTGAGAAATAAAAACAGTTAATACCATCTTCGCTTCCGTTCAGTAGCAAAGGTTAAAGAGTTAAACCGGACTACTACTATAGCTTTTTTTGATTTATAAAGGCAATAAAAGTAAGTTTATAGTGGTACCTTTTGTCTTCTGCCTGTTTGTACTTTATTACAGAAACTGCAAAAATGCAGTGTTTGTCAAAAGTATGTAGATTTGAAAAGTGGGGGTGGAGGGGTCAGCTATCAGGAATCAGGAATCATCTGTCAGGTTTAGCGGTTTTAGACTCCAGTCGCTGATAGCTGACTGCTAAAAACTCACCGCCCATAGCCCACAGCTCATCGCCAATAAAAAAATATGAACGTAATCATTACCGGTGCATCAAAAGGATTCGGGAAATCTATAGCAACTATTTTTGCTGCTCATGGGCATGATGTGTTTATCTGTGCAAGAAATACAGATAGATTGTTAGCCGTACAGCAGGAATTGCGGGCTCAATTTTCTGGAGTAAGAATTGAAGCTATGCCCTGCGATCTTTCAACACCCGGTGGGGCAAAGGCTTTTGGTGAATGGTTTTTGTCTTTTAATATTTCACCGGATGTGCTGGTGAATAATGCCGGTCTCTTTGATCCCGGTAGTGTATATAATGAACCTGAAGGCACACTGGAGCACATGATATCGGTAAATCTCTACAGCGCGTATCATCTTACAAGAACACTTATTCATAAAATGATCGCGAAGAAGCACGGTCATATATTTAATATGTGTTCTATTGCTTCATTGAAAGCCTATCCTAACGGTGGCGCATACAGTATCAGCAAATTTGCGCTGGCGGGTTTTTCAAAAAACCTGCGTGAAGAGATGAAACCTTTTGGTGTGAAAGTTACTGCTGTTTATCCCGGGGCAGCCTATACAGATTCATGGTCAGAGACGGGTGTTAATCCGCAACGTATCATGGAAGCAGACGATATTGCTAAAATGATATATGCAGCATCATTATTATCGCCACAGGCTTGTGTGGAAGATATAGTGCTACGACCGCAGTTGGGGGATTTGTGAGAGGGTTTCAGGTTTCAGGTTTCAGGTTTCAGGTTTCAAGTTTCAAGTTTCAAGTTATCCGGCTCAATATAGTTGGGAACGTACAAGGGAGTGACACAACAGGTGATGACCGGAGATACTGCAGCCGGTAACTTAAAAATCAAAATCAACTGATGTCTGTCTTAAAAAGTAAATGCACGTTTTTCTTTTGCTGATGTATATAGTGCGAGTACCAGTTCAACTGCTTTTCTTGATTCCTGTCCGTCAATATTAAAAGGCTTACCGGC
>JAFDXG010000067.1 GCA_018268105.1 Bacteroidota bacterium | reverse complement strand
GCCAGCAACTGGTCTTCCGGCTTTTCAATTTCGTCTTTAAAAATAAACTGTTCATCCGTTGCGCCGGAACGTAATATAGCTTTATGTTGTTCTTTAAATGGTGCGTCTACATATATTATCATGTCTGAGTATTGGGGTTATTATTGCAGTGAAAGTAACCTATAATTCAATAAATTACAATGGCAGCCCGCTCTCAAAATTACCTTTTTCACCACACTGATTTTTTTAAAAACAAAGAGCCCTGACAAATATCAGGGTCCTTTAATTATAAATAATTCAATTCAAACTCATTTTTAAATGAGCACCTGCTGTCTTTCTTTGTTCCGGCCACTTTAAATTTCAATATAGTATATCCCAGGTTTTAAATCAGTTACATTGATTTCAACTTGATTTGTGCCAAGCGCATATTTTGACTGTTTTTTTAAATTCCCAATGTTATCATATATTTTGATTTCCGAAATATCGCCTATTTGTTTTGCTTTTTCTTTTTCTTTTGCGGCTATTGTTATAGCATTAGTAGCCGGGTTGGGAGCAATCATAAAATAACCAGCATTTACCTGAATAGGAATAGGTGCACTCCAATTACTCCATCCGCAGGCGTTTTGTATACTCGCCTGAACGTATGCTGTACCGGTTGATTGAAAAAAAGATATTCTTGCTTGTTCCATTGTCGTTCGCACATGGGAAGTCACCACTTGTAATATTAGCACTCATAGAAATTACCTGCCAATTTGTAGCTATTATCTGGCAGCGATTATTAGGAGGATAGCCTGCTACAAAACCTACTGGCTGTCCAATGCTTGTACTATTGGCAGAGTTCCAAATAGAAATATTGCCGGACTGGGGTGTACCTATGGATATTGTTTTTGAAAGAACATTGTTTACCAAACATGCAACATCATTTATGGTAGCAGTTATGGTTACACTGCCATTACCTACTTTAGTAACCGTTGCAGGATTTCCTGTTGACGAAATTGTGGCGATGCTTGTATTGGACGAAATCCATGAAACAGTGGCATTGCATGGTATATTTGAAATCGAATAACTGCTTGTTCCGGAGCAAAAAGCGTTGCTGCCGCTTATAGAAAGAGAAGGCGAAGTATTAGTAATAGCAGCCGTATTTGTTTGATAGTTGTTACCCCCTGCAGTTACCGTCACACTAATATTGTTCTTTAAATTGCTACAGGCAGGTGTAAGAGTAACGTTATTTGTTGTTCCAGTAGAAATTGTTTGTGGGGCCGGGTTACCATTATATAGCCAGCCATTGTTCGCTCCTAAATTCCAAAGGTGATTGGTGACGTTGGCCATGTTATTAACATTAGTTACAGTAAATGTTTTTTGCGTAATTGAGCCACAATTGATAGTAGACGATGATGGTGATAGAGTAAAAGTCACTCCAGGTGGCGTTTCTATAATATTTATTTTCCTAATCAAAATTGTTTGTGGAACAGAGCCGACGGGCGGAATGGCAGCAATCATGAGGTAAGCTTGCTGGGCAGATAATGCAGAGTAGGTAAATACATAATCGGAAAAACTATTACTGCTAATTTCCGAACTTTTTTTTAATCCCCCCGAGCCATTAGCATCAATCACCCCGGTGCCATCACAGTTCGTGTTACTCCTGCTACCACCATTGTTCATATCTAGCCTTAATAATACATTTGGTCCGGTTTGTTGCGACATGATTCTTGCAGCAGTTACAGTAATAACGTAAGAATAGCCCTGTTTAAAAGTCGAAGTAATTCTATATTCCGCTCCTTCATATTGGTTTCCATTAATTCTGCTGTCAATATTGATAGATTTATTTACATTATCGTATGTCGGCTGTCCAATTGCTGTCAAATGTGCAATATTAGAATTCCCTCCATTAATTGACGCAGGAACGTTCGTTGAACCCGAAAATATATTACATCCTGATGCTCATGTCCACGTTTGATAGTTGATAATGATTTGGGCAAACCCTGCGCTGTTGACAAAACTTATTAAACCTGCGAAGAGTAAATTAAGTGTAAACCGTTTCATAGTTATAGTTTTAAAAATTAATAAATTATTCTTCCCTCTCAAGGTAAAATTGAAAGCCAATCCCAAATCTTATTGCATTATTACTTCCGGTAAAACCAACCACCTTCGTAGTTGAATATCCAAATGTAAACTCTAGTCCAACGGAAGTATTAAAATATAAAACGGGACCTGCAGAAATAGAAAATGTGTGTTGTTTAGATTCTGATGCTTGATTAAAGGAGGCATACGCATATGAGCCTTCGGCAAAAAGGTTAAATGGATTGTCTTTTTGCAGGAAATAATATCTTAAAAAGGGACCTATTGAAAATATTGTTTGTGGTTTTCCATTTGCTACCAGGTTATTTTTCCCATACATATACGATGGACGTATTCCAGCAGCGAATTTGTCTATTAAAAAATAGCCGATTGATGGTGATATTTGAATATCGGTATGTTTATATTGTAGCGATGCAGTACTCGAATTCTTTTGCGTAGAGAAACTAACACTACCGGAAAGTAGCCAATTATTTTTTGTAATCTGGCTGTTTGAGTCAAATGCTAAAAATAAAATTACGATTGTCAGAAAAATGCAATTTTTCACTTGATTTATCTTTTTGATTTCTTTAGTAATTTATTACCCCAACGCAAATTATTCTGATTCCGACAAGTTTCCAATACCCAAAAGCGATATTCGAGGAAATACTTAGAGAGTTCCCTTTATTCTTTATTGTTATTCCATTAATGCAGGGGCAAAATGAATGCTGAGTTAATTGTAATATGTTGTAGCAAGCTTAGGGAAGCAATAGGAGTAAGAGTTGTGAAATTCACAATTCCATCTTATTTCCAGTAGGGTTAACTTAATAAATTTATGGCTCCTGATAAGAGATGTACCTCTCTCAAAACTAATTCTGCTTCCTCACCATATTGACTTCATCTCATATACTTCCAGAGAATTAATCTTTGGACCATATTGAAAGGACTCAAATACCATTCCATCTCCGGGCCTTACCGGTGGCATCAATTGTTTAATAATATATCTTCTG
>JAFDXG010000066.1 GCA_018268105.1 Bacteroidota bacterium | reverse complement strand
TTACGCAATTCAATATTTTTTAATATGTACTGCGCAAAAAGAGCTTAAAGTGTTGATTATTAATTGTGTTTTGATTTTTGCAATATACATACAAAGTATTCGTATATTCGCAAATACAAACGTTAGCGGCAAGGCTACCACGACACCGCTCAAAAACTAACGACACGATTTAAAACAAAATATGGACGCAGGAAAAAGAACTATTAACGACATTTTTAACGGAAACAGAATTTTAGAAATTCCTTTTTTTCAGAGAGCTTATGTTTGGGGAGACGAACAATGGGAAAGACTTTTGGAAGATATGGAAAATGTTAGCCACGCAAACAAACCATACTTTTTGGGTTCTGTAATCCTAAAACAACAACCAACGACAACAGGAAACCGTGTTGGCGACAAAAGAACTTTAATTGACGGACAACAACGTTTGACAACGCTTTCAATTTTCTTTAAAGTTTTGGCTCTTAAAACAGGAGACGATTACGAGTTTAACCGAATGTTCAAATTGAGAGATTTAATCGCTGTTCAACACAACCACAACGACATTGATGCTTATGAACTTGTAATGAATTTAAGCGAACTCAAAGACCTTGAAGGCTCGGACAACATTACAAAAGCATACACCTATTTTCAACAAAACTTAAACGCTGACAAATTAGACATCAACAATATACTTTCAAAAATACTTTTTGTTGGTATTGACCTTGACGAAAATGAAGATGAGCAACAAATTTTTGACACAATCAATTCGTTAGGTGTTAAACTGACAACTGCCGAACTTTTGAAAAATTACTTTTTCAACCGTGACGAAATTTCTACTTACAACACCTATTGGAAAAATATTTTTGAAAAAGACGATGATGCTAAAAACTATTGGGACAGAGAAATTACCGCAGGTCGTTTAAAAAGGACATTTATTGATTTGTTCTTCTTTTCTTACTTGCAAATCAAAATCCAAGACAAAACGCTGAATGTAAAAACCGAAGATAAAATCGAGTTTTCAAAAGTTGAGCATTTGTTCGAGTCTTACAAGAGTTTCATCAAAAACTATTTGGGCAATGACAAAAAAGCAATTTTGACAGAAATCAAAGATTATGCTTTAATCTTCCAAGAAAATTTCGACTTCGACACTATCGAAAACGAACTCACAGACCAATCAGGAATTGAAAGAATTAACGCCATTATTTTTGGTTTGGACACTTCTACCTTAATTCCGTATGTTCTTTACGTTCTTAAAAATGTATCGAACGACACAGACAGAAACGAACTGTTTGACTTTCTTGAAACTTACATTTTGCGAAGAATGGTTGTTCACGCCAACACTAAAAACTATAACCAACTTTTTACGGACAGGTTAATCAACAACGAAATTTTATCTAAAAAACAATTCTTAGAATTTTTAGAAGGTCAAGCTGACAAAGTAAACTTCTTACCGTCTGACGAAGAACTAAAACAAGGTTTTGACGGTTCGTATTTAATTAACAAACAATCCGCAGGAATTTTGTATTTCATTGAATCTAAAATCCGCAACAGAAGTTTACAATCAACTCAACTTTTGGGAATCAATAAATATAGTTTGGAACATTTAATGCCAAAAAAATGGGAAAATCATTGGGGCAAACTTTCCAACCAAGAGGACAAAATCAAACGTAACAGAAAATTATTGACATTAGGAAACTTGACCATTATAACACAAGCCCTAAACTCAACAATCAGAGATGCGAATTGGACAGTTAAACGAAAAGGTAAAGCCGACAAGAAAGGATTAAATACTTATTCAGCAGGACTTGAAACAATGAGCCATTATCTGACACTTGACGAGTGGAACGAACAAACCATAGAAGAACGAGCAAAATTCTTGTATGACAAAGCGAAAGAAATATGGAAAATCTAACAAGCCCAGCCGCTAACAAGGTATTGCCAAAAGCGGGGCTGAACGGCTTCGATTGGGCATCTGTGCAAGGTTCAACTTTTGTTCTTCGATTGAACTTTAGTGCTAAAAATCCCCGCCTTCGGCAATACCCAAACCGTTAGCAGCCATATTTTATGAAACATTCATTCTTAATATTAATCGTATCAGTGTTGACTCTTTTCTGCCACGGGCAGACAAATGATGACAATGCCTTTTTTAGTAATTCATACGACAAGAAAATTGTAAGGGATAACAATATTGATACTGTTTGTGTAGTCATAGACTTTTCAGGCAAGAAAACTGAACGCTTTTACGCATTTGACAAGTTTGGCAATCTGACTTATACCGTAACATTTGACGAAACAGGAACTAAAACAAGTGAATCAATTCTTAAGTATAATTCTAAGGAACAGCTTATTTCTAAAAAAGATAAAGAAGAAATGATTAACGACAACACGGATTATTTCTATAACGCAAGTGGACAGTTGGAAAAAGCTGTAACAAGAAATAAAGACAATGAAGTAATCACTGTTATATATTCCTATGATGAGCAAAAATTAGTTGAAGAAACAAGAAAGGAAAGAACAGGAAAATTAGTTACGAAGTATAAATATGATAAGCAAAATCGCCTTGTTGACTTAACCACTTTGACTTTACAAGGCAGCGACACAAAAGGAACTGTTGCTATTCATAAAACATTTTCTTACGACAGCAATGGCAATAAATCGCTAGAAGAAGTTACATTCTTTACAAAAGACACTGTTGTTTACCAATATGATGAAAAAAACAGATTGACATTGGCTCAAAAAAGTAAAGACACTGAAAAGTATTTTTACAATAATAGTGGGTTATTAACGCAAAAAGACATTGTGAAGTTTCTTATTGACACGCCGATGAACTACTCTGAGAAGTATCGGTATGTGGTAAGACAATAATACGGCTGCTAACATTGGGTTTTATGCAAGTTGAGCTTGACATTGTAACATCAGCTAATTGCAAACCCAAACTTCAGTTCCAGCAGACGAATATCTATCAGCTTTTGTGCGTAACTTCAACAATATATTTTCAATCAGCAGCGGTTATCGGTAGACGGAATACTAATTCCCAACCTGCATAAAGCCCTTCCCGTTAGCGGTCATTGCAAACAAACACCTCACAAAATAACAGAAAAACAAAATGGGAAGAATAATTTCATCTATTTGGCAGACACTTGACGGAGTTATAGATGCTTCTTCAATGAACCAATGGTTTGCACCGTTTCATAGTGATATGCGAGGTGAGTATATTAACAATACGATTCACAATTGTGAAGCTATGTTATATGGCAGGTTAACGTATGAAATGCTTTCAGGATATTGGTCACAACAAAAGAATAATGAATTTGGTGTTGCGGACAAATTAAATACTACAAAGAAATATCTAATATCTACAACGCTAAAGCAAGCTAATTGGGGAGACACTACTATTATTGACAAAAATGTAATTGAACAAATTCAACAATTGAAACAGATTACACAAGGAAATATTCTTACCCAAGGAAGTGCATCTGTTGTGAACCTATTAGTACAAGAAAAATTACTTGACGAATTAAAAATTTTGACAAATCCATATATTGCTGGAGCAGGGAAAAGACTATTTGAAAAAGAATTGAACCAAGAACTTATTTTACTGGAGGAAAAAAGAATTGACAACAATGTAACAATTTCAATATACCAACCAAAATATTGAAAGCAAGAATATTGAAAAATAGCAACGAACCGCTAACAGGGTATTTGCAATAGTGCGGCTTGACATTAAATGCTCAACTTTGGTAATTCTATGTAACTTTAGTGCAAAACTCGGCTGACGGAATGCTATTACCGCACCATCGCAAATACCTAATCCGTTATGTGCCATATGCTGACATCCTAAAATTCCAGCGGACAATGTTCAATTTTTTCAAAAAAGCTTCGACACCTAATAGCATTGAAATGAATGTTGCAGGAGTAAATCCTGAAACAGACAATGAATTTATGTTTTACGAGTTCATTTGTCGGACACCAAATTATTTGCTGGAGCCTTGGATACAAAAAGCAAAGGCAGTTGGCTATAAAATCAGACCAAAATATGAACAGGCTGTTTATCAAAAGTTGACAACAAACTCTTTTACAAATCCACATACATTTCCAGAGTATTTTCAAAACCAATTCGATTACATAGCTATTGACTTTGAAACTGCTAACAATAGCAGACTTAGTGCTTGTGCAATCGGATTAAACTTTGTCAAAGACAGTAAAGTTGTTCATTCGGC
>JAFDXG010000065.1 GCA_018268105.1 Bacteroidota bacterium | reverse complement strand
TTATTTACATTTACTTTCAGTGTTGCCATATTTTCTAAATGTTGTTATAGAATATATTTATATAATCTTCCACCACACTTAACCCTTCCTGATCCACGATAAAAACTGCAATACATTGTTGGCATAGTTTTCTGCTTTTGGGCCACTGCCATTGTAAGCTTTCACCGTTCCAAACAAATCATTGGTATGCAGAGCCCATTTGCTTTTAAGCTCACTCATCACTTTTTCAAGGCAATGCTCCATCTGGTACCATTGTTTTTCTCTGAAAAAGGTTTCATCGGTGAGTATGTGTTGCAGGTCGTATTGAAACAAGCCGTAACCTGCATACACCCATTGTTTCGGGCCATATCCCCGCCATACTCGGGTTGCATTTGCTTCTGCTATCAGCATGTCCGCCAGTTCCTTTCCGTAATGTTCAATAAATTCGGCTGTATTTTTTGGAAATGCTTTTCGTGTTCCATTTACATCACCTGATGCATCAAAAACGCATCTGCCTAAAACTTCATCAGGGGAATGATCCTTCGTCCATTCATAGAAATATATGGCAGTCTCCTGGCAGGCAATTGCATATAATAGCTCATTGGTAAAGGGAGTGCCTTCCACTGCATTTGCAGACTGTTCACCATAATGCAATTCCAGCCATTGTGCAGTTGCCAAACATTGACTTCTCGTTAATGGCAGTTCTTTAGGAATGGTATGGGGCAATGGAATTACAGCTTTACCCGGTGTGGCAACTATTGGTTGTAATTGCTTTTCCAAAGGATGATCCATACTTAATACTGACAGGCCTCCGCCCCAATAATAATACCCACCTTTGTCTTTATACCATGTACCTAATGCATTGGACTCTTCATCAATACTTGTAAGCAGGTAACCCTTATACACCACGCCACTGATATTTCCCTTGTCGGAAAAATCACTGATGGGCGCCCGCCGCTTGTTTAATTTATTTACTATGACTTTAAGTTGTACCATGATTAACCAACAGCCTCCTGGTCTGTGTTTATGTTTGCAGAAGTTGTTGATGGTGTTGTTGCAGATGCTGACGAAGCTGTTGCTGATGCAGGTGCGGGTTGATTTATATCACCTGTATTAATTTTCGTTCCTGTTCCTCTCAGGCTGATTAATTTGCTCAGCAAATCAAACCAGAATGGAGCACCTAACATTACTGCTAATGCTGTAATGATCCAGCCAAAGAATGTTTCCCAGCCGCCGGCCTGGTTAGGACTGTATAGAAAGCATTTGTCTTTTTGTTGGGCTTTGATATATTCACTTCGGTCTTTAAAGAATTTAATTTTCTGATATTCTATTACAGATGCCGAAAATGTTTTTATTTGTTCTTCTGTTTTCTTTAAACGGTTATTGAGGTTAGCAATTGAGTCTACTATTTTCTTAGATGTGTCTTTCAAAGCTTTTAAATCATTAAGATTCTGATTTAATGCGTTAAGAGTGTTGTTCAATTTTTCAATTTCATCCTTCGCTTCGGATGCTTCTTTTTCAAGACTTGAAAATCGGTTATTATAATCTGCACATTTAATGCTATCATCATACATATCTATTGTATCCTTCCAGGGGCGACCAAGCCCTAACACATTATTTGCCTTCTCGGCATCGGCTGCAATGAGTTTATAGGTTGAATCCAAAAGGGATGAGTCGCCATTAAAAATTTTTGAAGGGTCTAAACGCGACTGGCTTTCTATAGCCATCTGTACCATTTGCTCCCGGGCTGTGCGGTTGGAAGTAAGAATTTTTCTTATAGCCAGGGAATCTACATTAAAAATGATTGCCACTGATAATCCAATTACAAACAATACTATCCGGGTATATTTCTTAAACCAACCTGTAGAGCGTTCCATAGTGTCATTAAACCATTGCTCCAATTTTGCTTTAAAGACTTCTATATCGGCTCCGGAGTCCTTCCAGAGAGATTGGATAAAGAAGGCCGTACTTTCACTCAATTTCACTTCATTCTCATTCAGTCCTGATTCCTCTACTGTACGATCTTCAGCATTCATTTTAATTAAATGCCGAACAGCAGGGTTACCTTTATCCTCCATCCCAATTTTCAACTTCTTAATAACACCTCTCATCACTGAATCATTAACGGACTGTAACGTTTGTGAAGGGGCATTCTCCTTTCCTTTGAGCAGATCGAGAATAACTTTAGAAAAATTAGAAGGTGAAATATATGCAGGCTTACTGTACCAGTTGTCCTCGGCGAGGTATTTAATCAATGGATGCGCATAAAACCAGGGTGCTACTTTCTTCTTTTTAAGTATGCTTTTAAGATTGAACAAATGAAGCAGTCCATTCAACCTGTCAACATAAGTCATACTATTTTTTGAAATCCCGTCTTCCAGCATCCTCACAATGGCCTTCTCCAAAATTTTGGCGCGAAAAGCAAAGCGTGTAGCGATGATTTCCTGGATAATGGTAGCCATCAGACTATATAGAAGAAATACAAATACCAGCCCGATGAATACATCTAAAGCAACATTGTTGAACATGGCTTTGACATTTGATAGTGTAATTAATAAATGAGATACTATGGGTACTATTTATTTTCACAATAGTAGGGATGGGTTGATCTCAATATTGAATTTCTTTTCAAAAGAAATTATATCAGCAACGATATTATACGTTTAACAAAATGCTATAGATGATGTAAGATTTACATGATACGGAACCGGTTGAAATGACATTGATTGAGGATATTATTTTGCCAACTGAAAGTACAATTGGCATAATAGATTAATTCCTAAAACGTAAAACTCAACTTCAACTTAAAGTTCTTAAAAGGTATTTTTTTACTTCCGGTTACTTCGGTTTTGCCGGGTTCGTCAATATAATAGGTTACGGGTATATCTGCATTCGACCAGTCGGCAGCAAAGCCAAAGAAACCATATCGCACTGTAGCGCCGAAACTGG
>JAFDXG010000064.1 GCA_018268105.1 Bacteroidota bacterium | reverse complement strand
TGCTTTGAGGGGCTCCGTTCCGCTTCGGCTACGCCTTCGCTCCACTACACCCCTCAAAGCAATGACAACAAACTATGCTCAAATTATTCTACTTTTAACCAGTACTAAAAATGGGGAGCCTACATCCTTAGAGGGTGCAAGGTTACACATTCAATCGGAAAATCGCAAAAGGAATTATTCTAAAATATTGTATTTAGACAAAGAAAATGAATTACCGGAATATACATTCCTTATTCATCTGTGTCTTCATCAGTATCATAATTTCCAAAAGCATTGAAAAGCTTTTTGGCCTGATAAATATTGCGGTTGTACCTGTTGCCAAGAATGATGATGGTAGCAGAATCCTGTATCAGCCGGGCAAAAACGGTATTATTTCCATGCCACCATCCATTATGATAAATAATTTTATCATCATTTGAATATTCCAGCATGCGCCACCCAAGACCGTAATTTTTAATTCCTTTTTTCTCATGGCTATAACTTGTATATGCAGAATCAAGTGTTGACTGTCTGAACATATTGCCATAACTAAGTACGGAATCCCATTTCTTCAGATCGCGCACGGTACTATACACATTTTTATCGCCATATACTGCATCAAGAAAAGTAAATTGTTCTCTTTGGTTTTTATAATTATACGAAGGGAGCGACCTTGCAGAATCTGACATGGTAAAAACATAACTGTTTGTCATGCCTAAAGGACCAAAAAAGGTTTCCTGTATATACTGCGGATAGGGTATGCCACTCACTTTTTCGATAATAAGTGCCAGTAATGCATAATTGGTATTGCAATAATGAAACGAGCGATCCGGAGTATTTGCCTGTAGCTTTTTTTTGTTATCAATCAAGAACTGCAGTACATCGGAATTGTAAGCTATTCTGTTTCTGTTCCAGCCCAGTTGTTCCATTACATGAACATAATTGGGAAGCCCACTGCGATGGTTTAACAAAGTTTTAATGGTTACCCCCTTATAAGGAAAACCAGTAAGATATTTTGATACTTCATCATGAATATCCAGTTTGCCTTCTTCCCACAACTTCAAAGTCGCCATAGCAGTAAAGGTCTTAGAAACAGAAGCGAGGTGCAGGGGGCTGTCAGCCGTTATTAAATCATTTGTGCCAATGTGGGCATGACCAGCATATTTTTCAAAAACGATTTCCCCTTTTTTTACCACAAGGAACTCACCGCTGAAATGGCTCTTTTCCAGTACATTTTCATAAAAGTCAGCAGCAGCATTGTAATAATGCCGAAATTCATCTTTGGGTATAGTTGTAACCGGATGAGTAACAGAATCAACCGTTGGTAAAGGAGTAGTCTTATCTTTCTTTTTAATAGTAGTATAATAACACCCTGATGTATATAATACAATGAATAGAAAAGGATATAATATTTTTCTCATACTGGATTTAATTGCAAAAGAACGCTGAAAAGCAATTACTTATTATTTTTGCGTCAATTTTACAACAAAATTATGATAGACAAAAAACGGACCAGTTATCCCAAAGAGAAAATTAATATCCTTTTATTGGAAAATATCAGCGACCTGGCGGTAGAAAATTTTAAAAGAGCCGGGTATAGCTCAGTAAGAAAGATTACCGGCGCAATGCCCGAAGAACAATTGGCAAAAGAGGTTAAAAATGTGCATCTGTTAGGTATACGTTCAAAATCACAGATTACACCCGCTATATTAAATGCTGCTCCTAAATTACAGGCTATTGGATGTTTCTGTATTGGTGTTAACCAGGTAAATCTGCGTGAAGCAACCCATCACGGGGTAACTGTTTTCAATGCGCCCTATTCCAACACACGCTCTGTTGCAGAGCTGGTGATTGGGCTTTCTGTAATGCTTATTCGCCGGATACCCGATAAAAACCTGGCAGCACATGAAGGAAACTGGATGAAAGAATCTAAAGGAAGTTATGAATTGAGGGGTAAAACTCTTGGGATCATTGGCTATGGTAACATTGGGGCACAGGTGAGTGTACTGGCAGAAGCATTTGGCATGAGGGTAATTTACTATGATATCATTAAAAAAATGCCGCTCGGTAATGCCCATCAGTTGAAAACTATAAAAGAAGTGGTAGCTGAATCTGATATCATAACGCTCCATGTACCCGAGACCAGCCAGACCAAAAATATGATTAATGCACCCCTTCTCAAACATTTTAAGAAGGGAAGTATACTGATCAATTATGCCCGGGGTGAAGTAGTTGATCTCAATGCACTGAGTAATGTTCTGAAAAGTGGTCAGTTATCCGGTGCTGCAATTGATGTATTCCCGGTTGAACCGGAGAAAAACGGTGACAAATTTACCACCCCGTTACAAGGTTTGTCGAATGTAATTCTTACTCCGCATATAGGTGGATCTACCGAAGAAGCACAAGCGAATATCGGAGAAGATGTAAGTATGAAACTGATCAATTATCTGGAAACAGGCTCTACTACCGGCTCTCATACAGTACCTGAGCTGGCACTACCTCTGCAGGAAGGCACACATCGAATTTTACACATTCATAAGAATGTTCCCGGGGTGTTATCGCAGATCAACACCCAGCTTTCCGGACATAATATTAATATACTGGGGCAGTACCTGAAAACAAACGATGCTATAGGCTATGTGGTTTTGGATGTAGATAAACATTTGTCGAAAGAAGCGCTGGAACTGCTGAAAAAAATTAAAGAAACCATCCGGGTGCGGATGCTGTATTAGAGAATTGATGAAGAAACTGAATAACGTGAAACAATAAACGAGAAACTACAAACTTTTCACTTTCTCACATTTCACCTTTTCACCATTCACTACTACAACCGCTTTCCTGATTATCTTTGCGCCATGCTTAAAGAAAAGATAAAGGCCCTTGCGGCAGGTTATGCATCAGAACTGGTTGAGATACGCAGGCACATTCATGCAAACCCTGAACTGAGTTATAAAGAATTTGAAACCTCAGCACTGGTACAAAAACAACTCTCTGCTTTAGAAATCCCTTTCGAAGTAAAAGCAAAGACAGGGGTAATTGGATTATTAAAAGGGAAAAACCCGGGTAAAAGAATAATTGCCTTGCGTGCTGATATGGATGCTTTGCCCATTCATGAGGAAAATGATATACCCTATAAATCGAAAAATGAGGGTGTAATGCATGCCTGCGGGCACGATGCCCATACCACCTGCCTGCTGGGAGCTACAAAAATTCTGCATCAACTGAAGGATGAATGGGAAGGGACGATAAAACTTATTTTCCAGCCGGGTGAAGAAAAAAACCCGGGAGGCGCAAGTTTGCTCATAAAAGAAGGGGTACTGGAAAATCCAAGACCCTCAGCCATTTTGGGACTGCATGTACATCCCCAACTGGAAGTGGGAAAATACCGGTTCAGGGGTGGAAAGATTATGGCCAGTGCCGATGAAATATATATTACCATAAAAAGCAAGGGTGGGCATGCCGCTGCTCCGCAGCAAACTGCCGATACCATACTGATCGCTTCACAACTTGTAGTGGCTTTGCAACAGGTTATCAGCCGAAACCGTAACCCCTTTGACCCTTCCGTATTGTCTATTACCTCTTTTCAGGGAGGTTATACTACTAATGTTATTCCAAGCGAAGTGAAACTTATGGGCACTTTCAGAGCAATGGACGAAGAATGGCGGTTTGAAGCTCATGATATAATCCGTAAGTTATCAACAGAACTGGTACACAGTATGGGAGCTGAAATAGATATCACCATTGATGTTGGATATCCCTGTGTGTATAATAATGAAGCTTTGAATGAACTTGCTGAATTAGGTGCAGCCGAATTTGCGGGTACCGATAATATAGAAGTATCGGAACTGAGAATGGGCGCTGAAGATTTTGGTTATTATTCACAAGTGATACCTGGCTGTTTCTACCGTCTTGGCGCCGGTAATACAGCAAAGGGGATAACATCGGGAGTGCACACACCTACTTTTAATATTGATGAAAAAGCACTTGAACTGGGTGCGGGAATGATGGCCTGGCTTGGAGCCACTGTTGATTTTAAAAGTTGATTAACTGTAATAATTTTTTCTCACAGATTACTCAGATTGGCACAGATTTGTTTTCTGGCAATATATTTTTTAGCCATACAGAATTTACGGATACTTAGAAGAAATTTGTAAATAATCTAATTGTCTTGCTTTGACAACAGATATTTCCGCAACAATCTGAAACTCATCATCACATTTATCACAATTCCGACACTGAATATTAAAGAGATTATGCCAATGATCCGTACTGCTTTAACTAGATCAAAGTTTTTAGGCATCACGGGTAGTTCAATCTGTTTAATTGCTTCACCTGCATTTTGAATGATAACAACTGCATTTCCTATATTGAGCATGGCAAAAAATAATGCCATAAAACCTACCATTCTTATACCGGATGAAGTTTGAGAATTTAAAGGGATGTCGGGATGAATAATACTTTTTCTTAATTGCAATGTTGCATAACTATGCAGTACTATAGAACCAGTAAGAACAACTGAAATGAGCATGATCATAATATTGGGTGTCATCAGCATGCTGATCAATCCGCCTAAAACCAATATCCCTCCAATAATAAGATTGATCCAGGACAGGACAGTAGCTGTTTTTAAAACTGTGTTCATCAGAAATTGATTAATTAACGGTCTTTTAATATTAGTGACAGTTCATCCAATTGTTTTTCATCAATTGTTGAGGGTGCATCAAGCATTACATCTCGTCCACTGTTGTTTTTGGGGAAGGCAATAAAATCGCGTATACTTTCACTGCCACCAAGAAGGGCACAAAGCCTGTCGAAACCAAAAGCAATACCGCCGTGCGGGGGGGCGCCATATTCAAAAGCACCCAGCAAAAATCCGAACTTATGTAATGCCTCATCTATACCCATACCAAGTGCGGCAAACATTTTTTCCTGCAGGCTGCGCTGAAATATCCTGATTGACCCTCCACCTATTTCATTTCCATTAAGCACCATATCATAAGCATTGGCTTTTATGGAAGCATAAGGATGGGCAAGGTAATTGGCTGCATTCTTTATTTCAGGGGAATTATTAATCATCGTATCAATATCTGCAGGTCTGGGCGAAGTAAACGGATGGTGCCTCGCTACCCAACGGTTATCTTCTTCACTATATTCAAAAAGCGGGAAGTCGAGCACCCACAACAGTTTAAACTCGTCATCTTTTCTCAACCCAAGTCTTTTTCCCATTTCAAGTCTTAGTTCACTAATGGCTTTACGGGTACGTTCTTCCGTGCCGGCAAGTATCAGCACTATATCCCCGGGTAATGCTCCGGTAGCATCAAGTATATTTTTAAACTGTGCTTCGGTATAAAACTTATCAAAACTGCTTTTTACGGTTCCGTCTGCCGAATATTTGATAAAGGCAAGTCCCTTCATCCCAATTTGCGGGCGTTTAACCCAATCCGTTAGTTCATCAGTTTGTTTACGGCTGTATTCACTGCATCCGGGTATGGCAATGGCAACTACGGTCTCTGCTTCATCAAATACTTTAAATCCCTGGGGTAGCTCTCCTGAAATTGCCGGTTTTTTGAAAGGAAAAGCATAAGATGGAAATTTTAGGTTCGATATTTTCATATCAAAGCGGATGTCCGGTTTATCATTTCCATATTGCCACATAGCATCTTCCCACGACATACGACCCACGTTGTCAGTATAATCAATACCCTTTACTTCTTTAAAAATATATTTTATCAGCCCTTCAAACATTTCAAGTATATCTTCCTGTTCCACAAAACTCATTTCACAATCTATCTGTGTAAACTCTGGCTGGCGGTCTGCGCGTAAATCCTCATCACGAAAACATTTTACAATCTGGTAATACCTGTCGTAACCACTCACCATCAGCAGTTGCTTAAAGGTTTGGGGACTTTGGGGCAAAGCATAAAATTGTCCTTCGTTCATGCGGGAAGGCACTACAAAATCGCGGGCACCTTCGGGAGTAGATTTGATCAGGAAAGGGGTTTCAATATCCATGAAACCATGGTTGTGCAAATAGTTTCTGGCTGCCCGGTTCACGGCATAGCGCAGGTCAAGGTTCTTTTTAACTGCATTCCTTCGCAAGTCGAGATACCGGTATTTCAAACGTAAATCATCTCCGCCATCAGTATCATCCTGAATAGTGAAAGGTGGGGTAGCTGATTTGTTTAGAATAGTATATGATACCACATTTACTTCAATATCGCCTGTAGCTAAAGCAGGATTTTTACTGCTGCGCTCCTGTACTGTACCCATTGCCTGCAACACAAATTCCCGTCCCAGTGGTTGTTGTTCCAGTTGTTTTGTCAAATCTTCACCAAACAGTAATTGGGTAATACCATACCTGTCGCGCAGATCTATAAAAGTGATAGCGCCGAATTTCCTGATAGTTTGTACCCACCCTGCAAGTGTGGTTTGCTTGCCTTTATCCTGTATTCTTAATGCTCCGCAGGTATCTGTTCTGTACATTGCTGTTATTTTTAAAGGAACGCAAAGGTAAAAGAAATGGGTGAATGGAGAATGGGGGAATGGGGAATAGTGAAACGATATATGCGAAACGGCAAACTGCAAACGTGAAATACAAGCTCATTGCTCACAATCCTACCCAAAGCCAAGGCTCACCGCCCAGAGCTGATAGACAGACCGCATACACCTACACTTGATGACTTTTTTACTTATTGATTTTTTTGAACCTGTTTTATTACCACTTCCATTTCCTGTTGCATTTTTTGTCTGAATTGCTTGTTACGGGCAAGAAATAAATAATAGTAAATCAGGATCAATAATCCCATGCCAAACGGGAAAAGTGCAAGATGACGGGTACCATACGTACCTTCATCCCAGCCATAAAATTCTCCAATCATCCAAAGGCAATTGGCGGTTATCCATAATACCACCGCAAGATTATGCAACAATTCGGCAGTCATTCTCCGGGTTTGCCAGGTAATGAGAATAGCTACCGTAAGAGTGGGTACAATCATAACCAAACCCTCAACTTTCAGGTTCAGTGCCCAGCAAACATCTTTTAACAGCCATAAAAGGATATGCAGATTCTCAATACGCCTGAATTTTGCAGGGATACAATATACACGTTCGTTATTCATAAAGGAGAAATGAAAAAGGTTCTGGTGATTTTACCTCATCCTGTGCTCAAAAATAAATGTTTATTTTACAGAACAATTTAATACGATCCGCAAGTTTAATAATTTATTACCACCATGAACATTAAAATTCTAACCGTAATACCTGTACTATTATTTACAACCTCTGTGTTTTCACAGAAAAAAGAAACCAAAGAAAATATAACTCAACCCTCAAAATCTGTAGCCCAATCCCGGCTTGTACTCAATATTGATTCTGCTGTTGTAACCAAAAATGAAATACTAATTCGCGGGCAGAAAGTATATTATACGGCAACAGCAGGCACTATACCTGTTTGGGATCAGGATGGCAGCCCGATAGCAGGAGTTTTTTATACTTATTATGAACGTGCCGATATAACAGACCGGTCATCACGCCCCCTGGTAATTTCATTTAACGGCGGTCCCGGCACACCATCGGTTTGGATGGAAATAGGATATACAGGACCTCGTATACTTAAAGTAGACGACGAAGGCTACCCGGTACAGCCTTATGGCATGAAGGATAACCCCCACTCCATTCTGGATATTGCTGATATAGTATATATTGACCCGGTAAATACGGGCTTTTCAAGAGCAGTGGATAAAGATATACCCGGAACAAAATTCTTTGGGGTAAATGCTGATATCAAATACCTTGCTGAATGGATCAGCACATTTATCAGTCGCTATAAACGATGGGCTTCACCTAAGTTTCTTATTGGTGAGAGTTATGGAACTACAAGGGTATCGGGACTCGCCCTTGAACTGCAAAACAGCCATTGGATATATCTCAATGGTGTAATCCTGGTTTCCCCCACTGACCTTGGAATAGAGCGTGGAGAAGTAATGGATGCAGCCTTATTGCTGCCCTATTATGCAGCTACTGCATGGTATCACAAAGTGCTGTCACCCGACCTGCAACAAAAAGACCTGACTGCTATGCTCCCTGAAGTTGAATCATTTACCATCAATGAATACCTGCCTGCCCTTGCTAAGGGAAGTGCACTGCCGGCAGACAACAGAAAAGAAATAGCAACTAAGGTTGCCCATTACAGCAGCTTATCTGAGCAAGTGGTACTGGATAATAACCTGCGGATATCTACCAATTTTTTTTGGAAAGAATTACTGCGTACTAAAGGATTTACGGTTGGGAGACTTGATTCAAGATACCTGGGTATTGATAAAAAAAATGCCGGGGAACGCCCCGACTATAATGCAGAACTGAATTCCTGGCTGCATTCATTCACCCCGGCTATTAATATGTATATCCGCAATGAATTAAATTATAAAACTGATCTTCAATATAATATGTTTGGGAATGTGTATCCCTGGGATAACACCAACAATCACACAGCAGAAAATTTGCGTCAGGCAATGGCAGAGAACCCTAACCTTCACCTGCTTGTACAAAGCGGGTATTATGATGGCGCCTGCGATTATTTTAATGCAAAATTTAATCTGTGGCAAATGGATCCTGCCGGCAAACTGAAAGACCGTATGACATGGGAAGGGTATCGCAGCGGACACATGATGTATCTGCGCAAAGAAGATCTTGCCACCAGCAATCAGCACCTCAGGAATTTTATTTTAAAAAGTATACCAAAACCAGGGATTGGTGCTAAGTATTGAACACCTTAAAACCAAATTTAAAATAACATAATTTGGGTTAAGCAATTCAATTTTACACAGATTTTTATTGTCTTAAAGTTCATTTCGAAATCTATGACATTGAAAATGGTTTTGAAATTAATTTTATTATCTCACTACCGTCATCACTCCATTCATTATCCGCCAATGTCCGGGATAAGAACATATATAAGGATAATCGCCCGGAATATCAGGCACTCGAAATTTAAGACTGAATTTTGAATCAGGATTTATCAGCGGCGTCGAAAAAAGCACATCGGGTACTGCAGGCACATATTGCATACCTGCACCTTCGGGTGTTTGCGCCAGTTTATCGGCTGCCTCCCCTACCCTTTGCATACTACCCGGTGACAAGATTAACATATTGTGTTGCATAAAATCCACATTAGTTACTACTATCTCTACCACAGTTCCGGCCTTTACGGTAAGTTTTTGCTGGTCAAATTTCATTTCATGCTGAATAGTTTTCAATACTATTACCTGGTCCGGTTTGCCGAGCAACTCTTTTTCTTTTTCTACAAGCAGGCTTTCCAGTCTTGCTCCTTTTATCTCTCCAATTTCTCTTGTACTGTCGGGATAATTACCGGCTTTGTTCAAACCGCTTTTCCAGTAATCGTTCCCCAGTCTCAATCCCGCATCCCTCAGGGGAATTTTGAATAACCCGCCGGCTTTGCCCTCAGCCACTTTTTTGTCGTCTTTATACAATTCCATTATCCCCCCTTTTTTCAATTTCGCAACAACAGTAAATTTATCTGCCACCGTATCTTTCGATTGTACCAGGTAAGTATGTGGAGACTGGTTTACCTCAAAGCAGAGTCGCTTGCTATTGTCCACATAAACCGAATACCCATTGGTCAAATTGCCTTGGGCAACTATAAGCCCATTTGGTTTTTCCTTGCCTAATTGCACCTGAGCAGTAAAATATATTTCCCTTCCGGTAAGATCGGGCAGGCGATTGGGACTATAACCGGTATGCTGCTGCAATGACAGTACATTCAGCACTTGTCCCATCATAATTCGATTAACCAGTTTCACTTCACCCAATGTTATTTCTTCCGGCATACCTGCTGCTTTAAAAGCTTTTTCAAAACCTGGGTGCTGTACTGTAGCCGCTATATACAAAGCTTTTTGAATCCACTTATCTTCCGCACTGCCCCCTTCTTTGGCAGCAATATCAAACAATATCTGTCCAAGTTTTTCTGACTGGGGCAAATCGCAGGTCTTCAAAATAGCAGCCAGCACCACACGAAGATCTTTATCGGCAAATACACCTGATGCTATCAATTCATCCGAAGTTTGAGCAGTTGCCGGTAATACTTCTATAGCAGCCCTGCGCACACCGGCAGCAGGGTGCCTGAGTGCTTTTATGACCACATCCAGCGATTGTTTGTCATCCCCGTTCAACACTCCTAATCCATGCATTGTCCACAAAGCATGCACGGCGCCAGGGTTTAAACCAAGTCCGTCCGTCTTCTCATTCTGCACCAATGCATAGAGTTTGTTTACCACTTTTTTATCACCCCGGTCTACAAGCAGCCGCTGTGCTGTAGTGCGCCAAAACATATTACTATTACCCAGAGCTTTTACCAATGCATCTATATTATTTTTATCCAGCGACTTTAGATTTTTTGTCTCGTCTTTTTTATAAACTATTCTGTAAATACGCCCTTTGGCAGAATCCCGCATCGGATTGATATAAGCATTACCTTTTCCATTTTCAAAACCTTCAGGTGTAGGATTGTGCTGTATGATGAAATTATACCAGTCCGTTACCCACACATTTCCATCGGGGCCTACGGATGCCTGCACAGGACCAAACCAGTCATCGGCGCTTGCTACAAAATTCCAGCCATCTTCTCCTTCTTTAAATGACGCACCATCGGGTTCAATAATGTTTTTATGTATCACCCTTCCTGTAGGTTCGCATACAAATGCAATACGGTTCCAGTATTCGTTGGGATAATTACGTGCGGTATAGAGTTCATGTCCCGCGGCAGCGGTAAATCCGCCATGTACATCTACCTGTCGCAGGTTTTGGGTAACCACATGCATAGCATAATGACTTTCAGTTTTTGTTATGCCCGTCTCGCCTCTTTCACCTGCCATATCAAAATATCGTTTTGGAATAGTATATGAAGCACTATGGGTATTATTTGCAGTGGAAAGAAAAACATCAAAATCTTCAGAAAAACCCAACCCCCAGGTATTGTTGGAAGTGGAGCCTAAAAACTCAAGATGTTTTCCATCCGGTGTAAAATGATACAATCCCTGGCTGAAACGCAGGGTATCGGGGTTATCGCCAACCACTCCTTTAAAACCGGAATAACCCACTGTACCCCATATTGTGTTATCAGGTCCGTAGCGAAGGTTAGAAGGCCCGGCATGCGTATCAAAAGTACCCCAGCCGGTGATGATTTTCTTTCTTATATCTGCTTTATCATCGCCATTGGTATCTTTCAAAAACAGGAAATCAGGAGCCTGTGCTACCACTATACCCCCGTTAATAAATGCGAAACCCGTAGGTATATTAAGGCTGTCGGCAAAAACAGTAACCTTATCTGCCTTCCCATCCCCATCAGTATCTTCCAGGATTTTAATCATATCTCGGCCTTCTTTTTTGTTTTCCCGCACCATATTGGGATAGTCTATTGTTTCGGCTACCCATAACCGTCCTTTCTCATCCCAGTCAATATGAATAGGTTTTTGAATATCTGGCTCTGCTGCAAAAAGCTCCATTTTAAAACCAACGGGTACCTGTGTCAGTTCTATTGACTCTTTTGGTGTAAGGGGCGCCTGCAACTGAGGCGGTGGAACCCTCCTTTCGTAGTTAGGAATTTTGGCATCTGTATATTTTGGCTCTGGCTTGGGATAAGCAGCTACCAGCGATTGGGCATGATCGCCTACCGCCCACATTATACCGTTGTACACCAGTTGTTGAAATCCGGGATTATTCCAGGTGTGTTCATCATGTCCGTAAGCAGTATAAAACACCCGCCCTTTGCCATAAGTTCTTACCCAGGTATAAGGTTCGTGGTGGTCGCCTTCCACACGTTCAGTAAGCACTTCTATCTTTTTACTGAGTTTATCGTGTACATAAGTTTCGTCAGTAGTGGTAAACTCAGGTACATTTTTCATAACAGGATGATCAGGTTTTACAATCACTGCCTTAAATGAATCGTATTGGTGGGTTTTAAACTGTCCGCCAATCAGGTCTACCACTTCGGGGGAATTCCGAAAACACCACGACGCACAATGCAGCGGAATAAATCCTTTTCCCGAACGAACAAAATTCAACAATGCTTTTTCCTGTGCCGGCGAAATACTGTCGTAATTGGCATACAATATCAATCCGTCGTATAATGAAAAATCTTCCCGAAGCATATCATCGGGGTTTGTGGAATAGGTAATGTTGATACCTTTTTTAAAATACTCCTGCGAGAGTATTTCAGCCAGCTTCTCAGAATCATGATGTTTACTTTTATGTCCCAGGAAAAGTAATTCAAGCCGGCGTGGTTTATTATCCTTTTCCGGGGTTTTGCAGGAATAAAAACAGGTTGCTGCAACGCAAAAGGAAATAAAGGCAAACAAGATAATTCTGTTCATGGCAATATGTTTATAAATGGTAGTCAGTTTTGGAGTTTCAGGTTGCAGGTTGCAGGTTACGGGTTTCATGTTTTGGGTTTTGGGTTTTGAGTTTCTGGTTTCAGGTTACAGGTTTCAATCCATAGGTACCTAACAATAAACTGTAAACGATAAACTCCAAATCCCACACCTTACACCTTACACCCTACTCCTCCCTCAACGTAAACTCAGGCAATTTAATAATTTCTCCGCCTTTCTTTGCCGACTCGTGTGCCAGTATACCTACACAGGTAATGTTTGCCGACTGCCGTGCATTGGGAAAAGGTTCCCTGTTTTCCCTAAGCGCCGACACAAACTCGTGTACCAGGTGCGGGTGTGATCCGCCATGTCCTGCACCCTGGGTAAATGAAAGATGCTGATGATCATCTGTATCATATACTCCTTTTGTTGTAAACCGCTGAATCGGTTCAGGCAAAAGATGTGCATAGTCCGGGGATTCCACTTCCTGTGGGATTTCCGGCTCAGGTCTTTTTGCAGTATGTACTACTAATGGCCGGCCTTCTATCAGCGGCCATTCTACAGATTTTTTTGAACCATAAACTTCAAAACTCTCCCGGTACTGCCGTGCTGTATCAAACAAAGAACGGTACACATACGCACTCAGATCGGAATTGCGAAACTTAATATGTGTGCTTTCCACGGCATACGGAGAATTATAATGTTTATGCAACTCTTCCCTGATAGTACCGGATCCAAAGCAGGAAACATATTCCGCTTCTGCCCTTGTCAATCCCAGCACCGGACCTACACAATGCGTAGCATAATACATTGGCGGCAGCCCGGGCCAATAGTTGGGCCATCCATCCATATCCTGCTGGTGACTTGCTTTTAAAAACTGCAGTTTGCCCAACTCCCCTTTATCATACAGTTCTTTCATAAACAAAAACTCCCTGGCATATACTACTGTTTCCATCATCATATAGGTAAGGCCCGTTGCCTGCACGGCTTCCACAATCTGACGGCATTCATCTACTGTTGTTGCCATTGGCACCGTGCAGGCCACATGTTTTCCTGCCTTCAGTGCTTTGAGAGACTGTGTGGCATGATCAGGTATTGGGGTATTAATATGCACCGCATCAATAGAAGGATCTTTCAGTAATTCATCATAATCTGTATATCGCTTTCCAATTCCAAACTCATCTCCGGTTTTATCAAGATGCTGTTTGTTGCGTTGGCATATAGCATACATATTGGCATGTGGATGACGCTGGTATATAGGAATAAACTCGGCGCCAAAGCCAAGACCTGCTATTGCAATATTGATTTTTTTGTCGGGCATATCAAATAGATTTATTGTTAAGGTTCAATATATATCAGTTAAACAGATTCAAAATTTTCAAATACTTCTTTCAAAAATTTTAGTCCGTCTCTTGCAAAAATATCCTGGTTTTCAGCAAGCTTTTTCCAGATGCATACAGCCCCGGCTAATGTAACATTGTCGGGTGTAAAACTTTCAATAGAAATGGCTCCATTATAATTAATCTTTTCCAGACCGCGCCGCCAGGCCATCCAGTTGGTTTGCCCTGTACCTGGCGCACCACGATAGTTTTCCGCTACCTGCACATGAAACAATTTATCACCTGCTGTCAGTATCGCTTTTTCAATATCGGGCTCCTCAATATTGGTATGAAATCCATCCAGCCCTATACCCACTGCCGGATTATTAATTTCATTCACCATGCGTATGGCATCAGCAGCGGTATTCACCATATCCGACTCAAAACGGTTTAGCGGTTCCAGTGCCAGTCGTATACCGGATGAGGCTGCAATCTCTGCCACAATACTCAGATTATTGACGGCTGTATTCCACTCTTTTTTCCTCTGCTCCGAACTTACCATCCTGGCCTTACCAACCGCTGAATACATAGGTCCCCCAAATACCGGGGCGCCAATTTGTGCAGCTATATCAATACATTCTTTGATATAATTAATAGCATTTTGCTGTACGGTTTTATCATCGCCGGATATATCCCTGTCTGCACCAAATGCGCCGCATACAACAACTGAAAGTCCATAAGCATTAAGTGCTTCTTTAATTTTTATAGTATCTATCAAAGCCGGGTCTTCCACCGCTATTTCCACCATATCAAAGCCCTTGTTCCTGATTTTCGCGAATAGTGAAAAAGCATCTTTGGTGGTAAAAGGTGATACCCAAAGCCAGGTACTAACGCCAAAGGTTAACTGCATTATCGTTGCGCTATTTTATAAATGATTTAAAGTAGCAGCTAAATTAATAAGAATAGCAGCAGGTAAGCTACCGGATTATATCCAATACTGACTGTTTTTTATCCAAATCTATCCAAATGTGCCGATTTTACAGGCAAAAGATTATAGTGAAGAGAATGCTTTCCTGTAATCTTTGGGGGTTGTTTTCATAAACTGCCGGAAGATTCGGTTGAAGTTTGACAAGGTATTGAAGCCACAGGCAAGGCTGATCTGTTGAATGCTTTTCCGGTCATCTTCGGCAAGCAGTTTACAGGCATGCCTGATGCGTAATTCGGCAATAAATTCCGAAAATGACTTACTGGTTTTCATCCGGAAATAACGACTGAAAGAAGTAGGCGTCATATTGAGCAATGCAGCCGCATCCCTTAGCAAAACAGCAGACTGAAAATGCTGGGCAGCATGATTATATACAAGATTGATCCTTTGGGTCTCCGCATCTTTAAGCCGGTACCGGTAGTCGGCATTATGAAGTAAATGATAGTCGGTGGCATCGGACATCGCACTTAGCATTTGAAACAAAGCAATCACGCTTTCAGCGCCGCGAAGCGATGCAATTTGCCGCATCATCTGTGCAAGACGGGTGGCAGTATCACCGCGATATTCAATACCCCTTTTTGCTTTGATAAAAAGTTTGTTGATTTGCTGCATCTCTTCCTTGTCAAGCATTTCTGCTATAAAATCGCTTTTGAAATATATTACCAGTCCGTGGGAAGTATGCTTATTGCGCCGGTTGAAATATATGCTGTCGCTACGCCACAGATGCGGCATACCTGGTGCAAGAAAAGTAAGATCGCCGACAGTAAACGATTGTACGGTATTACCAATAAAACGTGTGCCCGTTCCGCTGAGTACAAGGAACAACTGGTATTCGTTGTGGGCATGCCAGGTAGGATCAAAATGTTTATCCTTTAATTCTTTCGCAACAAATATTCTTGAGGCAGGTATAGATGATTTTTGTACGGCGGACTTCATGCAAAATGAAATTCAGGTTAAATTTATGGCATTATGTATTTTGTCCCGCTAAGATTTTCATTATTGAATTTGCAATGTTTAATTCATTGCTTTCTGCCTCTAAGCCGGCGGGCTTCATAACGGGAACGCCGCTGCTTTTAGTTCTATGAAAAATATGCTTCATTATGCTTCATAAGAATTTGTAATACTTCTTCCAATATTCTTTCAGGATTTTCATTGCGAAGTAGATTCTCCTTACAAAGAATATGCGCCAAATACATCAATAGTCTTGGAATCAACCTTATCGTTTCAAAAATTTTTTCACGCTGATGTTCGAAGCCCCATGCTTGAAAGCCTTGATAAATGTTTCCAAAGTGCTCATACTTTGAATAATATAAATAGGCCTGATTAATAGCGGCGTACTCAGTTAAGCTTTCTTTTATAGTTAGAATTAATGTGTCATTTCTAACTCTGTTGAGTACTTTTTTCTCAATACTAAATTTCAACTTACCTGATTCTCTATCACCTTTAAAATATTCCGGATACCTATCAACTATAGAATTAAACGCCTTTTCCTTTTTTTCGAGCGGTAATTCTTTATCGACGTTTTTAATCAAATGATTTACCGAAACAGCAAGTACAATAAAACAAAACTCCTCTAGTTTCTGATTATCATTTACACTTAAAATATAGCTATTCAAAATAAATAATGAATCAGAAATTATTGATCGGATTAGTATGCCACAGCTATATTCAAGATCATGATTGTCGTCTAACTGCAAGAGTAATTGCTTAAGACTTCCTGATACTTTTTTAAGCCTGTCAATAGCAGTAAAACAGAATTTTTCGATTGAATTATCAATTCCGTTTTCATTTAAATATTCAATCAACCTTTCAGATAAATCAATTGTAATGTCCAAATCCCGTATCGCCATTTTAATACTTTTTAGTGTAGTCGTTTCGATTTGAATATCTCCTGATAAATCTTGCACATGTATATTTTGAAAATACTCGCCCTCTTACACTCATAACAAAGTAAAGCGATGAATACATTAATGAGGAAATATATTTTCATTTTCCTGAAAAACTACTTTGTCCCCGCTTTTGATGTATAGGGTCCAAACACTTCCTTCACGAGCATATCTTCCCGGCTATCGTCGAGTATGATTACATAATAATTCTTGCCGCCCGGCATTACTCTCACTACAATATGTCCCTGTAAACTTTTATACGACCTGTCAATTAGCGGGCCTATTACATAACGGGTTACATCGAGCATATTGGTGGTAAACAAATCTCTTTGTCCATTGTAAAGTACCGGTGAGATTAACCGTCGTAGCACTTCTTCGCCGGGATGATCAGACGACCAGGACTGCTCAATCCAAACACGCGGCTTAAATGTTTTAACCTGAAATTCATTTACCGCATTCCTGTTGCCATGATGATCCATGGTTGCAACATCTACTTCTCCTATAACTTTGGCAACGGATGTTTCCACGTCCTTCCATGCAGGATCACCGTATGAAACTATACCGCCGCAGTCGCCACCGCTATAGTACACAAAGGGTCCGTAATGTATGGTAAATACCAGGCTTAACTCATTTTCTCCCGGCCATGTAGCTCTGTCAGTAGCTTTCAATGGAGGGAAAAACTCATATACCGATGAATCTTTTCCCGTCCATATCAGTCCGTTGGCTTTTACATTCTGCACATAAAAGTCAGGGAACTTTCCGGGATCATGATTCAATCTTATTTGTGTGCGACTTCCGGCTTTAAATTTCCGGGTAATCATTCCCTTCTTACCCTGGGCAGCGGAGAAGTCAAAATAGTTCTGCATAGTTTTGAAATAATTGATTTCCTCGCTGGTTGTTGCCAGCCCGCTATTCTTCATATCAAAGGGATAATTATAATCAGGGTAGCCTCTGTCGAGCAGGCATTTAACCGGAATCCATTCTCCCACTCCGGAGATACCGGTAAGATCATATTTGCCGGTAGCTGATTGCTTTGCTCCGGGATACCAGCCTCCAAAATGATCATCGTGAAAATGCGAAATAGCCGCATAATCAATAACGGCTCTTTCTTTCAGCGGAGATACATGATGTATATACCACACTATCCATTCATACGCTCTTTTACTATAGTTGGGGCGCATTGGCGCATTGCGGGGTGTAAAGGCCCGCGAGCTGGTAGGATTCATTTCACCGGCATCAAAGAGCATCGTTGTACTATCGGGAAAAATATAATAGGCGGCATTACCCCAGCCGGTATTAATATGATGAAGATCAAGAAAGCCTTCCTGCCAGGGCGGTAATGGCTTGCCCGGTACGGCAACCTGGGAAAAGGAAGCAGAGTAAAATACAACGGCCAATATTGTCAGGCAACATAATTTTCTTTTCATACTGAAAATATGATTGTTGGTTGAGTGAAAATACAATTATATATACGAACAGACATTAGGAACCGGGACAGGGATTACGCATTCAAATGCAATAATTGTTCCTCAGTGAACAGTAGCTGAACGGAGCGTCGCCACTACAGCACTATCGAAGTACTGAAGCCGGTAACCAAAACTTTTTTACCTCGCAGAAATACTATGCTTTTTTGCAAAGCTTAAGCTTATAATATTAATGTAATATTGACCGAATAAAGCCGTTAATTTGCTGATGAACAGCGCCAAAACCTTTTTATTCTCATTTTTTATACTGCTCTCTTTCTTTGCACAGGCGCAGCAGAGATTGGCATTGATAACCGGTAAAGTTGTAGATGAAAATGAAACGCCTTTAGGTCACGTATCGGTAATATTGCTGGGGCGGCAACAAGGTACCGCCACTTCTGATTCGGGCACTTTTTCCATCAGGGTTCCTGCCCAAAAAGCTATTGCCCTGGTATTTTCTTCTGCCGGCTACCGGGATGTACAAAGAAATTTTTACCTGAATGATAAAGAACATGAGAAAGTAATTATCAGGCTTTCAAAATCGCCTAAAGAACTGGAGGAAGTGATAATAAAAGACGAACGCGAAAGAAAGGAAGCCGGGCTGATAAGGGTAGACCCCAAACATGCATTAACCATGCCTTCGGCAACGGGTGGTGTGGAGAGTCTGATAAAGATTTTTGTGGGAAGTAATAATGAACTCACTTCGCAGTATACAGTGCGTGGTGGTAATTATGATGAGAACCTTGTGTATGTAAATGATTTTGAAATCTTCAGACCCTATCTTGTTAGAAGTGGTCAACAGGAAGGACTAAGTTTTATTAATCCCGAACTTGCCGGCAGTGTAAGTTTTTATACCGGAGGGTTTCAGGCAAAGTATGGCGACAAGATGAGCAGTGTGCTCGATGTGCAGTACCGGAAGCCAAAACAATTCGGGGGTTCAGCCTATATCGGTTTGCTGGAACAGGGTTTTCATGTAGAAGGTTTTTCTAAAGATCAGAAATTTACCTACCTGCTGGGGGTACGCAACAGATCGAACAGAAACCTGCTTAGCTCTCAGGAAACCAAAGGGAACTATACGCCCTCATCATCAGACATACAGGCAATGCTTACTTATCGCATCAACAGTAAATGGCAAATTGAAATGCTGGGCAATTATTCGGCAACAAAATTTACATTAGTGCCGGAAGAAGCGAAGCTTACTTCGTCTGTACTATCACCACTGTTCAGTGCCAACCTGGGTTTGGATATTTATTTTGAGGGCCGCGAAGAGGACCGGTATGCTACAAAAATGTTAGGATTCTCGGCAACACAAACCGTTAACCCCAGGCTTAAATTAAAATGGCTGATCAGCAGGTTTGAAGATGATGAGCAGGAAGCGTATGATATATGGGGCGCATATCTTTTTGGCGAACGGAGTTTTGATAAAACCAAAGCCGATTTCGGCACAATAGTTAACCCACTTGGCGCGGGTGTATTTATGAACCATGCCCGCAATTCACTCAATATTGCCAACTGGAGTATTGCTCATAAAGGAAATTTTACCGTTAAAGCCCATGCCTTACAATGGGGACTAAGCGCTGACCGCACCATCATTCACGACAAGCTAAACGAATGGGAAGCTCAGGACTCAGCGGGTTATAATCTTCCCTACCAAACAGATCAGTTGTTATTACATAAAGTAGTTCACTCCACTGCTGACCTGGCAGTGAATAAAATATCGGGATATATACAGGATAATATTTCATTTGGAAAATCGTCTGACTTCAGTTTGCAGGCCGGCTTGCGGTTTAACTACAATTCGCTCAACAAAGAATTTATTGTTTCGCCCCGTGCACAATTTTCATGGATACCCGGTGAAAGAAAAAACTGGGCATTGAAATTTGCTGCAGGTGCTTATGATCAGCCCCCTTTTTACCGTGAACTGAGAAAATATGACGGCACACTGAATACCAGCGTGAGAGCGCAAAGAAGCTGGCAAACCGTACTGGGAGCAGATTATAATTTTAAAGCCTGGGGCAGACCCTCGAGACTTGCCATTGAAACTTATTATAAAAACATTCGCCATCTTGATCCTTACGATATTGACAATGTACGCATCCGGTATTTTGGAAATAACAACGCTAAGGCTTATGCCACAGGTATTGAGATGAGGCTTTTTAGCGAACTGGTAAAAGATGCGGAAAGCTGGATTAGCCTGGGTGTGATGCGCACCATGGAAAAAATTGACAGCTTTTATTATTACCGGTATAAAAATGCATCGGGGGAATATATAACCGCACAAACTGAAGACCAGGTGATAACCGATAGTGTAAAATTTGACAAAGGATGGGTAAGACGTCCGACCGACAGGCTCATTACCTTCGGCATGTTTTTTCAGGATTACTTAAGTACAAATAAAAATTTCAAAGTACATCTCAATATGTTGTTTGGCAGCAATATGCCCTACAATATTCCCGGAAGTGTGCGATACAGAAACGCTCTGATCATAGAGCCGTACATGAGAGTGGATATCGGTTTCAGCGCTCAATTATTATCGGGTGATAAGGTAAACCGGCGCAGCCATAGCCCTTTCAAAAAGTTTGAAAATATCTGGGCTAGCTTTGAAGTGTTCAACCTGCTCGACCGGAGCAATACAATATCGTATATGTTTATAAAAGATTTTTCAAACACAGTGTACACTATTCCCAACCGGCTGACCCCAAGATTATTGAATTTAAAAATTTTAGCGAGGTTTTAGTATCTTTCCACATGTGTGAATAAGTAAATATTGGTTAATTAGATGATGATGTATTAAATTTGAGTCAAAGGATAGGTTAGTCTGTAATATATACTCAAGACTATTTGTGAACTTAAAACCGAACTCATTGACAGAAACAATTATTAACCTGGAAACCGTTAACCCTATTGAATTTTTTGGCGTTAACAATGGCAAATTAGACCTTCTCAAAAAGAAATTTCCTTTACTCAAAATCCTCAGTCGCGGCACCCAGATGAAACTAAGCGGTGCACCGGAGCAAATTGAAATAGCAAAAGAAAAAATAGAATTGCTTATTCAGTACCTGGAACGCAACGGGCATGTTAGCGAAAACTATTTTGAGCAGATACTTGGTGGCGATGATGCGGAAACCATTGACAATTTTGTAGAGCGAAATCCTAACGATGTACTTGTTTTTGGGCCAAACGGAAAAAGCGTTCGCGCAAGAACCGCCAATCAAAAACGCATGGTTACAGCAACAGACAAAAACGATGTAGTATTTGCCATAGGACCTGCCGGTACCGGTAAAACCTATACTGCAGTGGCTCTTGCTGTAAGGGCATTAAAAAACAAATCAGTCAAAAAGATTATTCTCACCCGACCAGCGGTAGAAGCCGGGGAAAGCCTTGGCTTTTTGCCTGGCGATCTTAAAGAAAAAATTGATCCCTATCTGCGCCCGCTATACGATGCACTCGACGATATGATACCTGCCGATAAATTAGGGTATTATATGAGCACGCGGGTAATAGAAATTGCACCCCTGGCTTATATGCGTGGCCGTACGCTGGATAATGCTTTTATTATATTGGACGAAGCCCAGAATGCCACCGATCTTCAGATCAAAATGTTTCTTACCCGTATAGGCGCCAACGCTAAGGCTATTATCACCGGCGATCTTACGCAGGTTGACCTTCCGAAGCATCAGAAGAGCGGTTTGGAAAAAGCAACACGCATCCTGCGCAATATCGAAGGCATCACTCATATTGAACTGGATGAAGATGATGTGGTACGCCACCGCCTGGTAAAAGCCATCATCAGGGCTTATGAAAAAGATTTTGAAAAGGGACAGGGAAAGTCAGAGAAAGAATAGGTTGTTGTTTTTCTTTTTAAATGAATAATAAAACAGTCACAAAGCCTCATCTTTGTGACTGTTTTATTTTATAATATCAATACGGATGAAGCGTAAGCAGTTAATTTGGTTAACGGGTATATTTGTTTGTCTTGTAATAATAAATTATGTCGGGAGAAAAAAGCTACCACATGCATACGCTGAAATCCTTTCTTATAATCAATTCTATTACCAGGACGAAACTACCCGTATAACTCGTATCTATAGCACTCAGGATGATTCACTCACATTTGAATTTGGCGGCAGTGATATTAAGGATACCAACCTGTTCGAGTTATTTTTGGATTCAACTTTGTTTGCAAAGGAAACATCGAGATACCTGACCATCATGCCGGCAATGGGAAGGAAGAGTTATACGCTTCAGATCAACAGCAGAAAACCGTATCGCATCAATATAGATTTCACCCCCATAAAGATTTATAGAAATGCCGGCAACTCCAGTGAACTGCAGTTTGAGGTAACAAGCCAGGACTTACTGATATCAAATCTCAGGTTGCACAAGCGTGACATTTGGAACACGGCGCCCTACAGCATTGGAAAAATACAGGATAAAACACAGGCCAAACAATATCTCTATGACTCAATGAAAATCGCTTCAACAGACAACACTGTTTCGAAAGTGGTTAAAATAGCAAGCTATTTGCTAAAAGCTACTCAAAATCGTATAGGTATCCCGTCTGATTATTTAACCGGGTTAAACCCTATTCAACAATTGGAAGAAATACGCGCCGGTCATTCCAAACTTTGGTGTGGCAACTATGCAGATATTTTTGCATTCTTTTCTTCAGAAGCAGGGATTGTTGGGAGATATGTGGGATGTGGTGACCAGTCCGGAGGTGTAGGTTCCGGAGCACATGCTTTTAATGAAGTTTTTATTCCTGAAAAGAATTGTTGGGCATACGTAGATCTTACTTCCGGAAACGTTCTGGTAAAAATAAATGATCAGTTTTTAAATACGCTTGAAGTATATTCCTTAATGAAATTTCGTACGGAAATACCAAAGGATATCCAGGCATTCCATTTTGACGGGGATAGTATGCAATTACGTTCTTTTAATGAAGTGTGTGATTTGAACCGGTATTATTTTCATCCGGGGGCCAAATTCGTTTATACCTACCCTGACTTTTTAATACGAAGCGTACCGGGGAACATATTTGAACGTGCGCTCAAATTCTTTTATACTAAACCCTATTACGCAGTATACTCCGATAATATTCCGGCAACGAACTTCCAGTTGTATTTCAGGTTAGTTTGTAATTATTTGCTGGGAGCATCCGCGGTTGCACTAATACTTTTAATAGGGAAAAAGATCATTTTTAGATTCCGGCAATAGATTCATTGATCTATAATGAACTTTCTTACTTCACCGTATTTAAATAGAGGTAATGGCAATGAATACTCCAATTTTATTTGTGCAGTTTTAAAAAAATAGTCTGTCAACTCTTTTACAGGCTTCCCCCAGAGCAAGATTTTATGAGAGTAAGGGAGTTCCTTAATATCATTTACACCGAATCTCTTTAGCATCTGCAAACTGAATGAATAAGAATAATGCCAGCTTAGCACTACATTGGATAGAGGATACTTTCGCGGAGTATCAAAAACCGAGATATAATCAGAGGGAAAAGTATAATCTGTAACAAAAAATAAATTATCCGGATATTTTGCAACTTCAGTTGCAGCCTGTTGAAACAAAAGATGGTTATGCAGGTTCTTAAGGTTTTCCTTATAAATTCTCACAGCCCCCCAAATCATAAAGAAAAGTATGCCAAGAAGTCCAGGATAATATATCAAATCCCTTTGCGGCTTCTCAATACGAATAGCAGCAATTAGCAATGAAAGCAACGCAAGTCCGGATAAAAAAATATAATCAGGAATCTTTGCAAAAAGATACAATAAACCAATCCCTCCCATTAAACAGATAGAAGAAATCATAGTAGCGATAATATATTTCCTGTTTAACCTGCAAAAAAATATCAAAAAGACAAAACACCCCACAAATATCCTATTGTTTATCACAAACCATCTAACGCCGTCCTGTTGTAAATCGGATACCTTTTGAGATATAGTCCTATGCGATTCGTTTTGCATACTCAACAGCTTCCGCGTACTCAGGAAATTGGTATCAATTATCAGTGCATCTTTTAATAGCATTTCTTCGGTTAGCCAGGTTGAATCTAAGCCCTGGTAAGCGTTTTCATTATTATAAAAATTATACAAAAGCTGACGATATTGCTCTCCCTTCTCCCAGTTTGGAATCTTGTATTTATAATACTCACGATGCATATAATTGGTGGCAGCAATAATTATTAACACTGCAAAAAGTGCAGACCCCAGGAATATGATTTCCCTTTTCTTCAAGATAAACAATAAGATCGGCAGTGCTATTCCCACAAGCGGGACTACAGTGTACATACGGAACAACGAAGCACAGACTAAAAGTGCCACTGACATCGAAATATTTTTGAGACCCATGTCTTTGTTTACACCGGAAACCAATAGCACTACAATCGCTGAAATTGTAAGTATCAAAGAAGTGCTGGTAAATGAGAGGCTCAGCAAAAGATGAGATTCAAAAACGCAAAAAAACAAGGTATAGATAATGATGCCGGTTTGGAAAGATTTTCGAAACAGGAGCCGATCCAGTATTATTGAGCAGGCCAAAAAGTGAAACAGGATTAAAACAACCGAATACCAATTAATATCAGGATTTAATAAAAAAAGCTCCTTCACCGGTATAGTAATAAAAGGGTGAAGCAGGTGGTTGTAGTAAATTAATTCAGTAGGTGCATTACCGAAGCCGCCCCCCAACAGGTAAAGGCAAAAAGCATTATCGCTGCTATTGAAAAGCGGAGTGGTAATAAGGAAAAAGGAGGCAAAAAGTAATGCAGTATATGACACTGCAAATACTACCCTCCCAAATGCCGTATAGAAAAAGAAATTCTTCAACCTATTCTTCTGTTATTTGTAGTTAATTAAAATGGTTGTGTCCTTTAGAAGCGGAAGATTAGTTTTAAAATACTTGTTCAAAACCACCCTAAATGTATTCACCGGACTGATACTGTCATACAATAGCCGGTAATCCCCATCTGAAAAATAAAATGTACTCAGGTTCATAAAATAGGTTTCTCTTGTATTGGGAACCGGAGTATCGCCCCTGAACCCATGATCCCCTTCAATAATTACTACCCGTGGACGGCCTCCTGATTTTGTTGAAAGATGAACGATTTGCTCAATTAATTTATTGGTGTACAAAACCTGCTCTATATATCCCCCTGAAACCTGGGATTCTTTTTTTGACTGGTCAACAATATTCCCATTCCGGTCGAGGATAAATGGCGAATGCGGTAATAACATGTGGGCATACACGAACTTTGCCTTCCCGAAGGGTTTATTCATTTCGTCAATAAGGTGATGAAAATTATTCATTACCTCTTGTCTGTATTTTTCGACACCAGAATTACTTACCCTTCTCCATAGTGCAAGCTGTTCTTTCGAACTCAACAGAATTTTAAAATTCCATAAAATATCCCTTTCAATTCGCCCGGGAAAAGTATGGATAAAAAATATTTTTCTGCAAACTTTATCTGAGAACTTCACAGGAGCAAGATTCGTATTGTCCGGATCCAGTCCGTAATGATAAACCTGATAACCATTGGCTTTTAAAAATTTTGGTATAAAGCTTAGATTCAAAGTATAAAATCCTTGTTGAAGTATTTTTGCACCTGTTAAAACACCTTCAAAGTTTTCACGGAAATACTGTATGTTAAAAGTACTTGAAACTGATAACGGGGTAGCATTATAATTGCTTCTTGAATTTTTAGCAACATAGAACCCATTACTTTCCATCATCGAATCCAATGTATAATTATCAAAGTTAAAATACTTTTTGAGGCTTAAAGAACTCGCATATTCGTCAAACACGATAAAATAAATATCCGGCTTTAATGAATCGGGAACAGGCTTAATATCTATATTCAAAGGCGGATTATTTCTTGAAATATCATTTTCATCACCGGGAGATAGATATTTATATGCAATTAATGTCAGGTCTATCACTATAAGGACTGCAAATATTATATTCAGAAGAGCAGTAATTTTATTCACATCCTTTCTTTTCCGGAATATCCATGTAAAAAACAGCACCAAAAAAAACAGGACAGGCAGTAGAAGAGTGTAAGAAGTGAAAAACCGGGGCATACCAAATCCTTTGAGAAAATCATGAAAAACGCCCCAAAAAAGGAATATTGACATTAATACAGTTGTCCAAACTGCGGATTTTTTATTAGATCTGTATATCAGCTTTCCCACAAAGAATACAATCACAGTAAGCAACAGATAATATCCGAGGTATGAGAATACAATCGTGTTATACAATAACCCGTAAAATTCATTCACTATATGCAAAATGAAAAATACAGGCACCATAATCCAATGCATGGGTAACCTGGTAATATATTCACGCATCTTTGAAGCTATCTTTTATTCATTAAATATAAAATCCTGTTAGTGGAACCCACTTTCATCTTTCTTTCTGTTACAAAAAATTCAGAAAACGCTTCTTCAAATGAAGATTCACTATAAAACTCAAAAATATCCTCTCTCGCAGCCAGCATCAATATCACTTTAGGATCATCTTTAGGTACAAACTCTATGATCAAAAATTTGCAGATCTGACTAAACTTCGCTGCAATAACCGGTAACGGAATATTCTTTGCAAAGGCAAGATGATGGATAAGTGCTAAAGCATAAACCACATCAGCCCTGTACCTCGTAAAAAAATCACTGCGTTCTTGATTATTCCATCCAATAGCCGGACTTGGCATTGTTATATCCACACAAAGCGGCAGCAGGTTGTTGCATCCGGTATGTTTAGCTTTCTGATACAGGTCGTTTACACATAAGCTATCTGAATCTATAGCAATAACATTAGTAAATTTGGAACAGGCTTCCAGGGCAAACAATCCGGTATTAGTACCTATATCCAGCACCGAATTGCCTTGAACAAACGGCAGCCAGTCATTGATGATGTTATTTTTTTGATCTACATAATCTTTACCAAGTACTGTATTTGTATAATAATCGTTCCATAGAGAATTAGTTCGTTTCAATTCAAGCCGGCTAATAAGTGTGTATAAGCTATTGATGATGTTATTTAGCTTTTGTTTCGAAAAGTTCTGCCGGTTTACCGTATTGTTTGATTGTCGTGCATTCAGCTTTGCCGCCAAAAAAACATGCAGCAACACATTAAAATTAAAACGGCTTCTGAAAGGGAGAAGTTTTGAAGCCATTTGCAGGGGAACCCCATCGGGATACATTTGCAGCAATCTAATTAACTCCGGCGACCGGTAGGAAGCCAGCAACAGGGGCACGGCAAAACATTCTATAAACTGGCGATACGCCACCCAGGGTTTTGTATCGTCATACTTTTCGAAAGAGAGGGTATCAATAAAAACCGGTTTAGTACCTCTGAACTGGATATTAAAAGGAGTGGCATCTTTTAATATCATACCGTGATCAATGGATTCTTTCAGGATATCCAGTGTAAGTAAAGCAGCGTCTTTTAACTGATCAAAACACCATTCATAAGGGTAACTTATGGATGTCACCTGTTCGGGTAACAGGGTTGAGAACCAATTCTCCGATTGGAGAATATTCTTAGAAAGTTCTTCATGGACAATCAATTTCCCTGACTTTGTTAGCGCGGAGTACAATCCGGAATCCTGAAGGAGACGATAGTTATCTGCATAACATTTATTTACCTGCCGGTAAAATTTCCTTTCATATTCAAATACAAATCCTGACGGATCTCTGAAGGAAGCCGGATGGCGCTTCTCCTTACTCATGAGGTTTTTGGTCTTTATCCTGTGTTTTGGGTTTTATCCCAAAAATAGATTTTACCCATGTCATCAGTGATTTGAAATAAAAGGATATTCCAAGTATTGCGGCAACAATTACCTGTACCAAATAACTGCCACTTCCGGGATCTATATAGGCAAATATGTCCATTATCAGTATCTACTTATTTTTAAAAATAACTCAATTTGGTTTTTGGCGATAAGGCAAGCAAAGATTCATACATCAGCCTGATAGTATTTTCAATATCGTCTTTATGTAACATTTCCACCGTGGTATGCATATAGCGTAATGGTATAGAAATTAGCACTGACGGACAACCATCATTGGCATAAGCAAAGGAGTCGGTATCTGTTCCTGTACTGCGGCTGAGTGTTCTCAGTTGTACCGGAATTTTATGATCTTCAGCAACATCCTGCACAAACTGGAGCAGCTTATTATGTACCGCAGGAGCATAGGCTAATGAAGGTCCTTTACCACAGGCAATATCACCTTCAATGGCTTTATTAATCATGGGTGTGGTAGTGTCGTGTGTAACATCAGTAATGATGGCCACATCAGGTTTAATTCGTCTCGCAATCATTTCCGCACCACGCAGTCCTATTTCTTCCTGTACTGCATTGACAATATACAAACCAAATGGAATTTTCTTTTTGTTCTCACTCAGCAGGCGTGCTACTTCTGCAATCATAAAACCACCCACCCTGTTGTCCATCGCCCGGCCGATATAATAATTATATGCCAGTTCATCAAAGCCTTCCTCATAAGTGGCAACCGCGCCAACATGAACGCCAAGCGCTTCCACTTCTTTTTTACTTCTTGCCCCGGTATCTAAAAAGAGGTTTTCTACTTTAGGTTGTGTTTCTTTCTCCGCACCACCGATTCTGGTATGTATAGCCGGCCAGCCGAATACCGCTTTCACAATACCTTTTTTGCCATGAATCAGCACCCGCTTACCCGGAGCTATCTGGTGGTCTACACCGCCATTGCGTTTCAGATAAATCAGCCCTTCGTTGGTTATATAATTAACAAACCAGCTTATTTCGTCGGCATGCGCTTCTATCACCACTTTGAATTTTTCATTAGGGTTGATGATGCCAACTGCAGTACCATATGGATCAACAAAATTGGTGTCAATATATGGCTTTATATATTCGAGCCAGAGTTTTTGTCCGCTGCTTTCAAAACCTGTTGGTGATGCATTATTAATATAGTTTCTGAAAAAACTGAGGGAACTTTCTTTTAAAATAGATTTGTGCTTTGCCTTAGTTTGTTTTGCCATATATATGTATTATATGGTCAAAAATAGGCAAATTATTTTTTGCTTAAGGTTTAACAACTTTAATGACCGGTGTGGTTACAGTATCACTCATATTACCTGCCTGGTCCCTAAACCAAAACCTGAATGTAGCATCTTCGAGAGTATCTAATGGTCCACATTGTATACGATTAACCAGCAAATAGTCGTCCGACAGGGTAATGATGATTTCCCCCTTTTGGTTGTTGGAGGGTGGCACCTGAGCCGGGAGCGTATATTTAAGACTGTCGAGATAAGTAGGATCTTTTGTATTATCTGCACAGGGATAAGAAGATGAAAGTTTTTGAATAAACAGCGGTACCCCGGCAATATCTCCCTGTGCATCGGTGTATTCAAGTTTGACCTGCACTGCATAATTACCACCGGAGGGCAGGTAATCGCCTGACATTTCTTTAAATTTAAGCGTTGGTTTGTCGCCAAACTTATCTTTGCCACAGGAAACAGCTATCATTAAAACAATAAAAAGTAACCCCAGTCTTACTTGCATAGTCTATTATTCTTGAAACAAATGTAAATATTCCCCTTGAATAAACGCCCTCCATATAAGAACATAGAGCTTGTATTGAATGATTTTAACATTTCTGACTTTGAGAGTGCTGCACTCGAAATTTTCCGGTTTCAATATTATGAAAACGAAATTTATAAGGCATTTGTACATGCCCTTAAAATTAATCCTGATGAAATATCCCGTATCACTGAAATACCCTTTCTGCCTATACAATTTTTTAAATCTCATATCATCAAAACTTCTGATTTTGTCCCGGAAGCAATTTTTGAAAGCAGCGGTACTACTCAATCCATCAACAGCCGTCATTTCATCAAAAACAATTCTATATATAAAAACAGTTTTTTAAAAGCATTTGAATTGTTTTATGGCAATCCTGCCGAATGGTGTATTATCGGTTTACTGCCCTCTTATCTGGAGCGCAACAACTCGTCGCTGGTAGTAATGGTAAATGAACTTATCCGTCAAAGTAACCATCCGGACAGCGGGTTTTACCTCTTTGAACAGGATAAGCTTAACTCCACTCTTCAAAACCTGGAACAAAAACAACAAAAGACATTACTTATAGGGGTAACCTTTGCCCTGCTTGATTTTGCTGAAAAACATCCATTACCCTTACAACATACCGTAATCATGGAAACAGGAGGCATGAAGGGGCGCAGACAGGAACTGACCAGGGATGAAGTACAGCAGGTTTTGAAGAAAGCTTTTCTTACAGATAAAATACACTCTGAATACGGTATGACTGAATTACTTTCGCAGGCTTATTCAAAAGGAGATGGTTTATTTTCATGTCCGCCATGGATGAAAGTCCTTATGAGAGATGAAGATGATCCCATGAATGTAAATTTTCCTGAACAATCCGTCCTCACCGGAACAGTCAATATCATTGACCTGGCTAATATTTATTCCTGCAGCTTTATAGCTACGGAAGATGCAGGCCGGCTATATCCCAACGGAAGCTTTGAGATATTAGGAAGAATTGATTACAGCGATATAAGAGGTTGCAGCCTGCTTGCTTTGTAGCAGTGATGCGGAAAACGGGAAACATCAAACGAAAAACATGAGTATAATCTATATTTTTTTTGCTCCTGCAATGTAAAGTTTTCATGTTGATAAGAGATTTAAATATTGTACATATGAAAAGTATTGTATCCTTACTCATTTCCTGGTTATGTATATCAGGTATCCTGGCACAGGAAGGAACAGCAGTTCTACCCAAAACAAAGTATAACCTTGTAGTAATTGCTCACAGGGGCGATCATACGAAAGTTCCTGAAAATACGATTGCCGCACTGAAAGAAGCAATAAAAAGCGGTGCCGACTATGCAGAGATAGATCTGCGTACTACCAAAGACGGATATCTTGTATTGCAACATGATGCCACAGTAGACCGCATGACAAATGGTACCGGGAAAGTTAAAGACCTCACCCTTGCCGAAATTCAACAACTAAAAGTCAATAATAAAAACAAGCCTTCAAAAAAAGTATACCGGATCCCCACTTTTGATGAAGTATTAAAAACCTGCAAAAACAAAATCAATATATACCTCGATTTTAAAGATGCAGATGTAGCCGAAACATTCAGACAAATTCAGGCTGCAGGCATGGAAAATCAGGTAGCAGTATATATAAACAGTGTGCCGCATTATAAAAAGTGGCGCGAGATTGCTCCCCAAATTCCAATCATCGCCAGTACAATAGAAGGAATTACCAATAAAGAGCAATTATCTTTTTTTCTGAGTCAGGCATCCTTACAGGTACTCGACAATATCTATGACACATCTATGATTGCCGCGGCAAACGATAATAATGTAGCTGTTTGGATGGATGTGGAAAGTGATAAAGAAGATCCGGAAATATGGAATACCGCATTATCAAAAGGAATTCAGGGAATACAAACTGATCATCCGAAAGCGCTTATTGAATACCTGAATAAAAACGGATTGAGAAACGGACTTGGTCGTGATCTTACCATTGTTGATCCCTATGCAAAATACCGTAGCCGGGGTTACCGCGAATTAAAAAATATCAAATATGGAAATGCCTCTGATGATCAAAATACCTTTGATGCTTATATCCCCAAAGACCTCCGTCCTGGTGCTAAAGTAATTATATACATACATGGAGGCGGATGGAGCAGGGGCGATAAGTCGGAATTTCCCAAACAATTAATAGATGAGCTTGCCGGTAAACGGGGTTATGTAGTAGCTTCTATGAATTACAGACTGGTAAAAGATACCCTAAACCGGTTTCCGGCACAAATAGAAGATGTAAAAAAACTGATCGCTTTTATATCAAAGAATGCCAAAAAATACGACTATAACGGAAACGAATATGCGTTAATGGGTGGCAGTGCAGGCGGTCACCTTGCCATGTTATATGCTTATGGGTATGATGACAAAAAACAGGTAAAGACCGTAGTAGATTTGTGGGGACCTACAGATTTTACAGATAAATCCATTCGCCCTGATGGAAGTGATGCGGATAATATAGTTATACGCTTTCTTGGTGAAAAAGATGTAAATGCACAGATTACCAAAGACGCAAGTCCGCTATGGCACCTTTCCGAAACAACAGCAGTGCCTACTATACTATTTCACGGAGGCAAAGACCCGCTGGTAGATGTAAGCCAGGCAAAGAAACTGTACAACAGGTTGCAGGAATTGCATATACCCTCTGAGTTGGAAATCTATCCAGAAGAAAAACACGGAGTAGGCCCTGAAGCTGTGGTAGATGTATTTAGTAAAATGCTTAAGTGGCTTGATAAATACTATCCAGCCAAATAGAAGTTGTATGCCGCAGGAGCAGTCATACTAAAGACGAAGTCGGTAATCGCAATGAAGCGAATTGTATTGCATTGAAGTAAAGAATATCATTTGATATCATAGTGTATTAATAAATCAGACAATAAAATTATACAAATGAAAAAAATAATCGCAACGTTTTTATTCATCCCTATTTACCTGGCAGCTCAGCAAAAAACAGGTGAAGAAATAAAAAATATTATTGTCATTACTTCTGACGGATTACGCTGGCAGGAAGTATTTAAGGGCATGGATGCCGAAATAGCCAATAACCGGAAATTCAACCAGGGGGATAGTGCCGGAATATATAAGGCTTATTGGGCCAATAGTCCGGAAGAAAGGAGAAAAAAACTTATGCCCTTCTTTTGGAATACCATTGCCGCCAATGGGCAATTATACGGTAACAGAACTTTTGACAATAAAGTAGATAATGCAAACCCCTATTGGTTTTCCTATCCCGGCTACAGCGAAATATTTACCGGTTATCCTGATTCTGCAGTCAACTCCAATGAGTATAAACCCAACCCGCATGTCACAGTATTGGAATATATCAATAAGCAGGCTGGTTTCAGAGGTAAAGTAGCCGCCTTTGGCGCATGGGAAGCCTTTGACAGGATATTAAATAAGGAACGCTGTGGTTTCCCTGTTGTGGCTGCATATAGTCCCACAGGTGGGGCGCATCCTACCGAAAAAGAAAAACTGATCAATGCCATGCTTAAAGACTCCTATAAACCTTTTGGCAATGCAGAATGCCTTGATGTGTTCACACATTACGAGGCTATGGAATATATGAAGGCAAGGAAACCCAGAGTACTCTACATCGCTTATGGAGAAACTGATGAATGGGCGCATGAAGGCAGGTACAAAGATTACCTGGATGCTATTAAGCAGGTAGATGACTGGATTAAAGATATCTGGACTTATATACAAAGTACACCGGAATACAAAGACAAAACAGCTCTACTTATCACCTGCGATCATGGTCGTGGTGATATCATAAAGGAACAATGGACTGGTCATGGCAGCAAACGCATTGCCGATTCTCATCAGATTTGGATTGCAGCAATGGGCCCGGGACTGCCGGCAAAAGGTGAATTAAAAACACCCATGCAGTTGTATCAGAAACAAATTGCACAAACTATTGCATCGCTGCTTGGGCTGCATTATACAGCTAACCACCCAATAGCTGATGCAATACAACAAATAAAAGAGAAGTGAGATGTATAGTTTGGTGTTTGTCGTTTCACGTTTATCGTTTCACAGTTCAATCATCCTGTCCCTTAAATACAATTCATCAAAACAAATATTTCAATCCTTAAAATGAAAGCAACAGTTAGAAATTTCACCTTTCTTTTATTAACAGCAATATCAGTTACCGGTTATACGCAAAATATTCCTTTTCCGGCAGGTCCTGACCCCGACAGAATTGTGTTAAATGTGACAGAAGATCCATCTACTTCCCTGGCTGTAACATGGAGAACCTGTGATACCATATCAACAAGTATTGCTGAAATAATGGAAGCAAGTTCAGATCCTATGGCTACGTTAAAAGCAGTAAAGCAGGTTGCCCATTCTGAAAAGTTCCAGTATGACAATATTTCTGTATTCTATCATTCCTATATATTCAAAAACCTGAAGCCGAAAACCAGATATATGTACCGTGTAGGTACTGAAAACCATTGGAGCGAGTGGTTTCACATTACTACTGCCGGTCTTCCGGGAGATAAATTGTCTTTCATTTATTTTGGAGATGTACAGGCAGGCATTAAATCATTGTGGTCAGGCGTAATAAGAGCAGCATACGCTAAAATGCCTGAAGCAAATGCTATAATGTATGCAGGTGATATTGTCAATCGCGGAGAGTTTGATCATGAATGGGGCGAATTGTTTTATGCAGGTAATTTTATTCATAGTACAATACCCGGTATCATGTCGCCCGGCAATCATGAATATGCAAAAACAAAAGGCGATAAACTTTCGGCATTCTGGCGCCCGCAGTTTACACTTCCTGAAAATGGACCTGAAGGGGTAAAAGAAACTGCTTACTTTAGTGATATACAGGGAATGCGTTTTATTTCACTCAACTCCAATCAGGCCGAAGAAGTGCCTGCCGACCTGGAAAGTCAGAAACAATGGTTAGATTCGGTATTGCAGCACAACCCCAATAAATGGACCTGTGTGATTTTCCATCACCCTATTTATTCAATTGCGCCACAAAGAGACAACCCCTGGATGCGTGATAATTTTAAACCATTATTTGATAAATACAAAGTAGATCTTGTGATGCAGGGACACGACCATGCGTATGCAAGAGGTATGAAAAAAATTGACGGTGCTACCGGGCATGAGAATTCAGGTACTATGTATGTTATTTCGATGAGTGGTGCAAAAATGTATAAAGAAAACCAAAAGCCCTGGATGGACAAGAATGGCGGGCATACCCAGTTGTTTCAGCTTATTACCGTAGATGGCAACACTCTTTCCTATAAAAGCTATACAGCCACAGGCGATCTTTTTGATACTTTTAAATTAATTAAACAGAAAGGAAAGAAAAACAAACTGGTGGAGGATTAAAAAAAACAATGATTAAAATTCTTAAAAACAAAAGTATTACATTGCACCTATGTCCCTTCAATGGGTATGTTCAACCAAAGAAAGCAATTTTATTCATAAACAACATACACTAAATTTATTTTTATAATGAATTGGAAGAATATCAAAACCATCCTCGCTGGATTATTTTTGTTCGCAGTATGCACAGCACAAGCTCAAACAGTAAAGAAATCTTCTCCAACGGAAAACAAACCTAAAATTGTAGTAGGCATGATGGTGGACCAGATGCGTTGGGACTATCTATACCGCTTTCAAAACAGGTACTCAGAAGGTGGCTTTAAAAGATTATTACAAGAGGGATTCTCTTGTGAGAATACCATGATAGATTATTCACCTACCATTACTGCCTGCGGGCATACCTGCGTATATACCGGTTCTGTGCCTGCCATACATGGCATTGTGGGTAACGACTGGTTTGACCGCGAAAAAGGAAAGAACATTGGCTGTGTGGATGATGAATCTACTCAGTTAATAGGCTCCGAAGGTAACTCAACAGGTCAATCCCCTCATAACAACCTTACAACTACCATTACCGATCAATTGCGGATTGCCTCTAATTATCAAAGCAAAACGGTAGGTGTGGCCATAAAAGACAGGGCATCCATCCTGCCCGCCGGTCATGCAGCTACCGCTGCTTTCTGGTTTAACCGGAAAGACGGTCATTTTGTATCCAGCAGCTATTACATGAATGATCTACCGGAATGGGCCAAACGATTTAATGCAAAAGGTGCAGTTGATTCTTATCTTGACAAAGATTGGGAAACCTTGTACCCGATCAATACTTATACATTGAGTACTGCAGACGATAAAGCTTACGAAAATACCGCCAATGGCGATACTAAACCTGTTTTTCCGCACAAACTAAAACAATTCAAAGGCAAGAATTTCGGGGCAATCGTTAACACACCACATGGCAATTCAATCACCTTTGATTTCGCAAAAGCAGCCATTGAAGGTTACAACTTAGGCGGGGGAAACTTTACTGATTTTCTTGCTATCAGCTTTTCGAGTCCTGACGCTATAGGACATACTTATGGACCTAACTCAATCGAACAGGAGGACGATTACCTCAGACTGGATAAAGACCTGGCTGCATTCTTTAATTATCTCGACAAACGTTTTGGTAAAAACAATTATTTATTCTTCATTACTGCAGATCATGCTGTATCTGAATCTCCGGGTTACTATCTTGAAAACAAAATGCCTTCAGGCGCCATTACCGATGATGAATTTGCAAAACCGGTGGTTGCAGCATTGCAAAAACAATTTGGTATAGAAAATCCAATCCTCTCATTTGCCAACTACCAGTTGTATATGAACTGGGAAGAGTTTGACAGGAAAAATATTGATCATTCAACAGTTGAAAAAACAATTACATCTCTATTAATGAAAGTTAAGGGTATCGCAATGGTATTACCCGTTGTCTCCCTTTCCACTGCTCCTATTCCGGATCTGATAAAAAATATGCTGATCAAAGGTTATAATATGAAGCGCAGCGGCGACTTTATGGTAATACCCCAACCCACATGGAAAGGAGGAAGCATTAAAGGTGCTACTCATGGCACCTGGTATCCTTACGATGCACACATACCCCTGGTATGGATGGGATGGAAAATTAAGCCTGGATACACCAACCGCATTACCGGCATGACAGATATTTCAGCTACGCTCGCAGCTCTTTTGCACCTGCAAATGCCAAGCGGATGTATAGGGCAACCTATTACTGAACTAACCGGCGGGAGATAAGGGGCAATTATTTGGAAGCAGTATATTGATAAATACAAGAGCCGCGAATGCACGAATTAATACATTCGTGCATTTGTGGCATATTGTAGGTATAATACTGAAAAATGGTTGGTAAAATCTGCTAAGATCTAATACTGTATTGATTTTGAAGAGAGCTATGTGAAAGTCGTTTCACATAGCTTTTTTTGTGTATGAAAAATTTAAAAAAAGCGCTGTTGGAGCTGTTCATCGTTAGATGTAATAGGTTGGGGAAAACGACACAATAAGCAACGGTTTAAATGCAAAAATTGCGGCTTACTATTTACCAGCAATGATAAACTTCAAAGTATTGAGAACCGGTTTATATGGTTTAAAAAATGGGTGCTGGAAAGACAAACGTATAAGACCCTGCAACGAGATAGTAAATTGTCAAAAGATACCCTGCAACGAACCTTCTACTACTTCTTATCTAAAGCACCTGTAACGCCAATTATCCATCACGACAATGTTTATTTACGGGTAGATGCCACTTACTTCAAACGGTTTTGTGTGGTATGTTATCAGGATGATTTACTAAGCTACACCCAACTTTTCCGTTTCTCAGATGCTGAACGATATGAGGAGATTAAGGAAGATTTAGAAAACCTTTTGAAGCTTGGCCTGCAGATAGACAGCATTACTACCGATGGTCATAAAGCAACACTGAAAGCTATTAAAAAAGTAATGCCTAAGGTACTGGTGCAACGATGCCTGGTACACATCCAGAGAATGTGCCTGTTGTGGCTTACAGCCAATCCCATGTACGATGCCGGTAAAGAATTAAGGACTTTGGCAGGCTATATTCATTTAATAAAAACACACAATGACAGGCAGTATTTTATACAGCAATTACAACAGTGGGAACTCAAGTATAAAGTCTTTTTAAGTGAAAAATCATTCAAGCCGGAAACGGGAAGGTACTGGTATAAGCATAAATTTATACGCCGTTCTTTTCTTACCATAAAACGGGCTTTGCCGAATATGTTTTGGTATTTAGATAATGATAAAATACCTAAAACAACCAATAGCATAGAGTCTTACTTTGGGCACTTAAAAAACCACTTGGATTTACACCGTGGCTTAACAAAGGAGCATCGTATCAACTTCATTAAGTGGTATATCTACTTCAACAACAAATCCAAGCTTTGAGTTTTTTTAAGCCATTGGGCTACCCAATAAATAAAAAAAAGACTGCTAAAAACAGTCTCTTTTCTTTATTGTAACAGCATCAACTTAATTGCTGGCAGGTTGCTCTCCAGCAGAGCCTGCTTCCTCTTTTAGTTGATAAATGCAATAAAAGTATTTTATTCCATAATGTCACCAACCATTTTT